>JBEQSW010000029.1:0-24087 GCA_040348565.1 Myxococcales bacterium | reverse complement strand
CCCGGCCGCGCTCGCGCTGCTGGAGGCGTTGGCCAAGGACTCTTTACGGATCGATGCAGCGGGCGCGGCGTTCGTCGCCGGTGAGGGCAGCGCGCTCTCACCGGTGTTCGCCGGCACCCCCAAACCTTCGGGCGCGCTCACCACGCCGCTCGTCGACAACCGCCTGCGGCGGCAATTGGAGCCGGCGCTTGCTTCGCTCAAGCTCGGCTTTCCTGATCCCAAGGTGCGGCTCGAAGCCGCCAAAGATTTGGCCAAGAGCCGCAACGACGACTTGGCCCCGCTGATTCGCGCCGCCGCCGCCAAATAGCGGGTGGTCGAAATCAAAACCGCCATGGGGCTCGCGCTCGCGCAGATTGACCTGCACGGCAGCGACAAAGCCCTGAAAATCGCCGCAATTGCCGCAATCTCGGCGGCCGCCGACGCTTCGTTCAAGCCCGACCTCGAGCGCATGACGGGCAAAGAGGGCAAGGCTACCGAGACCGATCCCGAGGTGAAGAAGGCCGCTTCGGCGGCGCTGGGCGTGATCGAATCGCGCCTGATGCTGATCAGCTTCGTCGGCAATTTGTTTTACGGCCTGAGCCTCGGCAGCGTGCTCTTGCTGTGCGCGCTCGGCCTGGCCATCACCTTCGGCCTGCTCCGGGTCATCAACATGGCTCACGGCGAGCTGCTGATGATCGGCGCCTACTCCACTTACGCGGTGCAGAAGTTCTTCACCGCCTACTTTCCGGCCCAGCAAGACCTGTATCTGATAGTGGCGGTGCCGGTTGCGTTCATCGTCACCGCTGCCATCGGCATGGCGCTCGAGCGCAGCGTGATTCGCTTCTTGTACGGGCGCCCGCTCGAGACCCTGCTGGCGACCTGGGGCATCTCGCTGATTCTGATTCAAACCGTGCGCCTGATCTTCGGCGCCCAGAACGTCGCGGTGGCCAACCCCAGCTACCTGGCCGGCGGCATCGAGGTGTTGCCTGGCTTCGTGCTCACCTACAGCCGCCTGGCCGTCATTCTCTTTTCTTCCGCGGTGGCCGGCTTTGTCTGGTTCATCTTGCAACGCACGCCGCTCGGTCTGCACGTGCGCGCCGTCACCCAAAACCGCCAAATGGCCGCCGGTATGGGCATCGCCACCCGGCGCGTGGATGTGTGGACGTTCGGCATCGGCTCGGGCGTGGCGGGCTTGGGCGGTGTGGCCCTGTCGCAGCTCGGCAACGTCGGACCCGAGCTCGGCCAGCAGTACATCGTCGACTCGTTCATGGTCGTGGTGCTCGGTGGCGTCGGCAAGCTGGCGGGCACGCTGGCGGGCGCGTTCGGGCTCGGCATCCTCAACAAGCTGCTCGAGCCAGCGGCCGGCGCCGTGCTCGGAAAGATCGTGATCTTGGGCTTGATCATCCTGTTCATTCAGCGTCGTCCCCAGGGCATCTTCGCGCTCAAGGGTCGCGCCGCGGAGGCCATGTGAACGTGAAAGCGGAGCTGCTGCGGCTCCTTCCTCGCAATGGCTGGATCGGGCTGGGGGTGGCCACCCTGCTGTTCATGCTCGTCCCGGTCCTCAACAGCGTGACTGCGGTCGACTCGGCGTTGCACGTGCCCGACTACCTGGTCGCGCTGTTCGGTAAATTCCTGTGCTTTGCCATCGTGGCCGTCGCGATGGATCTTTTGTGGGGCTACACCGGCGTTCTCAGCCTGGGCCACGGCGTTTTCTTCGCCATCGGCGGCTACTGCATGGGCATGTACCTGATGCTGTCGATCGGTGAAGCCGGCGTCTATCGCAGCAAATTGCCCGATTTCATGGTGTTCCTGGATTGGAAGGAGCTGCCGTGGTTTTGGAAGCCGTTCGACAATTTCGGCTTCGCGATGCTGGCGGTGCTGCTGGTGCCGGGCCTGTTGGCGTACGTGTTCGGGTTCTTGGCGTTCCGCTCCCGCATTCGCGGCGTCTACTTCTCGATCATCACGCAGGCTTTCACCTACGCGCTGATGCTGTTGTTCTTTCGCAACGAGACGGGTCTGGGCGGCAACAACGGGCTGACCAACTTCAAGTCGCTGTATGGCTACGCGCTGGCCGACTCCGGCACCAAGCTCGGCTTGTACACTCTGTCGGCGCTCGGGCTGTTGCTCGTCTTCTTGCTGTGTCGCTTCATCGTCGTATCCAAGGCCGGCCGCGTGCTGTGCGCCATTCGTGACGAAGAGAGTCGCAGCCGCTTCGCCGGCTACAACCCGACCAGCTACAAGCTGTTCGTGTACACCCTGTCCGCCGTGATCTGCGGCTTTGCCGGCGCCCTGTACGTGCCGCAAGTGGGCATCATCAACCCGAGCGAGTTCCAACCTTCCAGCTCGATCGAGATGGCCATTTGGGTCGCGGTCGGCGGGCGCGCCAGCCTGCTGGGCGGCGTGCTGGGCGCCTTCGTGGTCAACGGGGCCAAGAGCTGGTTCACGGTCGCGTTGCCCGAGGCGTGGTTGTACATCCTCGGGGTGTTGTTCATCGCGGTGACGCTGTTTTTTCCGGGCGGCCTTGCCAGCCTGTTGCAACGCAAGAAGGCGGCCACGTGAGCACCGAAACGCTCGTATCAGGACCCATGGAAAGCGACGCCGCGCCCGAGTCGGGCAAGGTCGAAATCGACCCCAAACCCTCGCCCACGCCCAAGAACCGTCGCATCAGCCTGCTGCCCAAGCCGCGCAAAATCGAGCAGCAGCGGGTGGACGCGCTGACCAAGGGTCGCAAGGCTTTGCTGTGCGTCGACAACGTCAGCGTTGCCTTCGACGGCTTCAAAGCCATCACCGATCTTACGTTGATTCTCGACGAAGGCGAGCTGCGCTGCATCATCGGCCCCAACGGCGCCGGCAAGACCACGCTGCAAGATATCATTACCGGCAAGACGAAGCCCGACGCCGGCTCGGTGTTCTTGGTCGGCGACAACACCGATCTTACCGAGCTCAGCGAATACGAAATTGCCGAGCGCGGCATCTGTCGCAAATTCCAGCGCCCGACGGTGTTTCAAGGCCACACCGTGTTCGAGAACCTGGAGCTGGCGCTGCCGGGCAAGAAGGGCGTGTTCGCCAGCCTGTTTTCGCGGCTATCCAAGGCTCAGCAAGAACGCATCGACGAGGTGCTGGAGACCGTCGCGCTCAAGGAGCAGAAGCATTCTCCGGCCGGGCTCTTGTCGCACGGTCAAAAGCAATGGCTCGAAATCGGCATGCTGCTCGCGCAAGATCCGCGCGTGCTGTTGGTGGACGAGCCCGTAGCCGGCATGACCCACCAGGAGACCGAAAAGACGGCCGAGCTCTTGAGCAGCTTGGCCGGCAAACGCACGGTCGTGGTGGTCGAGCACGACATGGAGTTCGTGCGCAGCATCGCTCGTACCGTCACCGTCTTGCACGAGGGCAAAATCCTCGCCGAAGGCAGCATGGACGCCGTGCAGAGCAACGAAAAAGTCATCGAGGTCTATCTCGGAGGCGCGCACTGATGCTCGAAGTCGCAGGCCTGAATCAGTTTTATGGGCAGAGCCACACGCTTTGGGACATGGATCTCAAAGTGCCGGAGGGCTCCTGCGTTTGCCTGATGGGCCGCAACGGCGTCGGCAAGACGACGCTGCTCAAGAGCGTGATGGGAGCCCTACCGATTCGCTCCGGCAAGATCAACTTCATGGGTAGTGACATCGCGCCCAGCCGCGCCGAAATGCGCGCCAAGAAGGGCATCGGCTGGGTGCCGCAGGGGCGTGAAGTCTTCAGCCAAATGACGGTGCACGAGAACCTGCGCACCGGCTTGGCGGCGCGGGCCGACAAGAAGCAAGAGGTGCCGGAGCGCATCTTCGAGCTGTTTCCGGTGCTGAAGAGCATGCTGCTCCGGCGTGGTGGCGACTTATCCGGCGGCCAGCAGCAGCAGCTGGCGATGGGGCGCGCGCTGGCCATCGATCCGAAGCTGCTGATTCTGGACGAGCCGACCGAGGGCATTCAGCCCAACATCGTGTCCATGATCGGCGACGTGTTGATTGCGCTGAAGGAGCAAGGTTTGACCATCTTACTGGTCGAGCAAAAGCTGCCCTTCGCCCGCCGCGTCGGCGACTACTTCTGCATCATGGACCGCGGTCGCGCCGTGGCGACCGGCAAGATGGACGAGCTCTCGGACGAGATCGTGAACAAGCACCTCAAGGTCTAGTTCTCCTCCGTGCTTCGCGTTGTGTGTCCTGCGTCGCTTTTGACCTGGGGCGCGATCGGCGCTCGGCCTCGCCGAGTTTATCGCGGGCCTCCTCTCGCTCGTGGATCGTGATCTGCTGTCGCCAAGGTCGGGTGAGGGTGTCCTGGCGAGCGCTTTGCGCTCGCTCGCGTTTGCCAGCATGAGTCCGGCTCGAGACGCGACCCGAGACCAGCGGCTCAAACACGCCGTCTAGGCCGACTCTTCTTTTTTCTCGTCGTCAGCAGACTTTTCGTTCGGAGGCCGCACGGCTTTGAAGCGCGTACCGGATTCGGGGCGGGCGTGTTTGGCGAGGGGGCGTTGAATCGGCGTCGGGCGACGCATCCCTACGGTGGGCTGCGGCTCCGCGGCCGCCGCCGGTCGCGCTCGTCGCTCGCGAAAGGCGTGGGCGCTGAGCATCCCGACCAACAACGCCGGCACGAGCGCGCTGAGCGCACCCCAAGCGCGAGTCAAATAGGCGCCCATCGCGGCGCTACCCAAGAACGACGCCAGCGCGATGGCCGCCGTCTTCAAGCGCGCACGGCTCACGCTGCGCTCGACGTCACCCAGAATACCCGGCCGTCGGCCCACCGAAAACACGTGGTCGACCAGCTCGATCACCAGCTGCGTCAGGTTGCCGGTCATGAACGTGGTCGGCGCCGAGCCGTTCAAGGCTTCGCGCATGAGCGCGTTCTGAAAGCCCATGGCCGCCACCGCGCAGCAGGCGCTGAGCCGTCCGTCGGCCAGCCCATGCACACCCGGCCAGAGCCGCAGCGCCGCGCCGCTGAACGTGAGCGCCAATAGGCCCGCCGCCACGAGCGACAGCAACATGGCCGTGGGAGCTCGACCCGCGCGGCGCTCGACGCGCGCTACCACTGCGGCCACCGCTACCGCCAGCATGAACACCGGGAGCATCCACAAACGCGAGGGGCTGCCATCGCGATGCGCGGACGACAATGCGACCGCTTCGCTCACGAGCTCGCCCGTGATGTGCGCCGGGAACAGCGCCGCCAACGACAACAATCCAGCCGCGTCGACGTAGCCCGCGACGCCACTCAACACTGCCGCGCGCAAACGGTCCCTCGCACCGAGAGAGAGTCCCGTCGATTCGTGTCTCACCACGAGCCGTGGCGGCACACTTTGCCGCGATGGCCTGACACTCGGCGAATTCGCCACGGGTTATAGAACGGCCGCTCCCGGCCAAACTTTGGCCAGATCGCTGACGGTGAGCATTCAGACTAATTTGTCCCGACTACACGCGCTTACTCGCGCGCAGAGCTACGCGCATGCACGCGCATCCACTTGCTCTCACCCACGCTGCGCACCCCCGGATGCGGAGCGGGGGAACGGCGCTAGAAGCCGGGATCCAGCTCGTCGTCGGCGCGAGGGCGCTTACCGACGGCAGCCGCGGTGTGGACGGGGCGGGCCGCTTTGCCCGTCTTGCTACGGGCGTTCGCGCCGCTCCCAACTTTGGACGAAGCGCTGGCTTGTCCGGCGGGAGCAGTGCCGGACATTGCGGATGCCTCTTGGTCGAGATCGATGACGGTGGTGGGGCGAGGCGAAGCGGGAGGAGTCGGCAGCTCCGCGCCGCGAGCGGGTGCGGCGGCGGTCGGTGCCGTGGAGGCGCCTTGCCCGCGCACGACGACGAACGCTGCGGCGGCCGCCAAGACCAGCCCGACCCCCACGAACAGGCCGGTTTTGCGGCCCTTTTTCGAGAGCCGCGAAGGGACGTCGTCGTCTCCGATGACGATGTCGAGGGCAGCTGGGGTCGTCGTGCGCGTGGCGCCGACCGATGGCGCGGTGATGCGACCCGAGGCGAGCGACGGCGGAAAGGCGCTGGCGAGCGCCGGCTCGCTCGACACCAAGCCGGCGTTCTTGAGCATGTGGTAGCAGCGCTCGGCCGAGATGCGCGCTCGGCGCGGCCCGAACGGATACAGCGCCGCTGCTAGATCGGACACGTTCTGGTAGCGCTCGTCGGCATTCTTGGCCAGACACTTGAGCACGACCTGCTCCAGCTCTTCGCTGGCGTCGGGCCGCAGCGTCTGCAGCGGCACCGGCTCGCGCTCCAAGATGGATGCGCTCAGCTCGAGCAAGGACGGCTCGTCGAACGCCGTCACCCCCGTCAAGAGCTCGAACAGCACGCAGCCGATGGCCCAGATGTCCGAGCGCGCGTCGACCTGATCGCTGCGCCGGATCTGCTCCGGTGACATGTACACGGGCGAGCCGAGCGCCATCTGCGTGCGCACCAAATCGCGCTTGCCGCGCGGCAAGGCGATCTTGGAAATGCCGAAATCCAGCACTTTGATGGTGTGCATGCCCTGCGCCTGCTGCGTCAGGAACAGGTTTTCGGGCTTGATGTCCCGGTGCACGATGCCGTGAGCGTGCGCGGCGGCCAGCGCTTCGCAGGCCTGCATGATGTATTCGACGGCCACGCTGATGGGAAGCGCGCCTTCTTGGTGCAGGTAGTCGGCCAGATCTTTGCCGGCCAGATACTCCATCACGATGAACGGCGTGCCGTCATCCAGCGTGCCGACGTCGAAGACGGCTGCGACGTGCTCGCTACGAATCTTGGCCGCCGCGCGCGCTTCTCGCGCAAAGCGTTCGACCAGCTCCGCGTGCGCCAAGGCTTCGGGGCGCAGGAACTTGAGCGCGACCATTTCGCCGAGCTCGGTGTGGCGCGCCGAGATCACGTAGCCCATGCCGCCGCTACCGAGCAGACCGACGACCTCGTACTTGCCGGCGATCACGTCGCCGACGGCGAACGGAACCTGCAAGGGTTCCTGCGATAGCGGCTGTAGTCCGCTCGTAGGAAAAGTTTCGCGAGGTTGTGATTGCGTCAACGCTCGGGCCTCGCCAGCTGTACGACCGGAGGTTGACGGCATTAAGGCACCACCGCGCGGGCCGCGAAGTGAGGCGTTCTTGCTACTGACCGCATTGTTTGTAGGTGCCAGTCTGCTGTTGGGACATGATGTCGAACATCAGCCCCGAGCTTTGGTAGGCAGGTTTGGCGGTGGTTCCGCCGATACACCACATCTCGAGCGTGCCGCCTTTGACGGCGCCGTTGCTGTCCCAATCCAAGACACCGAAGCTACCGACGGCGGTGATTCCGGCGCTGGTGCCCAGCTTCTGGAAAGCGGAGAGCAAGTTGGTGCCAATCGTGGTGAGCTTGGTCGCGCCGCCCGCGAGCTTGCGCAAGCCTGCGGCGACCGAAGCGCCCGACACCGGCTGATCCTTCGTGGCCGCGAGCGCCAGACCGATGGCGTAGGCCGCGTCGTGCGCGGGGCCCATACCGGAAATGGTGGAGGTGCTGCCCGCGTAGCGCACGTCGTAGTCGATCTTGAAGGCGTTGTAGGCTTCGGCGGGCGTGTCCTTGCCGGCCGGCCCGGGCGTGATGCCGGTGCCGCGCACGCGCATTCGCAGATCGTCGTTGTTGGTGACGGCGGTGAGGAGCTCGGGCACTTTGGTCGAGTCGATCAGGACGTAGTAGGGCCGGGTGTCGCCCACCCACTGGGCTTCGAGCGGCACCATCACTTTGGTGACGGCTTCGGCCGTGCCCGCCAACACGATGATGTCGGGCGCGAACTCGAGGTATTTGCTGACGAGGGCCTGCAGGTCGGTGTCGGTGGCGGCGTAACCGTCGATTTCGACGTGATTGCCCAGGTTCAGCGGGTCGGCCAGGCTCTTGCCGTTCAAGATCAGCTCGTTCAACGACGTGCGTGTGCCGACGCCCAGCGCATCGTTGCGGAAGACGATGCCGAGCCTCACCGTGCTCACGTTGCGATCGGCCTTGAGCTGCTCTTCGAGCACTCCAATCTGGCTGATCATGAGCGGCGCGCGCTGCACGTCGGACGGCACCATCAGCCAGGTGAGATCCTTGTCGCTCAACGCGGTGATGCTGGACGCGACGGCGGTGGGCGTGATCACGACGGTGCCGCCGGGGACGGTGACTTTGGCCGACACGTCGAGCGTGTCTTGACTGGTGTTGGGACCGACAATCGCCGGGACGTTCAGGTCTTTCACCAAGTGCTCGGCGGCGCGCACCAGGTTGGTCGATTCGTCGCACGACACCATCACCAGCGGGCGGGCGTCGGCGGACGAATCGCCGCCCGGCACTCCACCGACGGCGTTGATCTGCTCGATGGCCAACGCCGCCGCTTGTTGCCGCGGGAGGTTGGTCGCGGCTTGCGCGCCCATCGTCGAGAACAATGAGCCCAGGATGATGGCGCGATCGTTCGTGTAGTCGCCGGTGATGGTCGTGCAGTCTTCGCTCAGCAGCTTCGCGCAGCGCTGCTCGGGCTTCACGCACACCGCGGCGATTTCACCGCCAGCGCCGCCGGCGCCGGTTTCGGCGGGATCCATCGTATATTTGTCGATGCAGTCTTGGTTGGTCGCGCATTCACCGACGACCTCGACGCCCGGCTCGCCACCGGCTCCGGCTTCCGCGTTGGAAGCGGTTCCGGCGTCACCGGTGGCGTCGCTGCCAGCGTTTCCGCTCGGGTCGGTGCTGCTGCCGCCGGTCGTATTGTGGGTTCCCCCGCCCGGGTTGTTGTCGGTGTTGCCGGCAATCGCCGCGTCCTGAACCGTCAAGTCCGTGAGACCGACGATGTTGTTGCAAGCGGCCGCAGCCAGCAGAGTGACGCTGCCAATGAGCGCCGAGCGATGAAGGGATTGTGTTCTCATGATGTCACCCAAGAGCGCGCGGTTTGGCGCTATCTGGTCCTGCAACGGCTTAAGCGTCCCGGTGCATAAGCCGCTTAGCCGGGCATGAAGCGACGCAGCCCCCTGCTGGCCTCCCTTTTGGGACTATTTGGTACCGTGGCACAATTGCACCCGTCGGTGGCACGCGCGGAAGATGCGTCAGCTGCAGAGACGGCCGCTGCGCGCGCGCTGGCGGTCGAAGGCTTGAAGCTGGCCCAAGCCAACAATTGTGTAGAGGCCTTGCCCAAGCTGGAGCGCGCCGAAAAGCTTTATCACTCCGCGGTGGTCGCCAGTCGTTTGGGCGAGTGTTACGTGAGCGTGGGGCGGCTGGTGGAGGGCACGGAGGTGCTGCGAAAGGTGCTGCGCGAGCCGCAACCGGCTGACGCAACGCCCGCGCTGACCAAGGCGCTCGAACGCGCCCAACGCGTGCTGGACGCGGCCAAGCCACGCATCGGCGGTCTGATCGTCAAAGTGGCGGCGGTCGCCGACATGCGAGTGAAGGTCGACGGCAACGTGCTGCAAAGCGCGTTGCTCGACAGTGAGGTGCCGAGCGACCCGGGTGAGCACAGCATCGAAGTGTCGGCTCCTGGCTTCTTGCGCTCCGGCGCCCGCGTCACCCTCGGCGACGGTGAAAAAAAGACCGTCACATTGACGTTGTCGCGCGATCCGAACGCGGTCGTTGCCCCGACTCCGCCGGTGAACGACACGAGCACCGCGCAACCTACATCCGCGCCGCCTGCGCCGACGGCAGAGCCGGCGCCCGCGCGAGTGGCAGCACCGAGCCCGCTACCGAAGCGTGAGCCGAGCCGCGCGGGGGCGTACGTTTCGCTCGGCATTGGCGCGGCAGGTTTGGCTACGGGCGGCGTGCTCGGCTTGCTCACCTTGCAGCGGCACAAGGACTTGCAAGGCCGTTGTCCGGACAATGTCTGCTCGCCCAACGACCAGAGCGATTTGGATTCGGCGAAGCGCTTGGGCAATTTCTCGACCATTGCCTTCGGGGTCGGCGGCGCGGGCTTGGTCCTCGGCACCGTGCTGTTCTTCACCGCCACGCCCAGCAATGTCGACCACGCCAGCGCGGCTCCCAAGCCGAAGTTTGCCGGCATTTCGGAGCCGCGGGTGGCCGTCGGACCCACGCAGATCCAGTTGAGCGGCGCGTTTTAGCTTTCGCGCGCCGGTTCAGGCCAAGGCGCTCACGAGCTTTTTCGAGTCGGTGACCCAGCCGAAGATGCCGCCCTGCGCCTTGATCATGCGCAGTCCCATCTCATGGAACTCGGGAAAGTACGAGCCGCAGCAATCGCCGGGCACCAGGCATTTATAGCCGCGATCGTTGGCTTCGCGCACCGTCGTGTGCACGCACACCTCCGTCGTGACCCCGCACACGATCAACGTCTCGACGCCGCGGTGCTGCAAGATGGAGCCGAGATCGGTCGCGTAGAAGGCGCCCTTGCCCGGCTTGTCGATGATGGGCTCGCCCGGCAGCGGATACAGCTCGGGGATGATGTCGTGGCCGGCCTCGCCGCGGATGAGGATGCGACCCATCGGGCCGGGGGCGCCGATGCGCAAGGATGGCGCGCCGCGCTCGACCTTGGCCTTGGGGGCGTCGGAAAGATCGGGGCGATGCCCCTCGCGGGTGTGAATGACGAGGATGCCTTTGGCGCGCGCCATGGCCAAAAGGGCTTTGCAGGGCTCGACCGCCTTCTTGAGCAACGAAACGTCGTTGCCCAGCGACTCGCCAAAGCCGCCGGGCTCCAGGAAGTCGCGCTGCATGTCGATGATCACGACCGCCGTTTTGGCGGGATCGAGCGCCAACGGCTCCGGCTCGGCTTCGACGGTGACTAGGCTTGGCATCCTGGCCAGTCTGGGCGAGCGGGGGTTTCGCCCCCTTTTCTAGATCGTTACGGGTCGCGTCGCTTCTTCAGCTTGCCGTCTTCGAACTCGGACTCGACGTCGGGATCGGCGCTCGGCGACTTCTGCTCCTCGTCCTCGTCTTCGTCCTCGTCCTCGTCCTCGTCCTCGTCTTCGTCCTCGTCCTCGTCTTCGTCCTCGTCCTCGTCGCTTTCGTCCTTGCGCGGCGTGCTGGCGCTCTTCCCCTTCGCGGGGGCCACGTCCTCGTCTTCGTCTTCGTCCTCGTCTTCGTCTTCGTCCGGCTCGTCACCAGGCTCGATCCAGCCCACCGGCTCCCGACGCTTGAACGAGCGGTACAGACCGTAGAGGCCCAGCAAGAGGCCGGGGAAGCTCAACCACTGGCCCATCGTGATCATCGAGCCCGGGTCGACGGCTTCGAACTCTTTGTAGTGCTCGGTGAAGAGCCGCCCGCCGAAATACAGCACGAAAAACCAGGAAATCATCGCGCCGCGGGGCCGGTCTTCCTTGCCCATGGCGCGGTCGGCGATCAAAAGCCCGATGAACACCGAGATGCCGAGCGCGATCTCGTACAGCTGGCTCGGGTAGCGGTATTTGACGTTGGCCAGCTCTTCGGCGGTAAAGCTCAGGCGATCCAGGCTGCCGGCGATGTCCGCGCGCGGGAACTTCATGCCCCAGCTTTGGTCGGGCACCACGCGGCCGATGATTTCCGAGTTCAGCAGGTTGCCGATGCGCACGACGGTGGCGCCCAGCGTGGCCGAGAAAGCGAAGCGATCGGCGCCTTCCAAGAAGGGCACGCCACGGCGCTTCGTGAACAAGTACATGGCGATGATCAGGCCGATCACCGCGCCATGGCTGGCGAGGCCGCCGGTCCAAATCTTGAAGATCCACATCGGATCTTTGATGGCGTGATCCAGATCGTAGAAGATCACGTGGCCCAGGCGCGCGCCGACCAGCACCCCGAGCACGCCGTAGACGATGAAGTCGCTGGCCACCTCGGAGCTGCCGCCGCCCCGTTTGACTTGCCAGTTGAGCAGGGCGTGGCCACCCAAGAACACCACCACGAACAGCAAGCTGTAGTAGCGGAGCGGCAGGTGATCGCCGAGCAAGGCGTAGATCAGCCCGGCCATCACCAGGAACATCACGCCCGTCGTGGTCTGATCGGCGATTTTGCGCTTCAGTCCGAGCAGGAGCGAGATGACGCCGAAGGCGGCGACCAGCGCCACCACAGGGCCCTTGGGAGGTTCCCAAAGCACCGGGTGAACGGTCCAAGTCCATTTCGGGAGTTGTGCGAGAGAGGCGAGGAGCATCGGGGCGGCGGTACCTTAGACGCATTTTTTCGGGCCGGCCCGGCTAAATGCGCCAGCGGCGGGCGCTATTTGCGCGATTTTCGCGGCAAAATTCCGGAAAGGCCGTGCTCTGAAAGCTCTTTTTCCACCAGCTCGGCCCAGCCGCGGTTGGCTTTGGGGCTCGCGGGGCTGGGATGCGAGATGGTGGCCAGCCGGTAGTCGCCGCCTGCGAGCGCGAGCTTGGCGCGCGCGGTGGCGAACGCACCGACGCCGATCACGAACTTTGGCTTCAGCTCTTGCGCGATGGCCGCCAGCGCCGCGTCGCAAGCCGCGAACAGCGCCTGCTGCTCCGTTTTGGGCAGCTTGTCGGGGGTGCGATTGGCTCCGCTTTCTTCCATGAACGCGAGCGGGCAGTAGTTGACGACGAAGAAGTGCTCGAAGAACTTCTCGGGCGACCCGAAGCGATCTTGCGCAAAGCCCCACAGCCGCTTGCCGCTCACCTCGCCGCGCGAGCAAGCGAAGCCTTCGACGGGGCGTTTCGGATGCTCGAGCTTGGGCCGCCCGACCTTGCCTTCTACGCGCAGGAAGTCGCGCACCATGCCGATGTCGCCGAAGGGCACTCCGGTCTGAGCCATGCCGAAAGGGCCCGGATTCATGCCGAGCAGCAGCGCGGTTTTCGGCCCCTTGCCCCAGCTGGTCAAGTACTGCTCGTGCGGCTCCCGGGCATAGGCGAGCGGGTTGTAGACGTAGCTGACCGGCGCCGCGAACTTCAGCTTGTCGACTTGGCGCGAGAGCTCACGGCTGATGGTGACGAGCGACACGCGCGGCAATAGACGGCCAATTTCGTCCGGAATCAATGGGCTTTCCAGGCGATCCTTCCGAGCCCGAAAAGCAGCGCGACCGCGCCCGCGGCCGCCAGCGCCACCGAGACGCCCGGATCACCGGCGCGCGCAAAGGCGCCACCGAGCAAGAAGCCGAGCGGCATCAGCCACAACGCCGTCAACAGCGCGCGCGCGGCCAAGCGATCTTCGAGCTTGGGCCAAGCGTGCGCGGCCAGCGCGTAGCCGACGTTGACCAGGCCGAGCAAGGTGCCGTGGGCGTGGGCCAGCCGCCACAGTAGGCGTCGCGTTTCGTTGTCCACGTTCAAGTAGAAGCCGAGCTTGAAGCCGTGCAACGCTTCGAGCGTCAGGCCCAGCGCGCTGAACACGAAAAGCGCCAGCAAGCCGGCGCGCAAATTGAGTGGCAAGCGTTCGGTGGTCATTCGGCGATCGTGATGGGGCGTTGGTCGCGGGTGGCGAGCAGCCCTGCAAAGAGCGACGCGGGTAGGGGAGCGGTGGTGACGCCCGGCGGGAGCGCGCGCCGTGAGCGCTCGGCGATAGCTTTGACCGCGGCGTAGTCGTCTTTAGCCAATTGATCCAACAGCTGCTGCCGCAGCGTCGGCGCGTCGTCCGAGCTTTCATGACGGCCGAGCGCGGCGGCCGTGATGGCCCGTACCGCCGCGTTGCCGGCGAGCGCGAACACGGCGCCGGCGGGCGCGGTCGGGTCGGAGGTGGTGGGGCGGTCCAAGACGAACCTAGGCTTGGCTCCGTACCAGGCCGCTGTTTGGGCGGACGCCCAGGCTTCACTCTGCTCCAGGTGGCACAAATTACAGGCGTTCGGACGGTCGCGGGTGCGCCGGTCGAAGGAGGGAGAGTCGACGCGATGCGAGCGAATGGCGCCCAAGAGCGCGTAGCTCGTGTGCGGCATGTGGCAGTTGTAACAAAGATTGCCCGGTGAAGAAGCTTGGTGATGGCTGTGCGCAGCCGGATTCGTACCTTCACGTTCGTGGCATTGCACACACCCGCGGTTGCCCAGCTTCTCTGGATCGAGCTGGTCGTCCGGCGCGCCACGATGAAGCGAGTGACAAGACAGACAGCTCAGCTTTCGTGCGCCCTGCCCCCGCTCGAAGCACGGCGAGCGGGAAAGTCCGTTGTACTCGCGCCCGCCGACGCGAATCGTGCCGTCGTCGTAGAACAGGCTCTCGGCGCTGGCGCCCAGCTCCGGGGCGCCCGGGCTCGCCAAGACTTCGGGGCTGAGCAGCAGTTGCGCCTGCGAAAGGTCCTGCCCAGGGGCAAAGCTGCGAACGAAGCCGTGTTCCCACCACTCGGCTTCTTGCTTCGGAAAGAAGTACGAGTGACACCGCCCACAGACTTGCGACGCTCGCTCGCTCGCCAGCTCCTTGGGGTTCACGATCGAAAGCGACGCACGGCTGCCGGCGTGGGCGCGATAGCGGGTGAGCGGATTCTGCATGGCCTGCACGTGCGCCGCGCCGGCGCCGTGACAAGCCTCGCAAGCGATGCCCAGCTCCGCCGCCGAGGTCGCGAAGCTGTCGGAAGCCAAGTCGTGGGCGGGCTGGCCGGCGACGACGTGGCACTGCACGCAGTTCGAATTCCAACGCACCGCTTGCGCGGGAGCGTCGGGCGGATTCAGGAAGGCGTCGCGCCGCGCGAGTAGCCGCCCGTCGTCGAGCGAATAAACCACCGGTAGTGCGCGTAGCTCGCCTCGACGCGCGCCAGAGGCCCAAAACGCCTGGTGATGGTGCGAGCCGGTCAACAGCTGCACTTGAACGTCTCGGATTGCAGCCGTTTGAAACGACGTTTCGTAGGCCTGGCTCGGGGCCGCAGACGTGACGCCCGGGTCTGGAAGTCGTGCCCACAGCCGCCCCTGGCGCCCGACCAGCTCGACGGTTCGGCCGCTCGCGGTCACCTGCAACCGGCCGCCCTGCCGGAGCACGGGCGCGGCGACGGCGTCAAGCTCGGCGGCTTGGGTCATCCGTCGGTGATAGCTGTCGTGCCAGCTCGAATACTCCTGGGGATGACAGCCGCGACAGGTGTTCGACGTCGCGAAATCTTCACTCGCGGTCGCGGTCGTGGTCGCGGTCGCGATCGGGCGCGGTGTCGGGGGCGGCTGCAGGCTGGTCGTGGCTGCTCCCAGCACGGCTGCCGCCAGCGCCATCGAAATCAGCAGCAGCGCCGCATATCGCTCGCGGAGTCCGAGTATCCGGACACCAAGCGCGAGCGCCGTGGCGACGAGCAGCCAATCGAGCAGCACGCAACCAGGCTACCGCATACGCCCCGTCCATGGAAAACTCCGCGCCTCTAGCCATGGATCACGGAGACGGCTCAAGCAGGGACGCAGCTCGTCTCGACGCCCAACTCGAGCGCCTCGGTGAGCAGATTGCGCTGGCCACGACTTTGGGGGTGGCCTTTTGGGATTGGGACGTAGCGACCGGCGCCATCACCCGCCTCGCGGGCGTGGCCGCGTTCTTGAACGACGCCTTCGAACACTCACCCACGACCACGAGCGGCTGGAGCGAGCTGGTGCACGCCGAAGATTTGCCCCTGGCGCACGCCGCCTTCGAGCCTTGTCTGCGCGGCGAGCGCGACGATTGGCAGACGACGCTGAGGCTGCGGCGCCAGGACGGCAGCTGGCAGTGGATGCAAGTCGGCGGACGCGTGGTCGCGCGCGACGCGAGCGGCATGCCGCTGCGCGTGCTGGGCGTGGTGCAGGACCACAAGGCCCGGAAGCTGGCCGAGGACGCGGTGCTGCGCGACGCCGAGCTGCTCTCCAAAATCTCGGCGGCCGTCATTTGCTCGGACATGGACGGCGTCGTCACGTATTGGAACGACGGCGCGGCCCGCTTGTACGGCTATAGCGCCCAAGAGCGGCTGGGGCGCTCCTTGTTCGGTCTTTATCCGCTGGAGCGCCGCGCCGCCGCCGAAGCCGCCTACCGCGACATTTGTCGAGGCAATGCCTACGACGGGGAATGGGAGGGCATGCGCAAAGACGGCACCACGGTGTGGGTCGAAGCGCGCGTGTCCATGTTTCGCGACGCCGAAGGCAGACCCGCCGGCGTGATCGGCATCTCGCACGACATCAGTGAACGTCGGCGCGCCGAGGCGGAACGGCGGCACTTGGAGCAGCAGCTGTTCCAAGCCCAAAAGATGGAGACGGTCGGCACTCTAGCGGGCGGCATCGCGCACGACTTCAACAACATCTTGACCGCGATCTTGGTGCATGCGGAGCTGGGCCTGAACGGCGAGCTGTCGCCCGCGCGCACCAAAGAAGCGTTCTGTCAGATTCGCGAGGCCAGCCTCCGCGCCAAGGACCTGGTCAAGCGCATTTTGACCTTCACTCGGCCGCAGGAGCCCGAGCGGCGCCTCGTCTCAGCCACCGCGTTGCTGCGCGACGCGGCCAAGTTCTCTCGCGCTATCGTTCCTTCCACCGTCGATTTGCAGTTGGAAATCTTCGGCAATCCTGGCGAAATTTGGGTGGATACCAATCAGTTTCACCAGGTCGTGCTGAATCTGGTGTCCAACTCGGCGCAGGCCATGGCCGACGCCCAGGGCAAGCTGAGCTTTCGCCTGGAAGAGGTGGCGCTTACGGCGCCGAGGGTGTGCTCCACGGGCGAGGTGGCAGCCGGCTCGTATCTGCTTTTGACCGTGAGCGACGACGGCGCCGGTATGGACGAAGAGGCTCGGCTGCGAGCGTTCGAGCCTTTCTTCACCACCAAGCGAGTGGGCGAAGGCACTGGGCTCGGCCTGTCCATCGTGCAGGGTATCGTGCACAGCCACGGCGGCGGTATCGAGCTTGCCAGCGCCCCTGGCGCCGGCACGACCCTGTCGATTTACTGGCCCGCCACCGCGGAGCGGGCGGCTCTCTCCAGCGTGCCCCCGTCGTCTTCGGCCTTACGCGGTCGCGGTCAACGCGTATTGGTCGTCGACGACGAGCACTCGGTTGCGCTGGCCACGCGCCTGGCGCTGGAGAGCCTGGGATATTCTGCCAAATACGTGACGGCGCCGGAGCAGCTGTTCGAAGAGCTGGAACGTCAGTCCGACTACGAGCTTGCGCTGATCGACCACACGATGCCGCGCCTCACTGGTCTGGACGTCGCGGTGAAGTTGCGCGCCGCCGGCAATGATTTGCCGATCATCATCGCGTCGGGAGACGCTCGCCACCTCACGACCGAGGCCCTGAAGTCTCTCGGACGCGCCGCCGCGCTGCGCAAGCCGTTCGAGATGGATCAGCTGGCCGAGACCGTGTATCGGCTGCTGGCGCGCCGCCGTGGCGACTGAGCGCGACGGCGACGCGTCGGTCGTCAGCGCGCGGTGGGGTTGCTCAGGTCGGCTCGAATCGACTTGGCTTCCTTCAAATGCGCTTCGACGGTGGCCCTCATCTTCGTCAGCGCGTCACGCAGCTGTTGATCGGTCGCGGCGGGAAGCAGCTGCTGATCGAGCGCGTCGAGCAGGCCCTGGTGGGCTTCGATTTGGCTGTCCATGTACGCCGCGTCGAACGCCGTCCCACCGGCGTCGCGCAGGGAGCTCATCGTCTTGTCGGCGCCCTCTTTCAGCGACGTGGAGGTTTGGCTCTGCGCCGGCGTCAGGCTGAGCTGCTTGTACAGCTTGCTCTGCTCCTGCTTCGCCTCGGTGTGGTGTTTGACCATCTTGGCGGCAAATTGTTTCACGCTGGCCGCCTTGGCTTTGCCTTGCGCCAGCTTGGCTTGCTCGATCTCGGCGCTGTTGGCGCGCTCCGTGATCATGGCAATTTGGCTCGCCGAGAGCTGCGGAGCGGCGCCAGGTGCGCTCGAGGAGGGGGGAGCGGCGATGGCGTTGCCCGAAGCCACGGGTCGATCTGCGTCGTTGAGGCCCTGCGGTGGGGGCGCGTCGGGCGGAGTGTTGGTTGGCTCGCCGTTGGGCGGCATGGCGCCGTCGCTGGGCGCGGCGGTGTCCGCGGCCGCGGGCGGTACATCCTCCGGGGTGTTCGGCGTCTTTTGGTCGGAGCTGCACGCGAGGCTCAACGCCGAGACGCTGACGAGAGCCAGTACACTTCGTGAAAAAATTCGAGACATGTTTGCCATTCCTTTGCAGGGACTGCGATTCGCGTGCAGGCGTTTGCAGCAAGCGTGCCCAACGGAGTCGGAGCTCGGCCATGGCTGCGTTTGTTGCGAAAAACGCAAAAAGGTGTCGACCATTTGCGAAAATCGCAACACCGCGCAAAGCTTGGAATCACCATGGATTTGGACGCTTTGCGGCTGTTCTTGCATCTGAGCCGCAGCCTGCATTTCGGCCGCACCAGCAAGGAATGTCACGTCAGCCCCTCGGCGCTATCTCGCACCATCCAGCGGCTGGAGGAGCAATCGGGGGCGGCCTTGTTCGTGCGTGATCGCCGCTCCGTGGCATTGACGGACGAGGGGCGACTGCTGCAAGGGTTCGCTCAAGACACGTTGTCGCGCTTCGAGGCGCTGGAGCAGCGCCTGACGCGTAGCCAGGACCGGCTTCAGGGCACCATCTCGATCTTTGCGTCGGTGACGGCTTGCCAGAGCTTCTTGCCGCCGCTCTTGTCGCAATTCCGGCGCACGCATCCGGACGTGCAGATCAGGCTCGAGACCGGCTACGCCACGGACGCGCTCGGCATGCTGCGCGGTGGCGCCGTCGACGTCGCGGTCGCGGCCTTGCCCGACGACATCCCGCCCACGTTGGCGGCGCGCGTCGTCGTGAAGATACCGCTCGTGTTCGTGGCGCCGGCCGAGACCTCGGCGGCGAGCGAGCCGCTGTCTCGCGAGACCATTCCGTGGGCAGAAGTGCCGATGGTGCTACCGTCGTCGGGCCTGGCGCGGGACTACGTGGACCGTTGGTTCCGAAAGAAGCGCATTGCACCGCGCATCTACGGCGAAGTAGCGGGCAGTGAAGCCATTCTGTCGCTGGTCAGTTTGGGCTGCGGGGTCGGCATCGTACCGCGCCTGGTGGCCGACCAGAGCCCGTTGAAGGGATCGCTCAGCGTGCTCGACGTGGAGCCCAAGCTGCAGATGTTCCGAGTGGGCGTGTGCACCGAGAAGAAGAAGCTGAAGTCACCCGTGGTGAAGGCCTTTTGGGAGTCGATCGGTCCCGGCGTGCCGTAGGGCCACGTGGCGCACGACGCGTTGCCACCGTTTTGCGTTCGAAAGCTTTGCGGTAGCGCCATCAGCCGGCCAAGCCGGCATACACGTCGAGCCCGACGTGACAGATCACGCACGGCAAGATACTGCGCTCGCGCTCTGCCACGTATCCGAACGCGATGCCGTACACGGCGAACCTGGCCACCGCCCACTGCCCCTGTTCGCCGTGCGCGACACCGAACAGCAGCGCTTGCATCAGGACCGCGAAGGCGCGGTTTCCGCTCAACGCGGCCAGCTGCCGCCGCAAGTAACCGCGGTACACCACCTCTTCGGCGCATCCGATCAGAGTTGCCAGCACCACCCAGCTGGCCTTTTCCCGCAAACCGCGGGGCAACAAGGCATGGGCGGTTAGGCTTTCGGGCATGCCGAGCCACGTCTGCAAGACGCCTTCGCTGGCGAGCACGAACGCCATCAACGCCGTGCCCCAGGCTAGCGCGCGGCCTAGCGCAGCGGCGTCGATACGGCCGACTAGCGGCCGAAATACCGGGAGTCGAAGTCCGACACCGCCGGCATAGAGCAGCAGCGCTACGTTGACGAGCAAGAGCGGCACGTAGCTTCCGGCAAGACGCGGGGGGATGGCCGTCGAGGCAACTTGGGGGCCGAGCGTAGCGCCTGCGCTCGCGACAAGTAGCAACAGCAGGATCAATGCGCGCGTGTGCCAAAACGGTGCGAGCTGCGCTTCCGCCGACGGCTCCGCGTCCTGCGTTGGCTGGCAAGCTCCTTGCACCATGTAGCTCGTCCTCGCAACAACTGGACCAGGAGATCCCGAATGCTGATGCTCGTTGCTCCCCCCGTGCTCGCCGCTGGTTGGTCGCTGCTTTACCTGCTTTTTGGCGGTGGTCTGGGCGGCGCCGTCTTGATTTTCATCGTGCTCAAGCTGCTGGGGCGTTAACCCTGACGGGTCGTTCCGCCGCAGATCGCCTTTCTCGCCCCGGTCCTGTACCGGGGGCGAGGAACGCGAGCTCACCCGCGAGGGCCAAGCCCTTGTCGCGTGAGCACCTTCGAGAAGTGGCGCATGCCAGCTTGAGGTACGTGCGCTGCGCCGACGCCGGGATTCGTCGTGTCAAGAGCGGCAAGGGGTTCATCTATTACCTGCCGAATGGCAAGCGATTGCGCGGCGCAAACGAGCTTTCTCGCATCAAGAAGCTGGCTTTGCCGCCGGCCTGGCGCGACGTTTGGATTTGCACCGACCCTCATGGGCACCTTCAAGCCACTGGCTTCGACGCCCGGGGACGCAAGCAGTATCGCTACGACACGCGCTGGCGTTCGTTGCGCGACGCGGCCAAATACGCAGACTTGCGGGAATTTGCGGGAAAATTGCCGGGCCTTCGCCAAGCCCTGCGGCGCGACTTGGCTCGCCCTGGCCTGACTTGCGAAAAGGTGCTGGCCACGTTGGTGTCGCTGATGGCGCAGACTGGCGTGCGCGTGGGCAACGAGCGCTACCAGAACGAAAATGGCTCGTTTGGTCTAACCACGTTGCTCGACCGTCACGCCAAGATCAAGCGCGGCGTGGTCTCGCTCGAGTTCCGCGGCAAGGGCGGAAAACCTTACCGGGCGACCGTGCACGACGCGACCTTGGCGCAGATCGTCCGCCGCTGCCGTGACGTGCCCGGGCAGCGGCTTTTTCAATACGTAGACGAGGCAGGGCAGCGACACTGGGTCGGCTCGGGGGACGTGAACGAATACGTGCATCGCTTGAGCGGCGCGCGCTTCACGGCCAAAACCTTCCGCACCTGGCTTGCTTCGGTCAGCGCTTTGGTCGAGCTGCGACGGCTCGAGCCGGCGGCGACGCTGACCGGCAGGAAACGCCAGCTGAATGCGGCCTTGAGCAATGTCGCCGACAAACTGGGCAATACCCTGGCCATCTGTCGCAAGAGCTACGTGCACCCTTACGTGATGCAGGCGTTCTTGGAAGACCAGCTGCCGCCGCGCCTTCGCACGAAGCAGGCGGGCTTGCATGCGGACGAGCGTGATCTGCTGGCTCTACTCCGCAGCCGTGCGGCTCGACGCCAGGGCGCGGCTAGCGCGCCGTCACGAGTGGCAGCTCGAGCGCTGCCGCGTGCGGCCGCTTGAACGCAATTTTCAGGTAGAGCTACGAGCCTTGTCGAGCAAGGCGTCGATACTGTCGGCACGTTGACTTTCGCGAAACTCGATGACGCGAAAATCGGCCAGCCCACGCGCCACGAAGGGGTCTTGGCGAACCAGCGCTTCCACCTGTTCCCGGCTCTCCCCGAGAGCCAAGATGATGCCGCCGTCACGTGGGATCTTGCGGCCGCTGACCAGGAATTGACCGGCGGCGTAGTACTTCTTCAAGTAGGCCATGTGGGCCCGCATTGCGCCGTCAATTTCGGCCAAATCTGCCTTGTAAATGAGCTCGATGACGAACATGCGGCGCTAGCTTACACGAGCGTCTGCCGTTCCGAAAAACCGACTTTCGAAGCGCGGGCACGAGAGCGCTTCGTCAAAGCCAAAACGAAA
The DNA here is from genome assembly GCA_040348565.1 of Myxococcales bacterium. Lineage (GTDB taxonomy): Bacteria > Myxococcota_A > Polyangia > Polyangiales > Polyangiaceae > PMG-095. Next base: position 2,627 of record JBEQSW010000029.1, on the reverse strand, counting down.
TGCTAATCTTTATGGGTGATGCGGACACGGGAGACGGTGCGGAGCGAGGAAATCCGCGCGCTCTTCGAGCGGGGAGCACCCGTGGTGGTGGCGAATGTCCTGGTCGCGACCGTGGTCGTGGCAACGTTGTGGAACGAAATTTCGCGCGAGCGACTGGTGGCGTGGCTGTCGGCGATCGTGGTGCTCAGCTTGCTGCGGGCGCTACTGCAGCGGAGTTACGCGCGCGAGCGTCCCGGGGAGGCCGATTTGGACGCGTGGGGCCGACGCTTCGTGCTCGGCTCGACCAGCTCCGGCCTGCTCTGGGGCGCCGCCGGTTGGCTGTTCTTCACGCCCCAAAGCGGCATGGCCCAGAGCCTGCTGACGTTCGCGATCGGCGGCATGCTGGCGGCGGCGGCGGGCACGTTGGCTTGCCACCTGCCCGCTTTTTACGGCTACTTCGGCTGCGCGCTCGTGCCCTTGACCGTTCGCACCCTCATGGTGGGCGACCGCATCCACCTGGGCGTCGGGTTCATGCTGCTGGTTTACAGCGCCGCCATGCGCCAGGTGGCGCACAACAACAACCGCGCCTTCGGACGCGCGTTCCGGCTCGGCATCGAAAACACCGATTTGTTGCAGCAAATCTCGATGTCGCAGGTCGAGCTCCAAGAAACCAATCGCACGCTCGAGCATCGCGTGCTCGAACGCACCAAAGCGCTCGAGCAACAGGGCGAAGCGCTTCAGCAAGCCCAACGCCTCGAGGTCGCGGGCAGGTTGGCGGGCGGCCTCGCTCACGACTTCAACAGCTTGCTCACGGTGATCATCAACAACTCACTGCTGATGAAAGAGACCCAAGCTCTGGACGAGCAGGGCAAGCTGGCCGCCGAAGAGACGCTCCAGGCCGCGCAACGCGGGGCGGCGTTGATTCGCCAGCTGCTGGCGTTCAGCCGCCGCCGCCGCCCGGAGCCGCGGATTTTTTCCCTGAACCTGCTGGTCGAAGAGTGGGCGGTCTTGCTTGGCCGCATCTTGGGCGAAGGGATCGACATTGTCGTGCGTCTGACCGATGCCGCCACTCACGTGCGCGCCGATCCGGCTCAAGTCGAGCAGGTTTTGGTCAACCTCGTGGCCAACGCGCGCGCTGCCATGCCGAGCGGCGGCCGGCTGCAGCTGTCGACCGAGGTGACTCGCGCCCAGGGCGACGCCGAGCTGGCGGCGGGTGACTACGTCGAGCTGATCGTGCAGTATTTTCCGGCCGAAGTGGCCGACCCCAAGGCCGTGGTCGAGCCGTACACGGCCTTCGATGGCGACGCGCGCCAGCGCGAGCGCAACTTCGCGGCCGTTTGGAGCATCGCTCCGCAGTGGGGCGGGCGCGTGCTGGTCGATCCCGACAGCAACGGTGCGCGTTTTCGCGTGCTGGTGCCGGCGTCGGCGGAAGCGTTGTCGCCTGCGTCCACGCGCCGAGCGGTGCAAGAGCCTCGGCCCAGCGCCACCATTCTGGTCGTGGACGACGAACCGACGTTGCGTTCGGTGATTCGCCGCTGCTTGGTGCGCAGCGGCTACACGGTGCTGGAGGCAGAAGACGCGCATCGCGCTTTGGCGGTGGCCAGGGCCAGCGGCGCCATCGACTTGTTGATCACCGACGTGGTCATGCCGGGCATGACCGGGCTCGAGCTCGGGCGCGCGCTCTTGCGCGAAAGGCCCGAGCTCCGGGTGCTGTACATCTCCGGTTTTACCTTCGAAGAAGCGGTGCCAGTGACCGATTTGGCGAGCGGCATGGCCTACCTGCCCAAGCCGTTCGAGACCGCGACCTTGACGTCCAAAGTGCAAGAGCTGCTCGCCGCATCGTCCGGTCAGGCCTCGCCCCAAATCGCCAGCAACTAGATCGCTGAGGCAGATCTCCCCGTTTGGGGCGGTCTCGCCTGACACTGATTGTTGAGGCAGCGCGCGCGCCCCACGAAAGGCGTGGATAGACGCCCTGGTATACGGCCTGCAAAGCGAAGCCCATGGATCCTGGGCTGGCTGTACCGTCGGATGCCCACCGCACCCTGCGGATCGAGATCACGCCCAAGACGATGCTGGTCGCGGCGCTGGTGGTGCTGGGCGCATGGATCGCTCTGCGGCTGGCGGCGGTCGCGTTGGTCGTCGTGCTGGCCCTGCTGCTGGTGGGGACCCTCAGCCCGGCGGTGGCCTGGCTCGAGAAGCGGCGCATCAAGCGACCGCTGGGCATTGCGCTGGTATTCGTCGTCCTGCTCGGGATGGTGGCCGGCGCGTTGGCTCTCACCGTGCCGGTGTTGGTCGAGCAGGTGGTGGCCGCGGTTCAAGCCGAGCCCGCCTTGCGCGGGCGGCTGGTGGTGATGTTGTCGCACTCGCGGGCGACCGCGCCGTTGGCGGAGGCGTTGCGCAGTTTGGACTATGGCCTGCTGGCCAAGGGCTCGCTGGGGACGGCCTTCGAGTATTCGACGCGTTCGATGGAGATCGTAGCTTACATGTTGAGCGCGGTCTTTCTTGCTCTCTACGCGATGCTCGACCGCGATCGTTTGCGGGGAGGGTTGTATGCCGTCGTTCCGCGCCATCACCACTTGCGGCTCACGCGAGTGCTGTTGAACCTCGAGGTGATCGTCGGCGGCTACATCCGCGGACAGCTCTTGACG
>JBEQSW010000649.1:0-3386 GCA_040348565.1 Myxococcales bacterium | reverse complement strand
GGGCCGTCATGGCGCTGGCTAGCCATTCGGCGCGCTCACTCGGCGCGCTCACTCAGCTGATGTTCTTGCTGGTGGGCTGGCACTACGTGAAGCAAGGCTTCGGCGTCGTCACCGTCTTGTCGGGGCGCCGAGGGGTGAGCTACACGCTCGGCGAGCGTCGCGCGCTTTTGGGGCACTGCTTTGCGGGCTGGGCCTACGCCTGGGCCAGCCCCTTCGATCCGGGGCGCAGCGTCGAGGAGAAGGGCGTGATTTACACGACGTTGGCTCAGCCCGCCTGGCTCGAGCCCACGACGCGCGTGCTGTTTTTTGCCAGCGTGTTGCCGCTGGTCGTCGTGCTGGCTCGAAAATGGCGTAGGGATGGTCGTCTGGTGGCGGGGCCCTTGCTGGGTTTGCTGTGCTCGGTGTGGTTGTGGACGGTGTACAGCGGCCTCGATCCGCTGTTCATGTACCTCATCCCGGCCCTGCACTCGCTGCAGTACCTGTATTTCGTGTGGCTGTTGAAGCGCAACGAAGCCGGCGCGCACGAAGGGCCGCCCAGCTTCGGGCGGCCCGTGGCAACCGTGCTCGGGGCTTGGGCGGCTGCGGCGATTGGGCTGGGTGTGGTGTTGTTTCACCTGCTGCCGAGCGCGTTGGACAGCGCGCTGGTCGACCGTCGCGCTGCGCGCTTCTCGGACCTGGGCCCCACGCCGTACTTTGCGGCGCTGTTCGCGGTGGTGAACTTGCACCACTACTTCATGGATTTCGCGATCTGGCGTCGCGAAAACCCAGAGACGAAGTACCTGAGAGCCTAGCGGCCTTTGGGGGCAGCGTTAGCGCAGCAGGGCGCTCTCCTCCGGTTGGCGCAAGTGCGCTTCGATCATGCTGGCGATCAAGTCCGGATGGTCAATTTCGAGGTCGTGCGTGGCTTCGGGGATGATCTCGAGGCGCGCGCGGCCCAGTCTTTCCTGCAACAGCTGGCCGACGCGCGGCGGCGCTATCAGATCCGCGTCGCCGTAGATCAGCAGGGTAGGGAGGGTGATCTTGCCGAGCTCCGGTGTCACGTCGCTGCGGTCGTCCAAGAACCAGCTGGGCGCGTTGGGCTGAACACGCCGAAAGTTGTCACGCCAATCGACGCCCCCGAGCGCGGGCATGTCGACGCCGCCCGAGGTTGCCATCAACACCAGCTTGCGTAGCCGTTCGGGGTGCGCGAGCGCGATGCGCAGGGCCAGCACGCCGCCCATCGACATGGTCACGAGGTCGAAGCGCTCCGGCAATCGTTGCAGCAAGTACTGCAACAGATCGTCGAGCGAGCCCAGGCTTGGGTTTGCGGGGACGCCGCCCAGCCCCGGGTATTCACAAATCATGGCCGGCCGCCGGCGCGCCAGCCGCTCCGCGATGGGGCGCAGGTGCTCGACGCGCCCGCCCGCGCCGGGAAAAAACACCAGGGGTAGGGGAGGCGCGGGATCGAGCATCGCGGCAATCCTGCCGTCAGCGCGCGCCGTTCGCCAGCTTTTCGCGGCCGAGGTAAGGTCGCGCCATGCGGATTTTGTACGGTGTCGTCGGCGAGGGGATGGGACATGCCACGCGCTCCAGCGTGATCTTGGAGCACCTGACCAAACAGCACGACGTGCACGTGGTGGTGTCGGGGCGCGCGCGCGACTACTTGGCGCAGCGCTTCGAGAACGTGCACAAAATCTGGGGCCTGACCATTCAGTACGAAGGTAACTCGGTGCGCAAGCTCGGCACGTTACTGGAGAACCTGAAGAACGCCGTCAAAGGCTTTCCCGAGAACATCAAGGCGTATTTCGATCTCGTCGACGAGTTCAAGCCCGACGTCGTAGTCAGTGACTTCGAGTCGTTCAGCTACTTGTACGCCAAAAATCACATGCTGCCCTGCATCAGCGTCGACAACATGCAGATCATCAACCGCGCCAAGCACCCGCCCGAGCTGTTGGCCGGCCACGAAAAGGAGCTCGAGCTCACCAAGAGCATCGTCAAAGCCAAGCTGCCGGGCTGCTTTCACTACCTGATAGCCACGTTCTTCTACCCCGAGCTGCGCAAGGACCGCACCACGCTCTTGCCGTCGATCCTACGCAACGAGATCTTGGCGGCGAAGTCCGAGCCGGGAGAGCATCTGCTCGTCTATCAAACGTCGACCACCAACACCGAGCTGATGGGCGCGCTCAAGAAGAGCGGCTTGCCTTGCCGCGTGTATGGCGTCCGCCGCGGCATCAAGAGCGACGAAGTCGAAGACAACCTGACGTTCCGCCCCTTCAGCGAAGCCGGCTTCATCGACGACCTTCGCACCTCGCGCGCGGTGGTGGCGGGTGGGGGTTACACGCTGATGAGCGAGGCCGTCTACCTACAGAAGCCGATGCTGTCGCTGCCGGTGCAGGGCCAATTCGAGCAAACGCTCAACGCGCTCTACCTGCAGAAGCTGGGCTACGGTCACCACGCCGAGGCGCTGGACACCAAGACGCTGGAGAAATTCCTGGCCGACGTGCCGCGTTGCGCGGAAGCCCTGAAGGGCTACACGCAAGACGGCAACCGCCTGATGTTCGAAGCCCTCGACCAGCAAATCGACCTCGCCACCCGCAAGAAGTGACGCCGTTCGGAGCCCCTGCCTCCCGGGACAGCGTCCCCCAACGGTAAAAGGCGTGCCCCCACCGTTCACAAAGTGAGGTCGGAACCGAACTGATTTTTGTTGGACGGCGGAAGTGAATTCGGAACCGAGCTGACTCCCTGCAGGACCGCGGGAACTGAATTCGGAACCGAGCTGACTTTCGAGTCGCGAGGGCAGCTGTTTGGGAACGAAGCGGGGCCTTGTGGCGTTCGTGCCGCGGCGAGAACGGTTTCGTTGGCCCAACCCCGGGCTGATTGGCCGGATTAGCTGGCGGCGCGGGCGGGCTTATGAGAATGCCAGGCCGCTCATGCTCACCGAACCGCCGCTCTACGCTTGTTTGCCGCCGCGCGGTTCCGATTCGGACGCGGTGCTCAACGGCTTTTTGAAGTACGTGGAGCAGCTGGGGCTGAAGCTGTATCCGCATCAGGAAGAAGCGGTGTTGGCGGTGATGACGGACAGCAACGTCATCGTGCACACGCCGACGGGCTCCGGAAAGTCGCTGATCGCCTCCGCGGTGCACTTCAAGGCCATCGCCGAGGGGCGGCGCTCTTTCTACACGTGTCCGATCAAGGCGCTGGTCTCGGAAAAATTCTTCGATTTGTGCCGCGAGCTCGGGGCCGAGCACGTGGGCATGATGACGGGCGACGCGACCGTGAATCGCGACGCTCCAATCATTTGCTGCACGGCCGAGATTCTCGCCAACATCGCGTTGGCCGAAGGCCAAGACGCGGACGTCGACTACGTCGTGATGGACGAGTTCCATTACTTTTCCGACAAAGAGCGG
>JBEQSW010000648.1:0-44880 GCA_040348565.1 Myxococcales bacterium | reverse complement strand
CGACCGATTTTACCCAAGAAGTCGCGGCCGCCTCCACCGAGCAGGCGGCGGGCGTGACGCAGATGAATCGTTCGATGGCGCAGGTGGACCAAATCACCCAGCGCAACGCCACCGCCTCCGAGGAGCTGGCGGCGGCGGCCGAGGAAATGAGCGCGCAAGCCGACGCACTCCGGCAGCTGTCGGACTTCTTCGCGCTCGACGACAATGGCGCTTCCAAGCCGCCCGCCCGCGGGCCTCGCGAGCCCGGCGTCAAACGCCAGCTGGGCAAGCCACGTGCGCTCACTCAGTCACACGCGGTGAACATGGCTGGGCTGCAAGGGGGGGACCGTGAGTTCCAACCCTTCTGAAGCGCGTAAAGCCCCGGCGCAGGTCGGGGAATACCTGACCTTCTTCATCGCCGAGGTCGAATACGCGGTGAGCCTCGACTACGTCCGTGAAGTGATCCCCTACGACACGGTGACGCGCGTGCCCGCCATGCCCGAGACGGTACGCGGGGTCACCAACCTGCGGGGCAGCGTCGTACCGGTGATCGACCTGGCTCTCAAGTTCAAGCTGCCCCAGATCGAAATCACTCCCCGGACGTGCATCGTGCTGGTCGAGACGCCTTTTGCCGGCAACGCCATGTTGCTGGGCCTGCTCACGGAGGAGGTCGGGCAGGTGCTGGCCATCGATCGCAACGACTTGCTCACGCCGCCCAGCTTTGGCACCCCCGTGCACACGGACTACCTGGAAGGCATGTTACCCATTGGCAAGAAGTTCGCGCTCGCCCTGGATATTGCCCGAGTGCTCTCCCAAGAGGAGATTCTGAGCACCGTACGACCCGAAGCGCCGGATGCTCCCTCTGCCTCCGTAACCGCGGCGGAGGCGGACGACGAGGCTTGGGAGGCTGTTTCTCCGGATTCCGGTGACTCGGCTTCAACGGCGCAGCGGGCCGAGTGAGCGCCACCGGCATCCGTCCCTTGACCGACGGCGAGTTCTCGCGTTTTCGCGAGCTCGTGGAGCGCGAGGTCGGGATTCATCTGAGCTCGGTCAAGCAGGCGCTCGTCAACGCGCGCCTGCTGTCGCGGATTCGCGAGCTCGGTCTCGGCACCTTTCACGAGTACTACGAGCGTGTCGTGGCCAGCCCCCACGACGAGCTCATTCGCTTCATCAACGCCATCTGCACCAACGAGACCCGCTTCTTTCGCGAGCCCAATCAATTCGACTATTTGCGAAGTCGCCTGCTACCTTTTTGGCGGCGCGAGGCGGAAGCGGGCTTGCGGCCGCGGCGAGTGCGGGTGTGGAGCGCGGCGTGCTCGAGCGGCGAGGAGCCCTACACGCTGGGCATGACGCTGTTGGCCAGCCTGCCGCCGGATTGGACGGTGGAAATCCTGGCCACCGACATCAGTACGAAGGTGCTGGAGCGCGCGGTAGCGGCCGTTTACCCCATGGAACGCGTCCACGAAATCCCCGCCGAGCTACACAAAGCGTTCTTGCTTCGTGGCACTGGCTCGCGCGCCGGAAGCTTCAGAATCGGGCCGCGCGTGCGTGAGGTGGTGCGTTTTCAGCGCGAAAACCTGGTCACCGGTGACTTTACCCCGCTCGGAACCTTCGACCTCATCCTGTGCCGCAACGTGCTGATGTATTTCCAACCCGTGACGCGGCGCAAAGTGCTGGCGCGGCTGCTCGATCAGCTGGCGACGGGCGGCCAGCTCTTCGTCGGTCACTCCGAGAGCCTGCATGGCTTGGAGCTCGACGTGCAGACGGTGGCGCCCACCATCTATCGCCTGAAGGAGTCAGCGTGAGCAGCTCCACCGCGCGCGCCGAACGTTTGCAGGTCATGATCGTCGACGACTCCGCCGTCGCCCGACAGGTGCTCAGCGCCGTGCTCGGCGCGGCGGGCATGGACGTGAGGGTAGCGCCCGATCCCTTCTTCGCCATGAAGAAGCTGGAGCAATCGACGCCGGACGTGCTGGTGCTGGATCTCGAAATGCCACGCATGGATGGCCTGACCTTCTTGAAGCAGCTGCAGCGCGAGAGCCGCATTCCAGTCGTCATCTGCTCCGGCACCACCGGCGGCCATGGTCGCAAGGCGATCGAGGCGCTGGAGCACGGCGCGATCGAGGTCGTGACCAAGCCCCAGACCGCGGTGCGCGAGTTCTTGTTCGAGTCGTCGGTCATGCTGGTCGATGCCGTGACCGCCGCCGCCGCCACCCGGCCCAAGCTGGCGCCGCCGCGGCCTTCGGGCGCGCCTCGCGGCTTGCGCGTGGCCGCCACCCGCCAACGCGAGCTGATCGCGATCGGGGCGTCGACGGGCGGGCCCGAAGCGCTGCGCGTCATTTTGAGCGCGCTCCCCAAAGACGCGCCGCCGGTGGTGGTAGCGCAGCACATGCCCGCCGGCTTCACGCGCGCGTTTGCCGCCATGCTCGACCGCGAGTGCGCGATCGAGGTGCGGGAGGCGGCGGCCGGAGATTTGCTGCGGCCCGGGCTGGCGTTGATTGCGCCAGGTGGCAGACACCTGACGTTGAAGCGCGCGGCCGGCCACCTGCTGGCGGATTTGACGGGCGGGCCCTTGGTGTCGCGCCATCGACCGAGCGTGGACGTGCTGTTCGACAGCGTGGCGCGCGAGCTCGGGCCGCGGGCGGTAGGCGTGCTGTTGACCGGGATGGGTGACGACGGAGCGCGCGGCTTGCGCGCCCTGCAGGCGGCCGGCGCGGCGACACTCGCCCAAGACGAGGCTAGCAGCGTGGTTTACGGAATGCCCAAAGCCGCCGTCGAGCTGGGCGCGGCGCGTGACGTCTGCGCGCTCGACGATATGGCCGACTTGATCCTGCGTCGTCTGTAGGCGCTTCGGGCGGCGGCCACGGGTCACGCCTTCCGCAGCAGGCGCACCCTAGTCGACGCGGTGCGCTTGCGCCCTCAGTCGACGTGGCGGACTTGCGCGGCTTCGTACAGCTCGCGCGCGCTCTCGTCGTCGGGCGACAACGCTTGGGCGTGGCGAGCCTCCAGGGCGGCGTCGTGCCGGCGTCCGTCGGCCAGCAGCAGCCAGCCCAGCGCGACGTGGAACTCCGGCCCGAACTCGTCGCCGTAGGCGCGCGCCCGGTCGAACGCGCAAATCGCGTAGTGGTACTCGCCGCGCGCGGCGGCGGCACGTCCCAAGCCCGTCACGATCCCGACGTCGTCGGGCGCGAGATTGACGGCCGCGCGCCAAGCATTGAAGGCTTCGGGATGCTCCAGGCGCTCGCCGACGATGGCCAACGTGGCCGTGGCCAAAGCCGATGCGGGTTGCGCTCGCACCGCGTCCACTGCCAAACGCAGAGCGTCTTGGCTTTCACCGATGGTGAGCGCGATGCGCGATAGACCGGTGAGGGCGCGCGCGTCTTGCGGGTCCAGATCGCGAGCCTGAAAGAAGGCGCGAGCCGCGACATCACCGGCGCGCTCGGCCATCGCCAGCTCGCCTTGCGCCAGCAGCAGCTCCAGGGTCAGCGCACTGCGCTGCGTTCGCGTCCGCTCCAAGAGCTCGCGAGCGTCTTTGAAGCGCCCCAACGTCGCCAGTCGCCCCGCCTCGTCGAGCTCCAGCAGCACCGGATCTTCGATGCGACGAGCGACGCAGGCCACGAACGTGCCGGTGGTGGTCAGCCAGCCTTCGACGCTGAAGCCCGCGCGCGTCAACATGGCGCCGAGCTCTTGCTTGGTGAAAGCGCGGCGCGCGGGAGCGATCAGCCTTTGTGCGACCTGCGCCAGCGGCTCGGCCACGATCAGGGTCGCGCCCGGCGCCATGCAGGCGCGCACGTGGCGCAAGAAGAATTCGGGATCGGCGGCGTGGCCGAGCGTGTCGGCGACGACGGCCGCGGCCATGCCGCTCACGGGCGCGTCCAGGCACAGATCGGCCTCGACGACCTGAATGCCAGGCGCGTATTCACGGGCAAAATGCGCCGAAGCGCGGTCGATTTCGACGGCGATGACTTGGCGGCCGGCTTCGCTCAGGGCGCGCGCGCCTTCGCCGGAGCCGCAACCGGCATCGAGCACGGGGCCTTCCAGGTTCAAATCCTCGACGGCGGCGTAGAAAGGCAGGGTGCCGGGCGCGGTGCTGGCCAGGCCCGGGTAGGTGCGTGCTCGCGATACGTTGACCGCGATGCGCGCGCCGGTCTTGAACTCCGCCATGAACAGGCCGGTGCGTAGATCACCCGAGTAGTTGGGGGTGGTGGAGACGGCCGAATGCGCCGTGGCGGGGATGCGGTCGGTCGTCATCTAGCGGCTCGATTCGGCCGCCTTGGCGGCTTCATGCTGCTCGCGCGCCGCTTGCGGCACGGCGATTTGCCAGGCCTCTCGCAAGGGCGTAAGCACGCGGATCACTTCGTCGATGGGGGTCGTAATACCTTTGCGTGACGCCTGCATCACGCGGTCCATCGAAAAACCGTACAGCGCTTCGAGGTTGGCGCACAGCTCGGGGGCCAGGCTGTGGTCGAGCGCAATGTACAGCTCGGACAAGATGGCGTAGGCCTTGGACAGCAGCTCGCGACCCCGCGCGACCTCTTTGCGCTCGAGGCAAACCTTCGCTCCGTTCAGGAAGCGGAAGATGCCGTCGTACAGCGCCAGCAAGAGCTCGCCGGGCGACGAGGTCGTCATGCGAACCTGGCTGTAGCGCTGGGCGGCTGATTCGAGGGTGGCGAAGGGTGCGGTCATGACTTATCTAGAGTTGAGATAGGTAGGAGGATTGAGCGTTCCAGGACGCGACGGTCGTATCCATCTGCGTGAATTGCTTGCGGAGCTGGTCGGCGTAGCGGTTGATGCGGATTTCTTCGCGGTCGATGCGGCTTTGCAGCCGCTTGGTCGTCGCGTTCATTGCATCGGTGCGGCCCGCCATGATGCCGGTGCCGGTCTTGGTGAACAAATCCACGGTGGAAGAGACGGCGCCCATCACACCCAGGCCGCCAGTGCCGGCGCCGGCCAGGACTTTGGTGACGGCATCCGGGTCTGCCGCCATGGCTTTGGAAAACTTGGTGGAGTCGAGCGAGAGCTTGCCGCTGCGGTCGAGGGCCAGACCGATCGAGCCTAGAGAACCGTAGGTGGCGCTCGAGCTGGTGACGGTTTGCAGCGCGCCTGCGATGCGTTGATTGATCGAACGCAGCATCGAGTCGCCGGCCAGGTTGGCGTCTTTCGCCTTGACCGTGCCGTTGCCGGCAAGATCCTTGATCTTGCTGACGACGGCGTTGTACGAGTCGACGAGCGTGTTGAGCTTGGTTTTCAGCGCGTCCGGGTCGTTTTCGATGCCGACCGTGACCGCGTCGGTGGTTTCGGCCGTCAAAGCCAGGGTCACGCCGCGGATGGCGCCCGTCACTTGGTTGGTGGCGCTCTTGATCGTGAAGCCGTCCAGCTTGATTTGCGCGTCTTGCGCCGCTTGAACGGTGTTGGCGGGGACGGTGAAGCCGAAGGTGGTGCCGGTCTCGGTGATGCTGAGGGCGTTGGCGGCGCCGCTGTCTTGGCCACGCAGCTGGATACGGTAGGAGGTGCCGTCGTAGAAAGACGAGGCCGTGATGCGCTGGCCCGAGGCGTTGATCTTGCCGATCACGTCGTCGAGCGTATCGGTGGCGAGGATGGAGACGTCGGTCGTGGTACCCGAGCCCACGCCGAGCTTCAAGGTTCCGGCCTGGCCGAGGGCAGTGCCGACGGAGGCGATGGTGTTGGAATAGGTGCGCTGCTCTTTGGCGAGCTTGTCGACCGTGATCGAATACTTGCCCGCCGATGCGAGCCCGCTGCTGCTGGCGACGATGGCGGCGTTGGAGGAGGTAGCCTTGTAGCTGCCGACCTCGGCCGTAGTGTCCAGCGCATCGGAGGCGGCCTTCAGCTTGGACAACAGCGACGACACGCTCGAGAGGTTCGAGATCGACGAGTTGTTGGCAGTGAGCTTCGTTTGAAGCGCGGTTTCGCCTTGGCGTTCGACGCCGACGAGCGCGGTTACGATGCCTTCGGTGTCCATGCCGGACCCGATGCCGCCGAATGAAATGGTGCCCGTCATGAGCTAGACCTCCGGTACAGAGCCAAAATAACGCGGCGGGCGGCGCGTCGGACCAGGTCCGGGCGCGCCGCCCACGAGCATCGACTCCGTATCAGCGACCGAGGAGGCCGAAGGCCATCTGCGGCAGCTGGTTGGTCTGCGCCAAGATCGAGGCGCCGGCCTGGGTCAGCACCTGATTCTTGGACAGGCTCGACGTTTCCGTCGCCACGTCCACGTCGCGGATGCGCGAGTTCGCAGCCGAGATGTTCAGACGCATGGTCTGGATGTTCGAAGTCGCAACATCCAAGCGGTTCATGGCGGAACCGAACTTCGAGCGGTAGCTGGAGACGTTGCCGATCGCCGAGTCGATGGAGGCCAGTGCTTTGAGCGCACCGGAAGCCTTCGACACGTTCGTCGAAGCGTTGGCACTGACGGTGGTCAGAGCAACGCCGCCGAAGGTCACGTCGATTTGGTCCGAGCTGACGTTGTTCAAGCCAACTTGGAATTTCACCGATGCCGCGGTGGCATTGACCAGTGAAACGCCGTTGAACTTCGCCGAGCCCTGAATGCGGGTGATTTCCGACTGCAGTGACCCGAACTCGGTGTTCAGGTAGCCACGGTCGGTGTCGGTGAGAGAACCGTTCGACGATTGGACAGCCAGCTCGCGCATACGGCCCAAGATGTCGTGGACTTCGCCGAGAGAGCCTTCTGCCGTTTGCGCCATCGAGATGGCGTCGCCCGCGTTGCGTTCCGCTACCGTGTAGGAGCGGATCTGCGACTTCATCGACTCGCTGACGGAAAGACCGGCAGCGTCGTCGGCCGCACTGTTGACGCGGAAGCCGCTGGACAACTTCTGAAAGCTGCCGGCCAGTTGCTTCTGATTCGCGCCGAGATTCTTCTGCGCCGCCATCGCGGCTACGTTGGTTTGGATTACTAAGGCCATCGAGATTCTCCTTCATGGAGGCCGCAGTGCGGATATCGCTCTGCGTCGGGGCGTCATTGCCCGTCGGGACACATGAACGGAGATGCCTGCGTAGCCTTGAACGAAAAAGATCGGGCCTGGGCCTAGTTAGGTGAGCGTCGAACCTACCTCTGGCCACGAACGGCCGGCTGGGCCAACGAGCTTCACGAGTTAGCGCCTTCGAATGCCGCCGCGTCGCGGGCGGTCCGGTCGACTCCACGTCGGCCGAGGGGGGCGGGGCTTGCCGCCCCCTCGACCGGGGACCCGGGCACCGCCGACCAACGATGGGCGGTGCCTTACCTGACACTGAGGCTGGAAGCATCGTCCGACCCGCTAGCGGATCAGCGCTGGAGGAGCTGCATTGCCATCTGCGGCAACTGGTTGGCCTGGGCGAGCACGGAAGTGCCGGCCTGCGACAAGACCTGGTTGCGCGAAAGCTGCGCCGTTTCCTCGGCCACGTCCACGTCGCGGATGCGCGAGTTCGCCGCGGACAAGTTGACGCGCATGGTCTGGATGCTGGAGACCGTGACGTCCAGGCGGTTCATCGCCGCGCCGTACTTGGCGCGCTCGGTCGAGATGATTTGAATGGCCGAGTCGATGCGGCCGATCGAGTTGAGGGCCGAGCCCGCGGTCGCTCCGGCGACGTTGGTCGTGGCCGCGAGCAGCGTGGTCAAAGCCAAGCCACCGAAGGTGAGCGTGATTTGATCACTGGCGGTGTTGTTCAGGCCCACCTGGAAGGTGATCAGCGCGCCGGCAGTGGAGACCAGCTGCTTGCCGTTGAACTTGGACGAGCCTTGAATACGCCCCATTTCTTCTTTGAGGGCCGTAAATTCGGTGTCGAGGTAGCCGCGATCGGTGCCGGTCATGGAACCGTTCGAGCTCTCGATGGCCAGCTCGCGCATGCGGCCGAGGATGTCGTGCATCGAGCCGAGCGCGGCTTCAGCGGTCTGCGTCATGCTGATCGCCTCGTTGGCGTTGCGCTCGGCGATCGTGTACGAGCGAATCTGAGCCTTCATGCTTTCGCTGATGGCGAGCCCGGCCGCGTCGTCGGCGGCGGTGTTGATGCGAAAGCCGCTGGACAGGCGTGCGAAGCTCTTGCCGAGGGCGTTCGAGTTTCGGGTTAAGGACTTTTGAGCGTCGAGTGATGCTACGTTTGTGGGTATTACGAGGGCCATGTTGGTGTGTGTTCTCCGTTGGTCAGGTCACGGCGCGGGGGCGCCGAAGCTTTGGATGAGCTGCTCGAGCTTCGTTTCGAGCTCGCGGGTGCAGGTCTCGATGGCCAAGGCGACGCGCGCCTCGCTGCGAACGGCGCGTTGGGCGCTGGCCTGGGTTTCGTCGTGTTCGTGCCTGGCTTCCTGCATGGCCGCGTCCACGCCGGTCCACGAATAGCCGTCGACGAACGGGCATTCGCCGACGCGATTTCGCAGCTCTTGCTCGGCGCTTTCCAGCTTGCGGAAAGAACGCGTGATCGCGCGCGGGTCGTCGCCGCTCACGCTGCGGTCGGCGGCAAGGGCCACGCGACGCACCCGTCGGGCGGCGTGGCGAGCGGCGCGCGCGCCGCGCAGCAGCTCTTCGAGCCAAGAGCGCAGGTGCTCTCGGGCAAGCGGTGGTCGCGCCGCGTGGGCTGCCTCGGCGATCGATTGGGGGGTGATGTTCAGCTCGGGCAGCGTCGCGAGCACGTCGGCCAGGGTCGACTCTTCGAAGCCTTCCACGCGCGCGCCGCCTTCGGTGGCGTTGACGACTCGTTGCTCGGGGCAATCATGGGCAAGCACTTCGGCGGCGAGCCCGAGCCAGCTGCGCACGGCCGAAAACCCGATGGTCGAAGGCACGGTGCCCTGCCCGCCCCAGGCCGCGACGCGCTGCAGTGGCTCCTTCGAGATCAGCTTGCCGTTCGTGGCTTGCAGCGTCGCCGAGCGCTCGTGCTCCAGCGATTCGCCGTCTGCCGAGACGTTGACCCGCGACCCCTCGTACGGAGTGCCGGTCGCGTAGGCGAGCCCGTCGGTGTACGCCAGATCCTGCCCGACCAGCACGATCGGCGAGCAGCCGAGCCGCTGCGCCAGCGAGAAGGCCAGGGTGGACACGCTGCCGCAGACCGCCAAACCTTGGGCTTGGCCCAAGCTGACCAGCGGCGTCAGCTGAGGCAGCCCTTCGTAGACGGGTAATAGCGGCCCTTTTCCGGTGCGCAGTGTCCGCGGATGCCCGGTCAGGCTGAAGGCCCGCACCACGTCGTCGAGGTAGGGCACCTGCGACAGCAGCTGCGAAAGATCGATGGACTCCATGCAGGCCACGACCTGCGGAGTGATGCCCCGGCGCGCCAGCGCCAGAGCGCTGGAGTTCACGGCGAAGACGATGCCTTTTTTCGTGGCGTCAGCGAGAAGCTCGGCATTCTTGCCAAGCGACGGACCTGCGCCGACGATGAAGGCAGGGACGTTCTTGTACTTCTCTGCGAGGCCCAAGAAGCAAGGGGAGCGCTCCAAGAGCTCGATGTTCTCGAGCACGTCGGATATCCACTCGCGAGCTCGGACGCGGTGCGTCGCCTCGTTGACGTAGCGCCGTTGAACAAGCTGGGTGACCGCCTCGCGCAGTTGGCGATCTTCGCGGTCATACAAGCCGCCGTAACCGGGGGTAGAGATGAGCGTGACATTGTCTCGATTTCCGCAGAAATTTGGCCAAAGTTGGGTGAGGTCGTGCGAAGTGCACACGATGGGAAAGCCGCCGAGATCGCTTGGTCCCACCGACAACGCGCGTCGCGCGAGCCCCGGATCGGGCTCGTAGATCAAGATGGGGGCCGGTGTCAGCGCGCGCAGCGCGCGCGCCGTATGCCCGAGGCCCAGACCGAACACCACGTAGGCGCTGTCGCGCGGGCTCTCGCGTACGGTGCGGTCCAGCCACAAGTCGTCCGAGGGAGCGCCGAGTAGCGTGCCTTGGTGATGCAGCACCTGGGTGCCGTCGGTCTGATGCCGCAGCTCGCCCAAAGGCTCGGCGGCCTCGACGCGTTCGCGTGTGCGATCTCCGAGCCAGAGGCGCTGCAGGTTGGACTGCAGGAAGGCCTGGCTGAGATCACGAGCGGGGGTAGGGAAGACGCCGTCCATGGTGGTGGCGCCGGGTCCATCTCATGTTTCGTGCCAAGGCTCCGCGCCGGCAGGTTTGCGGCATTTCTCCACGAAAAGCGCTAGCGGACGCCGATTTGCGAGCCGTCGGCAGCGTCTGAGCGTTGACCCCGAGGTGCCACGCCGCTGACGCCGCCGTTGGCCTCGAATTGCTCGAATTCATCGTTAAGGTTCTGGGGTCTGCCGCCGTTCATCGGCCTGAATGAGCCTCTCGACCGACGTCCTGGCCAAGGCGACTCCCACGCGGCTGCTGTGCCGTGGTGGTCGCTGGGTGCTGGAGCTCACTCGGCTCGAGGCCGTCGATCGCGACGTCTTTCAACCGCGCTTGACGCGCCTCGAAGGGTCCGAGTCCATCCTGGCGCTGCTTCGGCGCAGCGAAGAGGGGCAGCTGCTGGCCAGCGGTGCCGCCCAGCTCATGCGCAGCCCGCGCACCGAGGAAGACCGTGCGTTCGAAGTGAACGAAGGCGATTGGGTCCCGGCGTCGGACGCCGGGCCGTCGCCACGTCGCGAGCAACCGGCCGATGCCGAGGGGGGCGACTTGGGGCGGGCGGTGCTGGAGCTGCGGGCCGAGCTGGCGGTGCTGCGCGCCTCCCACGCCCGGCTACGTGACCGCGTCATCGCGTTGGAGGCGACCCAAAGCGGCATCGCCCAGCCCAACCTGCGCCCCCCGCGGGGCAGCCGCTCTCAACGCCGGCGGAGTGAGCCGCCCCCCGGGTTCACGGCTGCCGAGCCCGTCGCCGACCGCTTGGGCGCGCAGCAGGAAAACCCCGGCTTTGCCGCGACTCAGGCTTCGCCGGCGTTGGGCGCGGCCACACCCGCGCCTGTCGTGACGCCTTCCGCCGCGGTTTCGTCCGAGCCGCCCGTCGCGTCCCTCGAGGACATGGCGCGCGCCATCGCCGGCGACCAGCCGCCGCCGGTGCTGGCCTTACCCGCCCTGCGCAGCTTGACCGAGTGCCTTCAGACGCTGCTCGAGGCCCCGCCACCGCTGGAGGTGCAAGCCAAACCCACGCCGCTCGAAAGCTTGACGGGTGCGCTAGCCTGCAAGCTGCTCGATGACGAAGGCCGGGAGCGCGGGGCCATCATCCTGGATCTGCGCGCAGCCCTCCTGCTCGGCGCTGGCTTACTGGCCGTCCCGCGCGACGAGGCCTTGCGGCAGCTCAACGACAACGAGCCCAGCGAAGACGCGCTGCTTGCGACCTCGGAAATCTGCAACAATTTGACCGGGCCCGTGAACGCCACCAGCGGCAACGACCATGTGCGTTCAACGGCGCTGACCAGTGTGGATGTGAGCACGTTGCCAAAGCTTCGGGCGCGGCTCGACCTGATGGTCGACGGCGGCAAGGTCGTGCTCGGCATGTTCTGAGCCTGACTCTGGCGCGCTGCGCTATAATGGGAGTCTTACGGTTGGCCGTTGCCTCGAGACAGAGGCTCGACCTCCCCGGACCCATGCATAAACTTCGTATCTTTAGGCCGGCAGGAGCCTTGCTGCTGTGGAGCCTGTTTTGCCCGACGTTGGCGAGTGTCGCGCAGGCTCAGGTCGCGCCCGCCCCCGCCGCTCCTCCCCCGGCCGCCCCCGAGAACGCGGCCGCCCCCGCGGCACTGCCGGCCACTCCGACCGAGCCTGCCGAAAGGGGCGAGGCCGCGGAGCTCTCGCGGCTGCGCGCCGAGGTCGAGGCCAACAAGCAAGCCATCGCAGATCTCAAAGCCGCGCAGGCAGAAGCAAGCGCGGCGGCTCCCGAGGAGCCGGTGGCCGAGCAAGAGAAGCTGAAGATCTACGGCTTCGCCGACATGGGCTTTCAGTACGTGCAGATCGACAAACGCGGCCTGCTGGCGAATGTCTACGACGTCAACGAGCCGGATTTCGTGCTCGGCAACTTGAATTTGTATTTCGATGCCCAGCCGGTCGAGAACTGGCGCGGCCTGGTCGAGGTGCGCTTCACCAACGCGCCGCAGGGAAAAATCACCAACTTTGGTGGACTGGGCGGCAAATTCACGCGCGCCAGCACCATCACCGACGACTCGACCGGCGCGGCTCTGAACGCCCCGTTGTGGGGTGGCAGCGTCGTCATCGAGCGGGCCTGGCTCGAGTACAGCAAGCTACAAGCGCTCAAGCTGCGGTTCGGTAACTGGTTCTCACCCTTCGGTATTTGGAACGAGGACCACGGCTCGCCGACGTTGATTTCACTGGCCTGGCCCCAATTCATGACGCAGCGCTGGATGCCGCTCCGTCAAACCGGGGTGATGGTTTACGGCAACGCCTTCGCCGGCAGCTGGGAGCTGGGCTATGCCGCGACCCTCAGCAACGGGCGGCAAGAGGAATCGACGCTCAACGTCGACGGATACCTCGGCTATGGCGGTCGCTTGTACGCGCGGCGTGACACCGGCGACGTGAACACCACGCTGGGCGTCTCGTTCTTCACTGGCAAGACCCGGGACAAGGTCGTAGCGGTCACCGGCGTCGCACCCATCACTTGGAGCACGAGCTCTACCTTCGAGTACAACGAGTACGTGATGGGCGCCGACGCCTCGCTGGACGTGGGCCATACCCGCGTCCGCGCCGAGGGCGTGGTGCGGCGGCTGCAGTACACGCCCGGCAAACGCGAGCTGCTCAATCAGGTGCTGCTGCCCGGTGGTCGGGCGCCCGACAAGTGGGAACACGCCGCTTACCTGCTGGTGGCGCAGCAGCTGCCCTGGAAATCACTCGACATGTTCGAGCCTTACCTGTGGGCGGAAGCGCTGCAAACGCCGACCATCATCGGCGACGGAGCGTTCGTCAGCTCGGTCGGCTTGAACGTGCACTTCAACCCGGCCATCACTTGGAAGAACCAGGTGTCCCACATCGTGTTCTTCGATTGGATGTACGACAGTCCGTTCGACAACTCGTTGAACAATGTCAACCAGTTCTATTCACGTCTGGTGATGGCGTTTTGAGCATGACCATCCGTAGAAGGCTGCTTCTCGCGAGTCTGTTGGCGGTGCCGGTGCTCACTTGGGCCCCAGGCTCGGTCGCCGGTGGCGAGGTGCTGGCGGTGATCGTCAACAAGGCGAACCCGGTGGTCTCGCTGGAGCGCGACGACCTGCGCCCCATCTTCCAAACCACCAAGAAGTCGTGGGGTTTCGGTGAAGACGCCCAACCCATCAACCTGCCCGAGGACAACCCGCTTCGAAACGAATTCGACAAAGCCGTGCTCGGTTTGGATCCAGAGCGCGTTGCCCGCTACTGGACCGATCGCAAAGTGCGCGGCGGCGCCCGCCCGCCAATCCGGGTGACCTCCACCGGCGCCGTGCTCAAAGCCGTGGCCGCCAAGCCCGGCGCCATCGGCTACGTGCG
The DNA here is from genome assembly GCA_040348565.1 of Myxococcales bacterium. Lineage (GTDB taxonomy): Bacteria > Myxococcota_A > Polyangia > Polyangiales > Polyangiaceae > PMG-095. Next base: position 31,501 of record JBEQSW010000648.1, on the reverse strand, counting down.
TTTGAGTGAAGTGAACAACAGCGTAAAAGTCGTCGCCAAGATCAGCGGCGGGAAGCTGAGCCAGCCGTGAACGAATTTTTGCTCGTGAAGTTTCGCAGGCAGGCCTCGGGCGCGTCCGCGCTGCTCGGACTGCTCACCGCCCTGGTCGCGCTGTCCGCTTGCAAAGACGAACAGCCGTGCGATCCGGGCCAAGAGGCGATCGGAACCGCTTGCTATCCGGTCGCGGCGGGAGGCAGCGCGACCGCAGGCAGCTCGAGCGGCTCACAAGCGGGCGAAGTCAGCAGCGAAGGTGGGGCGGGGGACGGCTCGGGCGGCGACGCCGCCAGCGGCAACCCCGACGCCACGTTCGGCACCCCCTGTCAAAGCGACGCCGAATGCGGCGGCGACGCCCCCGTGTGCGCCACCGACCCGCTTTTTTACTGCACCCAGCTCGACTGCAAGGACGGTGAAACCAACGCCGGAGCTTGTCCCGACGGTTGGAGCTGTGTGCTGCTGCCGCCGAATCCGTCGGCGTGCGTCAACCTCGCGACCGCGCCGTAACGTTCAGTCCGCTCCGTCGTGTGCCGGGTCGGGTTCGTTACGGCTGATTCTTGGCGCCGGGCGGCGCGGCCGGGGCGGAGGCTCCCGGGAGCTCGTCGAGGGTGCTGGCGGCGGCGGCGCGGTTGGCGTCCGCGATGTCCTTGGTCTCACCACGCAGGATGGTCAGGGTCGTCGGCGCCACGATCCCGAGCTTCACCACGCCCTTGGAGAGCTCGGTCACGACCACTTCCACGTCGTCTCCGAGCAGGATGCGCTGTCCCTTGCGCCGAGCGATGATGAGCATGCCCAGATACTAGCCGACCCAGCCTGGCCGACGCCAAAAACCGCGAGAATGGCGCCGGAGGAAGGCGGGAAGCCCCGGAGAATCGGGGGTCGAGTCTGCGACCTTAGAACCGATTGCTGCCGCCCAGATCCAGAATCTGCTTGGAAACCGAGATGGCTCGCTCCAGGGACTGGCCCAGGCTGGTGACGCGCGTGTAGCTCTCGTAAGGGTCGGCGGCGCCTTCGGTCTGCGCGCGCTTCTGCTGCTCGGTGTCGAGGGAGCTGAGCACGCTCTGGCTGGTGTCGAGCTTGCTCAGCACCAGGCCCGAGCGCGCCCGCGCGTTGACGAGCTGAGTCTGCGAAGCGCCCACGTCGTCGATGGACTGGCGAATGGCGGCGATGTTGTCGGTCGCGAGGGCCGTCGCCAGGCTCTGGACGTCGGCAAAGATATCGCGCCCCCCGGCGACCACGAAAGCTTCGGCGCCGCTGGTGCTGACCGCCGTGGGCGTGCTGTTGCCGATTTGCACCACGTGCGCGGTGTCGTCGCCCTGAAAAGCGCCTGCCGGGTCGAAGGCGGCCGTCGTCACTTGGCTACCCGAGAACAAGTAGCCGCGTGTGCCGCGCACGTTGCCCAGCTTGAGCAGTGTATCTTTCAGGCCCGCGACCTCGATGCCCAGCGTTTTGCGGTCTTCGGCCGTCAGCTCGCCGTTTGCGCCCTGCAGCGCGATTTCCTTCAAGCGCGCCATCACGTCCGAGGCGTCGCTGAGCGTCGATTCGGTGAGCTCGGCGTCGCCGCGCACGGCGTCGATGGTCGACAGGTGAGCTTTGGTTTGGCTGGAGCTGGCGCTCAAGCGCGCAAGCTCGGCCGCGGCGATGGGATCGTCGGACGGCTTGCCCACGCGCACGCCCGTGGACGCCTCTTGCGCCGCTTTGGCATGCTGCGAGGTGATGTTCGCCAGGTTCGACAGAACCTGCGAATACTTCATGCCCTCGGTGACCCTCATCGACCGACTCGGTTGATCAGGTCTTGCATCAGCTCGTCGACCGTCGCCAGCACCCGGCCGGCGGCCTCGTAGGCGCGCTGGTACTTGGTGAGCGACACCATCTCTTCGTCCAGCGAGACGCCGCTGACGGCTTCGCGCATGGCCTGAACCTGCTCTTTGATGGCCTGCTGGGTCTCGACGGCTTGGGCCAGCGCCGACTTCTTTTGGCCGATGGACCCGACGATGTCGCCGTAGGTTTCGGCGGCGTTACGGCCGCCGGAGAGGGGCGTGTTGAAGACGTCGGCTAGCGCGACGGCGTTGCCGGAGCCGCCCGGCAAGGTCAAGGCGTCGCTGGCGGCCGCGACCGCGGCCGGATTGCCCGCCACCGCTGCGCCCAGGCGGATGTTGCGCGCCGCGTCCGTCGGCACGCCGCCCACGTCGAACAAGTTGCGGCCGGTCACGCCGTCCTGGCCGAAGCCGGCTGCGTGCTGGGTGTTGACGGCGTTGGCCACGTCGAACACCAGCTTGTCGAAGCGGCTGGAGACGTCGAACAGGTCGACGTCGCGCGCTTCTTTGATGCCGGCCAGCTTGCCGCCGGTCAAAAACTGCGTGACCTCGGTGCTGCTGCCGGCGCCGCCGACGCTGGTGCTCATCAACTTCAGCGAGCCGTCGGCGTGCAGGTCCACGCTCAACGAGCGCGCTTCGGTGCCCTCCACGAGCGTGGTGCCCGACGCCTGCACGATGATGCTGCCCTTGTTGTCGGGAATGGTGCGGACGTCCACCAGCTCGGACAGGCCCAAAAGCAGGTTGTTGCGCTGGTCTTTGAGGTCAGCCGCGTCTTCGCCCTGGGTTTCGGCCTGGACGATGCGTTGGTTCAACTGGGCAATGCTCTGTGCCCGCTTGTTGATTTCAGCGGCGGTTTCTTGCGCCTGCTTCAACAGCTCGTTCTTGGAGTCGGTCAGCGAGTTGGCGATGGAGTTGGCGCGATCGGCGAAAGCGCTAGCGGCGCCCAGCACGGCACCCCGCGACGTGGGGTCGTTGGGGTTGGCGGCCAGCGCCGAGAACGACGAGAACAGGCCGTCGATGGCCTGCCCCATGCCGGTGGCGCCCAGATCGTTGAACAGCGCTTCGACCGAACCCAGCTGCTTGTCTTGTTCGGACGCGGCGGCCGCCGAGCCACGCGCCGACAGCTCGCGCCGCTCGATGTACACGTCGGTGGCGCGGCGCAGACCGGTGGCGGTGACCGAGCCGGTGGTGGCGGTGCCCAGCGCCAGCGTCTCGAGCAACGGGTCCCGCTTGACGTACCCGGGCGTGTTGACGTTCGTGATGTTCTGGCCGGTGACGCTGAGGCCGTAGGACTGTGCCGTCAGCGAATCGCGGGCCGTGTACAGAAGCTGAGAGAGTGAGCTCATGTCAGCCTCTGAAATCCACGCGCAGGCCGTCTTGCACGGCGGCGGGGCGATTGCTGGGGGTATTCAGGGCCTGCCCGCTGGCGGTCTGCAAGATGGTGCGAACCGCGTCGCGCGCGTGGTGCAGCAAGATCTGGTTGGCCAGAGCCATGCGCCGGATGCGCTCCAGCGAGGCGCGCTCGCCGGGGCCGGGCGGCGTCGTATTGGTGACGTCGCGCAGTCGCTCCCAAAGGGCGAGCTTCCGATCGGTCAGCTCGTCGAGCTGGTCGCGAGACAGGCGCCGTAGCGCCAAGCTCTCGTCGCGATGGAGCGACTCTAGCTCGTCTAGAGTTGCCTTCAGTTCTTGTTGTTGCGCGTCTGCCTGCACGTTGAGTTTCAACCTTGTCCCGCGGCACGGGCAATGCGCAATGCTTGTGGGCGCTGTTTGCGTCAGCCCAAGGCATCAAGCATGCGACGTGCCACGTTCTGCGAATCGACTTTGAACTTTCCTTCCGCGATGCTGCTCTTCAGTGCTTCGACCTTGTCGGCATCGAAGCGACCGCCGGCCGCCATATCCCTCGCGTTCGACGAGATCGTCACTTCCGCGGCGGGGGTACTGGCGCCCGACACACTGCCACCCGACTCGATCGTATCGACAGGACGAGCCGCCCCAACGGGCTTGACTGCCATCCTTCCGTAAGCGTCGAGAACCGGGTTGCCGGTGATACCTTTCATTCATGCCTCCAGGTGCGCGTGATGTCCGCGCATAGGTCGTCATCCGAGTGAACGGTCTGGACCGGAAGGGCTTGAGGAAAAAATATCGTGTGGAGCAAGGTGTTCGGAAAGTTGGGTTATTTCGGGGGCTTGGACTCCGCCGCGGGGGCCGGAAGGTGGGCCGAAAGGCTCTTGGCGACGATATCGGCGAGACCGATACCCCCGCTGCCGGAGATGTTGTCGGCCAGTGCGCCGACGACCATGGAGCCGTAGGTGCTTTGGCCGGTGTTGAGCTTGCCGCCGCCGCTGATCGAGGTCGTCTTCTCGAGGGAGCTGAGCAGGGTGCGCAGAAAGATGGCTTCGAAGTCCTTGGCCGCCTTCAGCACCTTGGGATCGACGGGCCCGTCCGGCTTGGCCGCGCCGGCGTTGCGAAGTGCGTCCAGACCAGAAATCGGAAGAGTCATGACCACACCCCCAGGTTGACCAGGCGACTTGCTCGGTGAGGTCGGAGAAGGACGTTGGTCATTGGACGATTATCTCTGCACGTAGCGCGCCAGCTGCCTTGAGCGCCTGCAGGATGCTACCGAGCTCGCGCGGGGTAACACCGAAGGTGGAAAGCGCCTGAGCCACCTCGGCCAAAGAGGCAGCAGCGTTCACGTAGGTAAGGGCAGGTGGCTTCTGCTCGGTGGCCTCGATGTCGGTGCGTTTCACCTCGGCGGTGTTGCCGCGCGACAGGATGCCGGGCTGAGAGACTTCTTTGCTCTCTTTGACCGAGATGGTGATGCCGCCCTGAGCGATGGCCACCGGAGACAACCGCACGTCGCCGCCGGCCACGATGGTGCCGGTGCGCTCGTTCAAGACCACGCGCGCCATGCTGCCGGGCTCGACGTCGATGTCGCCCAGCTTGGAGACGAGCTCGACCGGCTTGTTCTTCAGCTCGCTCGGGGCCTTGACCTCGATGGAGCCGCCGTCGAGCGGGCGGGCCGTGCCTTCGCCCATGGCCTTGTTCAGGCCTTCGCAGATGCGTTGCGCGGTGTCGAAGTTGGGTGCGCGCAGGGCCAGCTGCACTTTGCCTTCGACCGCGAAAGTCGTTTTGATTTCGCGCTCGATCAGCGCCCCGTTGGGGATGCGGGCGGTGGTGGTAACGTTTTCTTGAACCGAGCTGCCGGAGCCCCCGGAGGCGGAAAACCCGCCCAAAACCAGCGGGCCTTGGCCGACCGCGTAGGTGCGGCGGTCGGCGCCGCGCAAAGGGGTTTGGATCAAGACGCCGCCGCGCAGGCTCTTGGCGTTACCCATCGAGGAGACGATGATGTCGAGCTTGGAGCCGTTGCGGGCGAAAGCGGGAATATTGGCGGTCACGATCACCGCCGCCACGTTCTTGAGGCGGATCTGCCGGGCGTCGACCTGCACGCCCAAGCGCCGCAACAGCGCGCGCAAGGATTGGGTCGCGAACGGCGACGAAACGTCGTCGCCGGTGCCGTTCAGGCCCGTGACGACCCCGTAGCCGACCAGCTGGTTTTCACGTGCGCCCACGATGTCCACCAAGTCGCGCACCTTGTCCGCCCGAGCGTTGCCCGGGGTGAAGGCGACGAGCAGCAGCGCCACGAACATGACGAGCAGCGACGAAGGCTTGACGGTGGAGGGACGGGTTTTCATCAGAAGGGGTTGACCGCGTCGAGAATTTTGGTGAGCCAGCCGCGTTCGACCTGGTCGTCGATGTCGCCGCGGCCGGTGAACTCGACGCGGGCGTCGGCCAACAGCGAAGAATCGACCGAGTTGTCGGGGGCGATATCCGGCGGGCGAATCACGCCGGAAATGTAGAGGTGTTGCTCCTCGTAGTTGATCATCACGACCTTGGTGCCTTCGACGAACAAGTCGCCGTTCGGCAGCTCTTGCTTCACCTTGACGCCGATGGTCGCGTTCAGGGTACCGGCGCGCTGGGTGTTGCCTTGGCCGCTGAAGTCCGAGCTGGCGGCCATCTCCAGCAGCGTCTTCGGATCGATGTTCGGGTAGGCCTTTTGGATGGCGGGTACGAGGCCGAGCAGCGACGTGACGCCCGCCGAACGGTTGCTGTCTTTCGACAAGTTCGTGGTCGCGCCGCCTTTTGCGTCCGCTTTTTCGTTGATGCGCACGAGCACCACGTCGCCCACCCGCAGCGCGCGCGTGTCTTCCAGATAGCCGGACTGCGCCTCGCTGTAGATGGAGCCGGTGGAGGGCTTGTTCTGTTGCTGGGTGGCGGCGTATTCGCCAGCCTTGTAATTACGTTCGCGCGCAGTGAAGGGGGCAATGTGGTTGGGTCCGCACGCGGCCAAGCTGCTGCCCATCAACATCAGAGCCAGCGCGCGCTTCATTGGACTACCCGCGCCAACGTCGGCTCTTCGACCTTGCCGTACAGGATTTTCTGCGTGGTCGTGACCCGGAACTGCAGGGTGTCGCCGAGCTCGCCATCGGTGAGGGCGATGGCGGTGGCGGTGATACGCGCGGGGCCGCTCTCGATCATCAGCTGGACGCGCGTACCCTTGGTGACGGCAGGTAGCGCCGCACCGCCGCTGATGTCGAGCGACAGTTGAAACGGGATGCGTGCCACGATTTGTCCGTCGTTGGACAGCTCGATCATCGCCGTCGTGAGGTATTCGCCTTCACGGCGGGGCAGCCGCGAGACCCGCACCGCGCTGATGGTGGCGCTGGGCGAGGTGACGGCCTTCGCGGTCGCGCGCGCGCGCTTGACGGTCACGCCGACCGGCAGCGCACGGCTGAGGGCGGGCAGAGCCGCGTTGGTCAGGTCTTCGGTGCTCCAACGCTTCGCGGCGCTGGTCACGCGCACGGCACCGGGTAGCTTGAGCGACTTCAGGCTGACCCCGCTCTTGCTGGCGGCGTCTTGAATCTCGCTCTTGGCGATCGTGCGCGAGCTGCCGGGCGGCGGGGCCGCGCCGATTTCGAGGTCCGGGACGTCGGCTGGCAACTCGCTGACGAGGTCCGACAAATGCACCTGCGCGCCGCGCACCACGCGCGCCTCGTCGGCGCGGGCAGGAGCGCTGGCGCACAAGAGCACGGCCAGCAGCGGCGCGACGAAACGGGCGGTGGATTTGCGACGGTTCATGGTCACTTCATCTGCGAGGCCGCGCGCAGCATGTCGTCGGCGGTGGTGATGACCTTGGAGTTGATTTCGTACGAGCGCTGGGCGCTGATCATGCCGATCATCTCTTCGACGATGTCGACGTTGGATTGCTCCACCGCGCCCTGAAGCAGGGTGCCGCGGCCGTCGGCGCCGGGCTCACCGACTTGCGGCTCGCCGCTGGCCCTGGTGGGCGTGAGCAAGTTGTGGCCCATGGCCTGCAAACCCGCGGGGTTCACGAAGTTTGCGAGCTGGATTTGGCCGATGTCGCTGGCCGTGGTCTGACCTGGCAGGGTCACCGAGACGGTGCCGTTCGACGAGATGGATACGTTGGTGGCGTCGGGCGGCACCGTGATCGGCGGCTCGAGCGGGAAGCCTTCGGAGTTCACGATGCGGCCGTCGCCGTCGGTCTTCAACGCGCCGTTGCGCGTGTAAGCGGGGGTTCCGTCCGGTTGCTGGACGACCAAGAAGCCGTTGCCCTCGACCGCGACGTCCAGCTGATTGCCCGTCTGCAGGATGGTCCCTTGTTGGAACATGCGGGAGGTGCTCACCACGCGCACGCCGGTACCGATCTGCAAACCGGTGGGCGACGTGGTGGTCGGGCCGGTGGGAGTGCCGGCTTGCCGCACGGTTTGGTAGAGCAGATCCTGAAAATCGATGCGCTCTTTTTTGTAACCGACGGTGTTGCCGTTGGCGATGTTGTGCGAGATGGCTTCCAGGTTCGTTTCCTGGGCGGCCATGCCCGTCGCGGCGATGTTCAGAGATCGGAACATGTAGCCATCACTAAGCAGGAGTCGTGCCGCTTGCATTTGCCGGCGTGGAGGCCTCGCGCGGCGGCAAAGCGCGGTAAATTCAGGGGACGCAGCGCCAAATTGAGACGCTTCTCGCGTCAAGCGCGCCGACGCAGCGAGCGTCAGAGCGTTGGCTCAGAGCGCGCCGCCGACGCCGGCTTCGGCAGCGCCGCTCGCGCCGCCGTCACCGCCGGCGCCGCTCGCACCCGCATCGCCGGCCGCGCCGGCGCCGCTTTCGCTACCGGCCACGGACCCCGCGTTGCCGCCGTTGCCGCCGTTGCCCGCGTTGCCGCCGTTGCCGCCGCTGCCGCCGTTGCCCGCGTTGCCCGCGTTGCCCGCGCTGCCTCCGCTACCCGCCACCCCGCCGGAGCCCGCGGTTCCGCCCGAGACGGTTCCAGCCGTCGGGGGAGTCGAATCTTCGCCGCCTTCGCCGCCGTTCGCGGCAGGAGCGGGCGGATTTTTGAGCTCACATCGCCCGGCGCGACAGGTTTGGTCGCTCGAGCAATCAGTGTTGCGTAGACAACCGTCACCGCCACACCCGACGGGCGTGGTCAGCGGCATGGTGAAGGGCAAGAGCAGCCAGAGCCAGCGTTTCATAGGCCGAACCTCACCCCTGCGGAGAGCAAACCCCAAATCAAGATGCCGTCACCCGGTGTATCGCTGCCGAGCGGCAGCGCATGAAACGAGGGCTCGATGAACAAGCCGACCTTCTTGCCGAAGGGAATGATGGCGGTGCAGCCGAAGCCGCCGCCAAACAGCGTCTCCGGCGCTACGGTGCCGGTTAAATCCGCCCAAACGCCGAAGTTTCTGGCCATCCAGCGCTCGTAGCGCACCTCGGCGCCCACGCTGGCCCTCTTCTCGACTTCGACGAACGCGCGAAACCCGAGCGCGTCGGCCTGACCCTCGTCGCTGCGTAGATCGACGCCGCCCAGCAACCGCAAACGCGCGCGCCGCCAGGTGATGCCGGTGCCGGGATCGCCGCCTTCGATGCCCGTACCGAGCCCGAAGTTGCCATCCATCAGCAACTCTTCCGCGTGCGCCGGCCGCGTCATCATGAACGACGCCACCGCAGCAGCCGCGAGGGCCAACCAAATCTTCACGGCCCCTACTCAGCAACTTGCGCGCCAACCTACGGCTCGAGAGGGTGGGGCTCGCGTAAGGGGAGGGAGTGTTGCGATTAAGGCGATACGAATGGTGGCGTCAACGTGCGGCTTCTTTGGGCGCCGCAGTTTTCAGGCGCTTGCGTCGCGCCGTAAGGGTTCGTTGAGCCGACCGAATCCGTGGAGCCGTCGCTCGCGAGTCCGTCGCTCGCTCAGCGTCGTCGAGCCTGACGTCTCGTTCCCCTCTCGAGCCAGCCGCCCACCGTCGTTACAACATGCGTTTTCGGGCAAAGCCCGAAAACACGGAACCACTTCAACCGCACCTTGGCAGGATCAGATCACGATCGCCCCGAGAGGACCGTAGTGAACAAACCCGGCGAGGCCGGGCGCATGACTGGGGTTCAGAACAATAGGATCGCAGGGCGCACCACGCGAAGTTCGGAGGCAAAAGGAACCTACGCCGCCCTGGGATTGATTCGTTTCCGCTTCAGCATCTCAACCAAGGTTGTACGGTTGAGACCAAGCAAGCTGGCGGCTTGCTTCTTGTTCCACTTCGTCCGCTCCAGAGCTTGCCTGATCAGCTGATTCTCGAATGACTCGACGGCGTTGCGCAGATCCAGGCCGGTGTCGGGCAGGCGGGGGGACATGCGCTTTTCGACGCCCAGGCCGCACAGGCGCTGCGGCAGATCCTTCGGCTCGATCAATACGCCTTGGCAGAGCAAGACGGCGCGCTCGACGGTGTTCTCGAGCTCGCGCACGTTGCCGGGCCACTGGTAGTCGGCGAGAATTTGTGCGGCCGCGCGTGACACGCCGCCAATCGTGGTGCGACCCACGCGCTCTTTGGCCTTCTTCAAGAAGTGTTGGACGAGCAGGGGCACGTCTTCGGGGCGCTCGCGCAGCGCGGGCACCGTCAAGTGAATCACGTTCAGGCGGTAGTATAGGTCTTCACGGAAGGTGCCGGCTTGGACGGCGTTCTCCAAGTTGACGTTCGTGGCCGCCACGATGCGCACGTCGGCTTTGAGCGTGCGGTTGTCGCCGACGGGGGAGTATTCGCGCGCCTGCAGCACGCGCAGCAGCTTCACCTGCAGCGACATCGGCATCTCGCCGATCTCGTCGAGGAACAGCGTGCCGCCCTCGGCCAGCGCGATGCGACCGACCTTGTTGGCGTGGGCGCCGGTGAAGGCACCGCGGGCGTGCCCGAACAGCTCGCTCTCGAGCAGAGCCTCGGGGATGGCGCCGCAGTTCACGGCGACGAAGGCTTTGCTGTTGCGGGGGCTGGCGCGATGAACCGCGCGCGCCACCAGCTCTTTGCCGGTGCCCGACTCTCCGGTGATGAGGATGGTGCACGTGGTGTCAGCGACGCGATCGATGACCCGGTAGACCTCGACCAGCGACTCGGAAAGGCCAATGACCCCGTGCATGCTCTCGGGCAGCATGACCGGCTCGGGCGCTTCGGGCAGCGGCGCGGGCTCGAGGGCCAAGGCCCCTTCCGCGTCGCTATCGTCGTCGCTGTCGTCGGCAAGCTCGGCCGCCATCATCACCCCCGAGGGTGATTCCATCGCGCTGAACTCATTGAACGCGACGGGCTCACTCACAAGGTTGGCTGCTGGGGCTTGGCTGTCATACATGGTCAGGTTCCTCCTCGAAGTCAGCGGGTCCCTAAGCAATGGTTGGGCCAAGCGTCAGAACTCCGATGGTTCGAGCGTCGATCGCTTGGCGCTCGCCAGGTTTTCACTGGCGGGGGCAGCAAAGCGGACAGCTCAACGATGTCGCTGGGTTACATGGGCCTACCCAGGTCCCGGGTCGGTGGCGCCCCAGATCCGTGCTGGCCCAGACTGAGAAAGGACCCTGGAATGCCGGAAAAGGCGGGGTTGGAAGCCGAAAGTCGCTCGAGACCCCCCTGGGTAGCAGATGCCCCAGGGCCTCTCGGTGGCTTCGTCAGCAGTGAACGGAGCCTCCAGGCGACCCTTGAGAAAAAAAGATCGAGGTCGGAGGTTTGGCATGCGTCGTGCTGATGAAGCTTCGCGATGTCCGACCTGTTCAGCGCCGTTGGCTCCCTGCACGCCGCGCTCGACTACCACCTCGAGCGGCACACGGTGTTGTCGTCGAACGTCGCACATGTCGACACCCCCGGCTTCCACCCGCACGATCTGCGCCGGGTAGAGACCGCCGACAACTTCGACTCCGCGCTGAGCGTCGCCATGCAACGCACCGACGCGGCCCATTTCCAAACCCCCAACGCCGATTCGGCGGCCCTCGAAGGCCGCATTTTCGAGGACCTTTCGGCCGGGGCCGGCAACGACGGGAACTACGTCTCGCTCGACCGGGAAGCCGCCAAGGTCGCGGCCAACCAACTTAGGTACGACGTCGTGTCTGCAGTCGTCACCGCGGAGCTGCATCAACTGAGCTACGCGGCGAGCGACGGTAAAGGAGGCTGAGTAAATGCTGGGTGTTTTCAGTGCTTTGGAAGTCGCGGCGTCGGGCTTGGGGGCCGAACGCATCCGCATGAACACCATTGCCTCCAACTTGGCCAACGCCCGCACCACGCAAGTGGAAGGCGGCGGTCCGTACAAGCGGCTCGACCCTGTTTTTCAGGCAATTCCGCTGGATCGCGAGCAGGGCGTGGTCGGCGCGGACGCCGGTGTTTCGCTGGTCCACGTGCAGCAAATCAAGGCCGACGACCGGCCGGGCATGATGGTCTACGAGCCTGGTCACCCCGACGCGAACGCGGCCGGCTACGTCGAGTACCCGAACGTGAACGCGGTCGAGGAAATGGTGAATATGATCACGGCTTCGCGGGCTTACGAGGCCGGCGTGACCTCGATTGAGAGCGTCAAAGCCATGGCCCACAGCGCGATCGGCATCGGTCGCTGAGCATGGCCCCGATCTCTGCCACCCCGACGCTGCCGCTGGTTTTACCCCAGGGCGAAGCGTCACCGGTCCAGACCAACAAGGTTCCGGGCGAGGGGGCAGACCTATTCGGGCAAATGCTGGAGTCGGCGGCGGCGACGGCCAACCAACGCATCAACCAGGGGCAGGCGGCCGGCGAAGCGTTCGCGGCCGGCTCCACCGACGACATTCACGGCACGATGCTTGCGCTTAGCCAAGCAGATATCGAGCTGAAGCTGGTGGGCAGCGTCCGGAACAAGGTCATCGACGCGTTCTACGAGCTGTGGCGGATGCAGATTTAACGGTCGGAAGTAGCCAAAAATGCCCGAAAAGGCGCGAGCATTCCTCAAGCAACTAGCAGATTTCTGGGCGTCCTTGCCGACGCCCAAGCGCATTGCGCTCGTGGTCGTGGTGACCGGCGTGCTCATGGGCGTGATGGCCATCAGCGTGCTCAGCAGCCGTGAGACCTACGGCACCCTGTACAGCGAGCTTGCGACCGAGGACGCGGCTGCGATCGTGGAAAAGCTGAAGACCGCTCAGGTTCCCTATCGAATCGAGGCGGGCGGCACCCAGGTTTTGGTGCCCGAAGAGCGCATTCCTGGCCTGCGCCTGGAGCTGGCGTCGGCCGGTTTGCCGCACGGAGGCAGCGTCGGCTTCGAGATTTTCGACCGCTCCAAGATTGGCGCGACCGAGTTCGAGCAGCAGGTGAACCTGCGCCGAGCCTTGGAAGGCGAGCTCGCGCGCAGCGTGATGAGCATCGACGGCGTCAAATCCGCGCGCGTTCACTTGGTTCTACCGGAACGACGGCTGTTTGCCGCGCGCGAAGAGAGCGCTTCGGCCTCCGTCGTCGTAAAGCTGGAGAATTCCCACAATTTTAGCCGCAAAGAGGTCGCGGCGGTGGTGCACTTGGTGTCGGCGGCCGTGCCCACGCTGAGCAAGGATCGCGTGTCGGTGGTGAGCACCGAAGGTGTGACCTTGCACCGTCCAACTTCTGACACTCAGGGTGGCGGAGATTTGGCCGATCTCAACGCCGAGCAGGCTCGCGTGATGGCCGGCCAGCTCGAAGCCGACGCCCAGGCTCAGCTCGAGCGCGTGCTGGGACCCGGCAACGCCGACGTGCGCGTGAACCTGTGGCTGGAAAACGCGGCCCGCGAAAAGACCGAAGAGCTGTACGAGCCCACCAAGACCGCCCTGCGCAGCGAGCACAAGGTCGAAGAGGGCGTTTCCAACGGCGAGGCCGGTGTCGCTGGCGTGCCGGGGGCCAAGACGAACCTGCCCGACGCGCAGGGTGAGGGCCCGGTGGCTGAAGAAAAGCCGGCGGGTGGCGGCACCGGCGCGGTTCGCAGCCAGACTCGCAACTGGGAAGTGCAGAAGGTCGTTCAGAAGACTACGACGCCGGCGGGCGACATTCGGCGCTTGAGCGTCGCGGTGCTGCTCAACGGCCGGTACAACAAAAAGGGCGTTTTCGCCGCCATTCCCCCGGACGAGGTCAAAGCGCTGGAAGAGACGGTCAAGCGCGCGGTGGGCTTCAGTCAGGAACGCGGTGACACCGTCACGGTACAGGCAACGCAATTTGCGCGGCTCGATACCGACGACGTGACCGGCCCGCCCAGCTTTTTTACCGGCAAGCCTTGGCTGCCCTACGCCGGAGCCGCGGCCGCACTGTTGCTCGTTTTGGGCACCCTGGTGCTGGTGTTCCGCACGAAGAAGCCCGCGCTGCCGCCGCCGGCCCCTGCGCTGGTCGACCCGCTGCGCGTGCTCGGCGAGCTGCCCTCCGGAGCCGAGCGCGCCGAGGCGGCCGCCGCGCTGCCCGCGGCCGAGCGCCAGCGCTTGCTGGAAGAGCCCGAGGTCGCTGGCGAAATTCGCGCCCACGCCTTGGAGCTGGCCGCTAAGGATCCGGCGACGGCGGCCGTCGTGCTGAAGGCCTGGCTCACCGAGCAACCGGCCGCCTTGCCTGCCTCGTCGGCGGCATGAACCGCGGCACGTAAATCGCAAGAGTCCGGGAGGCGGAATGCAATCCTCGGCGCTCACCGGACCCCAGAAAGCCGTGTTGATGCTGCTGTCGCTGGACGAAGCGACGGCAGGACCGATCCTGGCCGAGATGGACGCCGAGGACGTGAAGAAGCTCCGCGACGCGGCGGCCGGCTTGCGCGCCGTACCGACCAGCTCGCTGGACGGTCTGTACGCCGAATTCATCGACAAGAGCCGAAGCGCGGTGGCGGTGCCCAAGGGCGGCATGCGCTACCTGCGCAAATTGGCCGGGAACGCGCTGGGTGAGCCGGCCGCGCAGCAGATTTTCCTCGAAACCGAAGCCACCGCGCTCGAGCGGCTGGCCCAAGCCGAGCCGGGCGCGCTGGCGTCGGTGATGGAAAACGAGCACCCGCAGCTGGTGGCCGCGATCTTGTCGCAACTGGACAACGAGAAGGCCGCGCGCGTGCTGGAAGCACTGCCTGAAGCCTCGCGCCCGGCCATTCTCGAGCGTTTGGGCACCATGAGCGAGGTACCGGCCAGCCTCCTCGAAGACGTGGCTACGGCGCTGTCGGCGGAGCTTCCGGTCACGCAAACCGGCGGCGTGATGGAGGTCAACGGCATCGCTCGCTCGGCGGCGTTGGTGCGCAGGCTGGGTCGCGAAACCGGCGAGCAGCTCCTCGGCAGCATCGAAGAAGGCAATTCCGAGCTCGCGGGCGAGATCCGGAAGGCCATGTACACGTTCGAGGACTTGAACGCCTTGGACGCCCGCGCGCTGCGTTCGCTGCTCGAGTCGGTGCCGGTGGAACGCCTCACGATGGCCATGAAAACGGCCTCGGAAGCGCTCAAGACTCACATCTTTGCCAGCATGTCGAAGCGCGCCGCCGAGCGCATCAAAGAAGACATGGAAATCATGGGCGGCGTGCGGCTTTCCGACGTGGAAGCGGCCCAGCGCGAGATTGTGGAAGTAGCGCTCCGGCTCGACGCCGAGGGCACGATTTCACTCGAGAACAATGCGAATGCGATGGTTTGAAGCCGAGCCCATGCCCGAAGCACCCCGCCGCGCGAAGTTTGCCCAGGTCCCCACGGCGGCGCGGCGCCAGCCTAGCTGGCTGCCGTCGTCGCAGCGCTCGGCGGCCAAGCGCGAGTCGCCGTCGCTGAAACCGCCGCGTTTGCCGTCGGAGTTCGTGGACGCCGTCCGCCAAGAGCTCGGCGAAATGCCGGTACAAGAACGCCGTTCGGTGCGCCCGTCGGAGGGCGTGCGCCCGCCCACGCTGCCGCCGCCAGATGCTTTTCCGGTCAACGAGCCCCGGCCTCTCACCGCCGCGCCCGTGGCCAGTGTCGACCCGGAGCTCACCCACGCTTTCGAGGAAGCCGTGGGTTTGCTCATCCACGAGCGTCAACGGGTCTTCGAGCAAACTGCCAGCCAATTGGCGGAGCTGGCGGCGGTGATCGCGCGTCGGGTGATCGCCCGGGAAATCAGCCTACATCCGCAGCTGGTGTTCGACCTGGTGCGCGAAGGCTTGGAAGCGCTCGGCAAGCACGACCGCGTGGTGATTCGGCTTGGGCAGGGCTTCGAGGGGCAACGCGCCGCCCTCGAGCAGCGCTTGCTCGACCGCGGCTCGCGGGCGGAAGTGCGTATCGAGCCGCAGCTGCCGGAGCACGCCTGCCTGGTCGAAACCGACCTGGGCCAGGTCGACGAGTCGGTCGAAACGCGTTTGGCCACCTTGCTTCACGCGCTTCGTCCGGATTCGCAGCCCGCTGAGTGACTTGAGGGGTTAGGGGTTAGGGGTTAGGGGTTAGTCGGCGAAGGGAGCAGGGGAGAGTGAGGGCGTTGCTGAGCCCTGAGGGCTGAGGACCGAGCGAGCGCCAGCTCGCATCCACCCCCTAACCCCCAACCCCTCAATCCTCACCCCCAACCGGGCCCAGTGCTTGCAACAGCCGGCGCCGTGCTTGACCGGCTTATCGAGCGTTGTCGGACCGCGGCGGTGCACAGTCCCGAGGGGGTGGTGTCGGATGTAGTGGGACTCATCGTCGAGGTGGGTGGTATCAACGCCGCCGTCGGCGACACCCTCAGCGTCCGTGACGCCTCGGGCTCCAAGTTGGAGGTCGAAGTGGTCGGCTTCCGCGGCGGACGCCTGCTGACCACACCGCTCGGCCCGCTCGTCGGCATTCGCCCGGGGGCGCGCGCCATCCGTCTGGCTCGCGGCGCCACCGTACCGGTCTCGTTCGGTTTGCTCGGCCGCGTCGTCGACTCGTTCGGTCGCCCTCTCGACGGCGGTCCCGAAATCGAAGCCGAGCGCGTGATGCCGATGAACGCGCCGCCGCCGCCCGCTTTCGGCCGCCGCCCCATCGACAAACAGCTGTCGACCGGCGTGCGCGTGATCGACTCGATGCTGCCGCTGGGCGTCGGACAGCGCATGGGCATCTTCGCCGGCGCCGGTGTGGGCAAAAGTACTTTGCTCGGCATGATCTGCCGCACGTCGCAGGCCGACGTGAACGTGGTCGGCCTGATCGGCGAGCGCGGCCGCGAGCTGAACGACTTCATTCGCACCTCGCTCGGCCCGGAAGGCTTGGCCAAGAGCGTCGTGGTAGCGGCCACCAGCGACATGCCGCCGCTCGTGCGCGCGCGCGGCGCCGAATCGGCTACCGCCATTGCCGAGTACTTCCGTAGCCAGGGCAAGAGCGTGTTGTTGGTGATGGATTCGGTCACCCGCTACGCCATGGCCCTGCGCGAGGCGGCGCTGGCGGCGGGTGAGCCGCCGGCCACCAAAGGCTACCCGCCGAGCGTGTTCGCGGCCTTGCCGCGCTTGCTCGAGCGCGCCGGCACGGGCCCGGGCGCCGGAGTCATCACTGCTTTGTACACGGTGCTGGTCGAGGGCGACGACTTGTCGGACCCGATCGCCGACGCCGTGCGCAGCATCTTGGACGGCCACATCGTGCTGTCGCGCGGGTTGGCCGAGAAGGGCCATTTCCCGGCCGTGGACGTGCTGGCCAGCATCTCGCGCCTCGCGCCCGAGATCGCGCCCGAGATCGTGATGCGCAACGCCGCCAACGTGCGCGACATGCTCTCGACCTACCGCGACGCTCAGGATTTGATTCAAGTCGGCGCGTACGTGGCCGGCAGTGATCCCCGCGTCGACTTGGCGGTTGCTGCGCAGCCGCACATCGACGCCTTCCTGCGCCAGAAGGTGACGGACGGTTCGCGCATCGAGGACAGCCTGCGCAACCTGGCCCAGTTGGCGGCCTTGGCCCAACAACAACCACAAGCTCGAGGAGCGCGTAAGTGAGCCCGCGTCGTACCCGCATCGAAAAGGTCGTGACGCTGCGTGAGAAAGAGCTCGACCGTCGCGTGCAGCAGCTGGCTGGCACGCGCGCCGCCGAAGCCCAAGCGCTCTCGGCCGAAGAGCAAAAGAAGCTGGAGCTGGAAAAAGCCTCCGAATCTCGGATGAAGATGGCCGAAGAGGGCGAGGCGCTCAGCGCCAAGAACTGGATCGAGGCCAACGAATGGCTGGCCAATCGGCGCCTCCACTTGGAGAAGGCTCGCTTGGACGCCGTCCGCGCCCAGCGCGAGACGGTCAAGGCTCAGGGCGCCGTGCTTTCCGCGCGCACCGACCTGAAGAAGGTCGAGCTTTTGTCCGAGCGCATTCAAAAGCAAGAGAACCACACGGCTCAGCGCGTGGAGCGCCGCCTGGAGGACGAGCTGTCCTCACTGCGCTTCCGCCGCACGGAGTCCGACAAGTGAACAGCGGCGGCGCATCGGCGGGCGGCTTGAACGGCGCTTCGCGCGTGCTGGAACGCGACGAAACCCGGCACGAGCGCGACGGCGAAGCGGCGGCGGCGTTGTGGGTGGCGCTCGCCCAACAGGTGACCCGCGCGCAAGCGCTGCCGCTCGCTTCGAGCGAGACGACGAGCGCTTGGCACTCGAGTGCCGGAGATCTGACACCTGCCACGGCTCCGGCCGCGGGTGCGGGCGACGCGCCGGCCGATCCCAACGCGGCCGAGCGGATGGTGTTGCGAGTCGACGGCGGCGCGCTCGGCGAATTGGAGGTCACTTTGGACCGAAAAGACGGGGCGTTGAGCGTCGTGATCGGCATGGAAAACCAACACTTAGTTGGTTCGGTGCTGCCGGACGCCCATGCCCTGCGGAGCGCCCTCGAAGGCGTCGGCATCACCGTGCAATCACTGAACGTAGTGCAGGCCTCCGAAGTCGGCACCGTCCTTGCACAACGTCGACTGAGCCCATCGGGACCTAAGCCCGCTGCCCCCCAAGGCACCGAGCAAGACCCCGAGGCGGATCGAAAACGCAAACACAAGCGCCTGACTCTGATCGGCTAATTCAAAATGGTCGCCCCCGTAAACAACAACACCGCGAGCAGCGCCGCCGCCCTGAGCAGCGCGCTCGGCAGCAATCCTGCGATGGGGCGCGACGCTTTCCTCAAGCTGCTGGTGGCGCAGCTGAAGAATCAGGATCCGCTCAAGCCCCAAGACAACTCCGCCTTCGTGGCCGAGCTCGCGCAGTTCTCGTCCCTCGAGCAGTCGATGGGCGTGAACGACAAGCTCAACCAGATGATGCTCCAAAACCAGGGTATGGCGAACTCGAACGTCGTCAACATGGTGGGTGAGGTCGCGACGGTGAAAGGCTCGCTCGTCACCACCGACGGCTCGGGCGTCGGGACGCCGGTTGCGTTCGCGCAAGACCGCGCCTCCGACAAGACGGTAGTTCAGATTATGGACGCCAGCGGCAAGATCGTGCGGACGCTCGATCTCGGCTCGCGTCCCGTGGGCATCTCCCACATTACTTGGGATGGTCGCAGCGACGACGGTTTGGTGCAGCCCGCGGGCACCTACGCCGTGAACGTCAAAGCGAACGACGCAGACGGCGGCACCGTCAACGTCTCCCAAGAAACGACCGGCACCATCACTGGTGTCGCGTTCGACAAAGGTTACCCCGTTCTACATCTGTCGAGCGGCGTAAATGCACCAGTAAGCGACCTTCTCCGGGTCGAATCTCCACCAAAAACACCGTAACAAAAACAGCCTTTTTTAGGAGGGCTCCATGGTTCTGAGAGCAATGTATTCGGGCGTATCTGGCCTGCGCGCCGAGGGCGAAGCCCTGGGTGTCGTTGGCGACAACATCGCGAACGTGAACACGACTGGCTTCAAGGCCCAGCGTGCGCTGTTCGAGGACGTGCTTGGTCACTCGATCCTCGCCGGGACGTCATCGTCCATGCCGGGCTCGGGCGTCAAAGTGGGCGACATCCAGCAGATGTTCACCCAAGGCACGCTGCAAAATACCGGCGTGTCGACGGACGTCGCCCTGAACGGCGACGGTTTCTTCGTCGTCAAGGGCACGGTCGACGGCTTGTCCTCCAACTTCTACACTCGCGCCGGCACCTTCTCGATCGACAGCGTCGGCAAGTTGGTCAATCCGGCCGGTCTCAAGGTCCAAGGCTACGCCGCCAACGGCGACGGTACCTTCGCGGCCTCGATCTCCGACGTCACGGCTCCGACCGCGGCCTTGCCGGCTCGCGCGACGGAAGCCGTCTCGATCACCGCCAACCTCGACTCGGCCGCCGTGGCCTTGCCGACGGCCGGCAGCGCCGGTCCGCCGGTGGTCGTCGCCAACCCGTGGGACGCGCAAAATCCCGCGAACACCGCGAACTTTTCCACCACGATGACCGTGTACGACTCGCTCGGCAACGGTCACACGATGGACGTCTATTTCCGCAAGTCGGACACCGTCGCCAATCAGTGGGACTACCACGTGTTGGCAGCGAACGCCGACGTCGTCGGCGGTCCCGCGGCTCCCGCTGCGAACCAAGAGATCGGCTCCGGCACGCTGGCGTTCACCACGAACGGCGCGCTGAACACGATCACCACCACCGTGCCGATCACGGCGGACTTCGTCGGCGCCACCGCCGGTCAAGCGATCACCCTCGACTTCGGCACGCCGATCAGCGCGGGCGGCACGGGCCTCGACGGCACCACCCAGTTCGCCGGCGCCTCCAACGTCTCGAGCCAATCGCAAGACGGTTATGCGTCGGGCGACTTCTCGGGCGTCGCGATCACCGGCACCGGTGTCGTTCAGGGCCTGTACACCAACGGTCAGAAGATCGACATGGCGCAGCTCGCGGTCGCCAAGTTCCGCTCCAACGACGGCCTCGGCCGCGCTGGTCAGAACCTGTGGATCGAGACGCGCGACTCCGGTACGGCGGCGATGGGCACGGCCGGCAGCGGTGGTCGCGGCGCGACCTCGGCTGGCGCGCTGGAAGGCTCGAACGTCGACTTGGCCAACGAGTTCGTGGGCCTGATTCAACATCAGCGCTCTTTCTCCGCGAACTCGAAGACCATCACGACGGCCGACGAGATGCTCCAAGAGCTGATCAACATCAAGCGGTAATGGTTAACGAGCGTTAGTTCCCAGCTCTGAAAGTACGGAGATGTCGGAAGAAGCCTCGGAGCCCAAGCCGGTGGAGAAAAAGAAGGGCAAGGGAAAGCTCGTCGGTATACTTGTCGCCCTAGCACTCATCTTGGGTGCTGGGGCGGCAGGAGCCGTACTTGCTCCCAAGTACCTCGGCGGCGGCGCCAAGGCCGCGCACAAACCGGCAGAAGGCGAAGAAGCGGCTCCCGAAGGCTCCACTGACAAGGCGGAAGAGCCGGAAGCCGAAGAAGAAGCGGCGGACGAAGGCGAGAAAAAGCCCAGCAAGGCGTCTCTAGGCGACGTTCACGAGATTCAGAATCTCGAGTCCATCGTCGTGGACACGCGCGCCGCCGACGGCAACCTCCGTCACATCAAGGTGGGCTTGAGCATCGAGCTCGTCGAAGGCACGAAGGAAGCCGAATTCAAGTCCTACGTGCCCCGCGCCAGAGAAGCCGCGATTGGATACTTTCGCACGCGCGACTTCGAGCAACTATCCGATCCGAAGAATTTTACCCAAGTCGTCAAAGATCTGAACAAAGAGATCATCTTGGCGGTCGGTAAAAAACGAGCAAAGCGTGTCGTAATCACCGATTTCGTCGCCCAATAGGCACCTGATGCCAGCGTTCGCCGAAGCAGAAGACAACCTGAGGCGAGTAGACCTCACCGGGCGAGAGCGGCATCTGAAAGGTGCCATGTACGCGATGAGTCACGTGGCCCAGCGCTTCGCGCGCGGCGCCCGCAAGACTCTACCCTTCCTGGTCAAGCGACGTGCCAGGCTCGTGCCCGAGCCGGTGTGCATCGTCGACCTCGGCGCCGAGCGCGTCGTCGAGCGTGGCCCGGTATTCGAGATCATGTTGGAAGCCGAAGAAGGCTCAGCGTGGGCGTGTCTATCGCTCGGCCCCGAAGCGCTCAGCGTCATGCTGGAAGGCGCCCTTGGCGGCAGCGAAAAGAACGCTTCCAGCGGCATCGGCGCCGATTTGACCCTGGCCCAAGCGGCGCTGGTGGGCAAGCTCGCCCGCCGCCTGGCCCAAGATTTCGCCGACGCCGTGAAGAGCGAAGTCGGCATTGCGCTCCGCGCTACGTCCGCCCGCAGCATTCCCGCCGGCGACGAACGCGACGCCGGTTTCGCCGATGGTCTGCGCTCCGAATGCGCCTTCGAGGGCATCGCCGGCGACGCACGAATTTCCATCGCCATGGGCGCCGAGGCGCTCGAGACCGCCTCCAAGGACCAAGCCGACGAAGGCGAAGAGTCGAACGACCCGCGCATGGCAGAAGCCTTGGCCGAGGTGCCGGTCGAGGTCACGGCCGAGCTCGGCCGGGTGCGGCTCGGTTTGCGGCGGGTGCTGTCGCTGGAAGTCGGACAAGTCTTGCGGCTGGCAACCGCCGTCGACGACCCGGTGATCGTGCGCGTCGGCGGCATCGAAAAGTTTCGTGGTGCCCCCGTGATCTCGCGGGGACAGGTTTCGGTCGAGATTCGCGGTCGGCACGAAGATTGAAATAAGCGTCGGTATGAACGAACCGAACGCGCGTGGCCCGAAGGACTTGGGCCACGACTCTCAACCCGATCCGCGTTCCGTGACGCCCCTTTCGGCGCCACCGGCCGACCTCACCCCCAACCGCGGCGGGGGCGACACGCTCAGCTTCGTGATGGATGTACCGGTCGAGGTGACCATCGAGCTTGGCCGTAAAACCGCGAAGATTGGCGAGGTTTTGCGCTTGGGGCCGGGCTCGATTCTGGAGCTTTCGAAGGCCAACGGGGAGCCTCTGGACGTGTACGTGAACAACCGACTGATCGCCCGCGGCGAGGCGGTGGTGGTCGGGGAGCGCTACGGAATTCGCCTGACCGAGGTGCTGGTAGGGGACGAACGAGGCGCTCGGGGTTCAAAGGAATGACACCCCTGCGCCAAGCTTCCAACTTCGCGTTGGTGCTCGCGGGTCTGGCCGTCGCGACGCCCACCTGGGCGGAGCCCCTCCCACCCATGGGGCCGCCCACCGCCGCCGACGCGGCGGCGCTGGTTGCGGCCGAAGCTCCCGCGCCCGCTCCGGCGCCCGTAGCAGCCCCGGTCGCGGCGGCGCCGGGCAAGGCGCCGAGCTGGCTGGCGGCTCGTCCCGCGCCCAAGCCGGTGGCGACGGGGCGCTCGGCGATCCCCTCGCTCGGCCGCATGATCGGCGTCGTGCTGTTGTTGGGCACGCTGGGCGGCGCCACCCTGTATCTGAAACGGCGCGGTAAAGGCGAAACGAAGCGCGCGGCGGCGCCGAAACGGCTGTCGGTCGTGTCGTCGACGCGCATCGGCCCCAAGGCGCACGCGGTCGTGATCTCGGTGAACGGCCGGCAGATGTTGCTGGGCGTCACGGACTCTTCCGTGAAGCGCCTGGCGTTCATCGACGAAATCGAAGAGGACGAGCGCGAGCTTCCGCGCGACCGTGAGCCCGCGCGCCGTTCGCCGGTGGCCACGCGCGGGGCCGCCATCGCGGTGCGCAACGTCACGCCCGAGCCGGCCAAGGCGGGTTCCTTCGCGGACCTGCTCAAGACCGCGTTCGGCAAGCGGGAGCCGGCTCGTGAAACCGACGCGGCTTCGATCTTGGCCGCCGAGACGCAAGACACCGTGGGTGGCAAGCCCGCCCCCGCCAACCCGACCAACGTGCGCATGTTGGACGTCGAAGGTCAGGCCCAAGGCTTGATTCGCCGTCTGTCCGGACCCCGCGCATGAGCCCGACCGCGCCGACTCTCACCGTGGGCAACGTGCCCGGTTTGCTGGAGCAGAGCACGCTCGCGCCGCCGCTGAAGGTCCTGCTCGTCCTCACGCTGCTGGCGCTGTTGCCGGCCATCATCCTGACCACGACCTCGTTCGTGCGCACGGTGGTGGTGTTGTCGTTCGTGCGCCAAGGCGTGGGCGCGCAGTCGAGCCCGCCCAGCCAGGTGATCATCGGGCTGTCGATGTTCTTGACGCTGTTCACGATGTCGCCCGTGGTCGATCAGATCAAGACGGTGGCGGTCGACCCGTACATGGCCGGCAAGATGACCGACATCCAGGCGTTCGAGGCCGGCACGGTGCCGCTGAAACGCTTCATGCTGCGTCAAACGCGCGAAGCCGACCTGAAGCTCTTTTACGACGCTACCGCCACCGCTCTCCCGCAAGGTCCCGACGATGTGCCGCTGCGCTTCGCCATGCCCGCGTTCGTGATTTCCGAGCTGACGACCGCCTTCCAAATGGGCGTCATCATCCTGTTGCCGTTCTTGATCGTCGATCTGGCCGTAGCATCGCTCTTGATGAGCATGGGCATGATGATGGTGCCTCCGGCGACCATCTCGCTCGTGCTGAAGCTGATGCTGTTCGTGCTGGTCGATGGCTGGAACTTGGTCGCAGGTTCCATCCTCAGGAGCTACACGTGACATGACGACCGACGGCGCCGTGGAGTTGTTTCGAAACGCCATCATGCTCACGTGCTTGATCTCGGGCCCGGCGCTGCTGGCGGCGCTGATCGCGGGCCTAATCGTGGGCATCTTGCAGGCTGCGACTCAGGTCAACGAGGCCTCGATCAGCTTCGTCAGCAAGCTTTTGGCCGTCGGCCTGACCTTCGCCATCCTGGGCTCGTGGAGCATGAACCAGCTGGTCGAGTACACGACCCGCGCGCTTCAGAATATCGCGGACGTCACCCGCTGATGGAGGGCTGAGCCATGAACGGGCTCGAGCTCTTGCTCCGCAACGAAGCCGCGCTGCTGGTGCTGGAAGCCATCCGCATTTCCGGGATGATCATCATCGCGCCGCTTGGTTTTACCCAGGCGCCCACGCGCGTGAAGGCGGCGCTGACGGTGCTGCTCACGCTGGCCGCGCACGGCGACTTTGGCCAAATTCCGGTCAGTGAGGAGCCAGTGCTGGGCTTGGCGTTCAGCGCGGCCAACGAGTTCGTGCTGGGCCTTGCCATCGGAGCCGTGCCCCGTCTGATCATCGCCGCGGTCGAGGTCGCGGGTGAGGAAATTGCGCCGATGATGGGCCTGGGCGTGGCGCAGATTTTCGATCCGACCTCGCACGCCACCCAAAACGCCATTACCTCGATTTTGCGGAATTTGGCGGTGTTGTTGGGGGTCTTGGTGGGCCTGCACCGCGTCGTCATCGGCGCCGTGATCGGTAGCTTCCGCGCGGTCCCGGCCGGCTCCATCCACTCCGTCAGCAACTTGACCGAAATGATGATGACGTTGACCAACGACGCCATCGTCACCGGCATCAAGATGTCGATCCCGGTCTTGGCGGTGTTGCTGGTGACGCAGGTGGCACTCGCGTTCGTGTCGCGCGCGGCGCCAGCGATCCAGGTGTTTTCGATTGGCTTTGCCGTCACCACCGGCGTGGGCGCGCTGTTGTTGATGCTGATCTTGCCCGACTTTGGGTACGACGTCGTGGCCGAGATGTCGCGGGCGGGCGAGCGCATCGAGTCGCTGGTCCTGGCCGTGAAGGAGCCATGAAGCATGTCGGACGAGGACGACAGCGAGAAAACAGAGGACCCATCCCCAGAAAGACGCAAAAAGGCCCGGGACGACGGGCAGTTTGCGCGCGCCAAGGACGCGGGCGCGGTGGCGGCGACGGTGGCCGTCCTGCTGGTGCTCAACGGCACCTGGGACGAGCTGGCCGCCAACATTCGCGACTTCTGTTTGCTGTGCTTTCGTGACCCGCTGCTGCTCGTGCGCGGCGACATGACGCTGGTGCTCGAACAGACCCTGAAGGTGCTGTTGCTGGCCTGCATGCCGGTGGGCCTGTTCGCGTGCCTTGCCGGTATTGCCGCGGGCTTCGCGCAGGCCGGTTTCCACCCGAGCTTCGAGGCGCTGGAGCCCAAGTTCGAACGGCTCGACCCCATGGGCACGTTGCCTAAGTTGTTCAGCCCCAAGGAGGGCTTGGTCAACGTGCTGTTGGGCGTGCTGCGCATCGGCGTGGTGGGCGCCGTCGCCTACTCGGTGTTGAAGGGCGAGTTCCCGAGACTGGCGGTGGCGTCGCGCGGCACCCTGGCCATGGCCTCCGTGCAAATCGGCGCGGTCACCTTCAAGGTGGCGGTTTGGTGCACGTTCGCGCTCGGGGTCCTGGCGGTCGTCGACTACGCGCAGTCGTGGTGGAAGCACGAGAACTCCATCAAGATGTCGCGCCAGGAGCTGAAAGACGAGTCGAAGAACCAGGAAGGCAGCCCGCAAATCAAGCAGCGTCAGCGCCAGCGCGCCCGCGAGCTGTCCAAGCGCGGCATCCGCAAAGCCTTGAAAGAAGCGACGGTCGTGGTCACCAACCCGACGCACGTCGCGGTGGCATTGCGCTACCACCCGGCCGAAGGCGCACCGGTCGTCGTTGCCAAGGGCTACGACGAGGTCGCGCAGCACATCAAGCGGCTGGCCAAAGAGCTGGGCGTTCCAACCGTGGAAAACGTGCCCTTGGCGCGCGGCTTGGCCGAAAAGGTGCGCGTCGGTCGGGTCATTTCCGGTGAATTTTACGCGGCCGTGGCCGAGGTGCTGGCCTTCGTTTACCGCCTGCGTGGCCGCGGTCGCGGCGTCCGCGCCTGACCCAGCGCGCCGGCTTGCGGACGGAGGGGCAAGCGGGCTAGTGCAGCGCATGTGACCTGCGGTCAACAATCGCTGCGCGATTGTCCGCTGCGCGGCATGCGCCGCCCTAGTGTCTTTCTCGCTGGGGCTTCGCCCCAGACCCCGCGTCCGCTTCGCGTCCGCCTAGTGCAGCGCCGCTTCCCAAAGTTGATGCTATCTCACTTGCGCTGCACTAGTGGCAAAGCTAGCGGGATTTTCGCATGGCTGAAGGGCGCGCCAACGGTGGATTGAAGGCGAACAGCGTCGGGCTGCTCGGCGTCTTGATGCAAGGCATCGCCACCATCGCTCCGGCGTTCGCCGTCTTGTCGACGTTCGTGTTTACGGTAGGTCTGGCCGGGCTCGCCGCGCCTTTGGCGTATTTGCTGGCTGGCGTGGCGCTGTTGCCGCTCGCGCTGTCGGTGAACGAGCTGTCGCGGGTTTTTCCCTCCGCCGGGGGTTGGTACACTTGGATTGCGCGCTCGCTGCACCCGCGCGCGGGGTTCCTCGCGGGCTGGTACATGAGCTTGTGGTTGCCGCTCGCGCCAACTTTGGTGTTCGCCTACCTGGCCAGCACGGTGTTGACGCCCTGCGTGCTCGCAGAATACGGCGTGTACGTTCCGGTCTGGCTTTGGACGGTGGTGGGCGTCGGCGGCGTCGCCTGGACCGCCTACCGTGGAGTCCTGGTGTCGGAGCGCCTGCTGGTGATCACGGGCTTGAGCGAGCTTTGCATCATGCTCGCCTTGGCCGTCACGGGCTTCGTCCGGCCCGGGCCGGGTGGCTTCAACTTCGAGTCGTTCGACCCGCGCCGCGTGCCCGTCGGCGGCTCGCTGTTCTTGGCGGTGGTGTTCTCCATTTTCGCCTACAGCGGGTGGGAAGCGGTCGCCCCACTTGCCGAAGAGAGTCGCGATCCCAAGCGTACCGTGCCGCGGGCGCTGCTGGGCTCGGTGCTCGTCATGATCGTATTTTTGGTGCTCACGGCCTGGGGCTACTTGATTGGCATCGGCACCGACGACGTCGCCAAGATCAAGGGCGCGGTGGCGTTCCCGGTGTTCGCGCTGGCCGAGCGCGTGTGGGGACGCTTTTGGGTGCTCGGTCCGCTGGCGATGCTCAACTCGGCCTTGGCCGCCAGCGCCGCCTTCTTCAACGCTGGCACCCGCACCTGGTACGGCATGGCGCAAAGCGGCAGCTTGCCTCGTGCTCTTGCCTGGGTTCATCCGACGCGCAAGACCCCGGACAACGCAATCCACCTGATGCTGGCGTGCCAATCGATCAGCGCGCTGCTGGTGCTGTCGATCAAGCCGGAGCTGGCTCTGCCGGTGTGGGCGTTCACGCTCACGTTCGGGCTCATCACCATGTACGTGCTGGCCAGTCTCGGGGTCATCAAGCTGTACGCCGGGGCGCGCCGCGCCGAGCGCAACCTGTGGCGGCACGTCGTCTGGCCGAGCCTGGCCATCGTGTCCATGCTGTTTTTCGGCTATAAATCGCTGGTGCCATTGCCGGACGAGGGGCTGCGCTTTTCCGTGTATTTCTTCGTCGGCTACAGCGCGCTCGGTGCCGCCGTGTTGCTGTTCCTCAAGTGGAGCGGCCGCGACGCCTGGCTCGAGCGCGTCTCGGACGGCGTGGAGCCGCCCAAGCCCTAGGGCTCAGCGCTTCGACGGCTCGCCCGACCAATGCTTGTCGACGAACGCGCTCGTGACGCGATAGATGCAGGTGTCGGCGCCATCCTGAAAACATTGGATCTGGGTGACGTTGCAGGCGCACCCAATGGTCAGGAGAGCCTCGGTCAAGATGCCTTCTTCCATCACGCAGTGGTGCGCGGTGTTCTTCTCGATCTCGCACAAGCCAGGCTCGAATTTGAGCACCTTCCAGCCACCGATGCCGCGGCCGCGGTTGGCGTGGTGATACATGCCGTCGACGCCGTACAGGATGTCACGCGCGCTCTTGGCCACCTGCACCACGCGCTCCTTGTGAGACATCTGGAAGAGCTTGCGCCCCAATTGCCGCAGACCGTACGGGCCGACGTGTGCCTCCAAGATCTCCATCAGACCCAGCAGCCATTCGATCGGGTACCACTGGTCGGGCTTGATCGTCTTCAGCCGGTCGGCTTCTTCTTTGCCCAGCACTTGCTCCGGCAGCTTGAGGATCTGCAACACCGCCAGGATGTCGGAGCCCAACGTCGTGTGGTCTTCCCCGTAGTAGCCCCGAGGCCTTCTGACCGGCATCGGTTAGAACGTTATCGAACGTTCGGGGGACGCACCAGCACTGATGCCATTCCCGCGCGTTTGGCGGCCTCGAGGCCCAGGACGCTGTCTTCGAACACCACACATTCGGCGGGGGCAACGCCCATGCGCTCTGCCGCCAGCAAGAACATGTCCGGTGCGGGCTTGCCGTGGGTCACGTCCTCGGCCGCGACGACGACCGAGAAAATCCGTGACAAGCCAATCAGCTCCAGGGTTCTGAGCACGATTTGCCGCTCCCCCCCGGACGCCACGCTGACCGGGTGTGTCGCGGCGACCCGTTTCGCCAGCTCCACGACCTCCGCGATGGGCTGGACGGTGGGCAGAAAGCGCTCGTACTCCCGGCGTTGGCTGTTCGTGACCCCGATTGGATCCAGGGACAGCCCGAACTGTGCGTTCAGCTCGCGCACCGTGTTCGGCAGGGTCATGCCGGCCCGGCTGGTGAACAGCTCCCAGTGAAAATCGAAGCTGGCGCCGTGCTCGGCCAGGGCCGAGAGCCACGCCCGGTGGTGCACGACCATCGAATCGGCCAGCGTGCCGTCGCAATCGAAAATGTACCCGCCGTACTCACGGGTAAGCGGCTCGAAAGTCACGGGCTCCGCCATAGCACGACCCCGTGGTTCGGCCTATGCTAGCGCCCGATGCGGTTCGTGGTGGTTTCGCTCGCTTGGCTCACGTCGATTCTCGCGGTCTTTGCGGCTTCACCCGCGGCCGCCCAAGAGCTGGCGCGAGTCTCCGTGAGCCGGCCCCTGCGGGTTGGCGGCATCGTGGTCGAGCCAGGAGGCCAGGACGTGATTGGCCTGTCGCGCATCAAGTTTCAAGGCTTGATCGCCTCCGAGCTGGCCAGCGTGGGCTATCGCTTGGCGGACGCTGGTGACGGGCTAAAATCCGAATCGGCCCTGGCGCCGCTCACCCTTCTGGGTGTGGTCAAAGAAGAGATCTGCGACGACGAAGCCCCCTCCCAGTGCCGCGTGGCGATTCAATGGGAGCTGCAGGACCCGCGCGGCGTCGTGGTCTATCGCACGACGACCCGCGCCGTCGATCAGACGCCAAGCCTGGAGAAGCTACGACGCGGTTTGGTCGAGGGGGCGCTGCGCTCGCTGCTGCAGCGGCGGCGCTTTACCCTCCAGCTCAGCGACCAGACCGCGCCGAGGCCCGCCCCCGTGGTGGGGCCTTTGGGCTTCAAGCGCTGCAAGCGCCCCGCCGTGGCTTTGCCACAGGCGGCGCGAGCCGCGGCGGCGTCGCTGGTGTTCGTGGAGTCCGGTAGCAGCCTGGCGGCGGGGGCCATCGTCTCGGGCGACGGCTTGATCTTGACGGTCGCCAGCACGCTGGAAGCCAACGCGCCGCTGCGCGTGCGCTTTTCGGCCGAGCAGACCTTGCCCGCCCGCGTCGTGGCGCTCGATCGCAAAGCCGACGTCGCTCTCCTGCACGTGGCGGCGCACACCGACGCCACGTGCCTGGTCCTTCGCGACACCGTGCTCGCTCCGGGCCAAGCCGTGTTCGGCGTCAGCTCCGAGCTGAGCGAAGACCGGGCGTTTTCCTTGAGCGGGGGGGCGGTGCTAGCCCCCGATCCGGCAGACGGGGAGGGCGCGCTTCGGGTCGACCCGGCGCTGGCGCGCGCGCCCGGTGCGGCGCTGCTCGATGCGGAAGGCCGACTGGCGGCCGTCGTCACGTCGCGAGGCGCTCACGCCGGCGGCGCGAGCGGGCGAGGGCTCGGCGCGTTGGCCACGCTCGCCGCCCTCGAGCTCAAGCCCGCAGCCATCACCGATCCGCGCTTGCTCGCGGAAGAGGCCGACAAGGCGCCTGCCGTAGGTTACGTCCGCGACCGCGACGATCCACCGTTCGCGCTGACCAAGCGCTACACCTACGGCACTTCGGCCACGGCTCACCGCTTGCGCACGGCCGGCTGGATCACGGCGGGGGTAGGCGCCGTGGGCGTGGTCGGCACGTGGAGCACGTTTCGGACTATTCACACCTTGTCGCCCACGGCGCACAACCGCTTCGTCGTGCTCAACGACGTTAGCTGGGTGCTGCTCGGGCTGGGCGCCGTGGGCGTCGGCGTCTCTTACGCGTTGCCGCAGGGCCACGACATCGTCGGGGTGCGCAGCGCCCGACGCACGCCCACCGGCTCGACCGCGGGCCAGCTGTTCGTGAGGGTGGCGGCCGGCGGTGACGTCGGCGGAGTCGAGCTCGAGCTGGGAGGCCGCATTTAGCGCTCGCTTTTTGCGAGCAACGGGGAGCGATGGACATTTCTTTCATTGTCCGCCGCCGCCAAATGGACTGACGTCCTCGCGCAACGAAACAAACGCATGATTTTTCGGCCCGCATCCGCTTCCCGCTCCGTGCTTTGGCCTGGCTTGGCGTTCTTGGCGTCGGTTTCCTCGTTGCTGGCGGGCTGCGTGGCTCAGGAGCCCTACGATCCTCCGCGCGCTTCGGGCGGCGCAGCGGGCACGGCCAGCGGCTCGGGCGGGCTTCAGCTTTCACCTCCCGGAGGCGCTTCCTCCGGCATGGGCGGGGAGGGGGGCGTGGTCGAGCAACCCGTCGCGGTCGATTGCCGCAGCTCGGAAGAGTGCGCCTTGCCGCTGCCGTACTGCTCGACCACTTTGGGACGTTGCGTCGAGTGCACGTCACAGCGCAACTGCTCGGGCAGCGGGCGCCCCTTTTGCGAGCCCAAGACCTACAGCTGCGTTCATTGTCTGAATGATGGGCAGTGCGTGCGGGCCGCCCCCTACTGTGCGACCAGCATCGGCGAGTGCGTAGAATGCATCAGCTCCGAGAACTGCGGCGGCGCTGGTCTCGCCTGCGATCGCGACACGTTCCATTGCGTGCCTTCTTGCAAGAGCAACGACGACTGTGCGTCGGCGCCGCTGACTCCGTTCTGCGACCCCGAGCGCAATTTGTGCGTCGCTTGCGTTACCGACGACGCTTGTCCGAACACGCTGCCTCACTGCACGCTCGACACGAAGACTTGCGTCAAATGCCTGGCAGACGCCGACTGCGCGGCGCCATTTCCGCGCTGCGACGTCAAGCTGCATGCATGCGTGGAGTGCCTGACCAATCGCGACTGCCAGCCCGGCGTGTCGTGCGTGGCCGGCGCTTGCGCCAATCCGCAGTGAGGCAGTCGGCGCTGGCGCTCAACGCATGGAAGTCGGGCGGGAACGAGCGCGGAACAAGCCTTCGCTCGAGCACAACCAAATGTCGCCAGCGTCGCGCCCCAGCACTTGAGCCACGTGGGCCACGCCGTCCAGCTTCACGAAGGCGCCATCGTCGAACCTAGCCGCACCGCCGTCGCCGCCCAGCCAGAGCGCGTCGCTGCTGCCCCACAATGAACGGGGACCGGCGATGGGAGAAACAGAGACGTGCCACGCCTTGCCGTCGAAGTGGTGCAAGCGGTTGCCGTCGTGCTCGACCACGCACGCTTCGCCTCCGCGCAAGAAGGCGTCGTCGGCCTTCTGCCACGCCCCGGGCGGCGAAAAGGGTTGCCAGTCCTTGTCGAGCCGAAAGAAATTTGCGCCCGCGAGCGCCCAGCCTTGG
>JBEQSW010000631.1:0-9997 GCA_040348565.1 Myxococcales bacterium | reverse complement strand
CTTCTTCATCGACCACGGCACTGGCGTCGTGATTGGCGAGACGACGCGGATCGGCGAAAGAGTGCGGCTTTATCAAGGGGTCACGCTCGGCGCCAAGAGCTTTCCCCTCGACGACGATGGCCATCCGACCAAGGGCACGCCACGGCACCCGATCGTCGAGGACGACGTCGTGGTTTACGCCGGCGCCACCGTGCTCGGACGCATCCGCATTGGCGCTGGCTCCAGTATCGGCGGCAACGTCTGGTTGACGCGCAGCGTGCCGCCGCACAGCCATGTCACGCAGGCTCAGGCGCGCAGCGAAGCCTTCGAAGGGGGTGGCGGCATTTAGTCGCGCCGGTGGCTCAATAACGGTACTGATAGACCAGATCGACGCCGGTGCCGATGGTGCCGAGCTGGCCGCGCAGGGAGATGGTCTTGGTGAGCCGCCAGTCGACGGCAGCGCCGACGGCGCCGGCGGTGGCGCTTTGGTCGCCGTTGGTGCCGGCCGCCTGGTAGTTGCCTTCGACCACGATGCGATCGTCCAGGCGATAGGCCGCGGTGTAGGTGGCGCCGTGCGTGCTGTCTTGGCTGTCTTGGCCGCGCAGCTGCACGCGGGCGAGCGGCGTGTCGGCCAGCAAGGTGTCGAGCACACCGAAGCCGATGTCGGTGGTGCCGGTTTCGGTGCCGCCACGCAGCAGGGCCAGCGCTTGATCGGGCGGGCGATCGAATTGGACCTTGGGATGCGAGAGCGTGCCCGAGACGTACATGAACAGCGTGTCGCTGGTGGCGGAGCGCCAGCTGGCGCGGACATCCAGCCGCGGATCGGCCGGATCGGGGGTGTCGAAGACGATGGCGCCACCCTCGATCACGAAGGTTTTGCCCAAAAGCTGCACGCTGCCGTGGCGCTGCAGCAAGACGCTGCCCGTCACCCCCAAGCCGGCCGCCAGCACCACGTTCGGATCGCCGGCGATGGGCAAATCGATCTGCTCACCGCGTTCGAGCTTGGCGTTGTTGCCCAGGTGAATCGCAAATTGCCAGGGAATGGCGGCTTCGCCACGGGCGGCTTTGGGCTCGGCGACGGGCTGGAGCAGGGTGATGTTTTCGTTTTCGTCCAAGTCCGTCAGCGTGCGTGAAGATTCACCCGGCAGTCGGGCGAGCAATCGATCGAAGGGAACATCGACCAAGATGCGATCGGCGTCGCGGGTGATGGTCAGGTGGCTGATGTCGACGTCCGCGGTGGCGCGGGTGATGCCGTCCACCACCAGCGGCAGGCTCTTCACGTTCAGCGACACCGAGCCGGACACGATGTCGAAGCCCGAGAGCCGAAACGCCAAGTGCGACTGCAGGTTGTGCACCTTGGAGCCGGCGGTGGCGACGAAGTCCGGCACGTCGACCAGCGTGGTTTTGCCGTCGCGGGTGGCGTTGGCAGAAAAATCGACGTCGCGCAGCCGGAAGCCGAGCCCGGTGAACACGAACGAGGCGTCGTTCAGCCGAACGTTGCCGCCCACCTGCTCCACGCGCCGCGACTCTTCGCCCTTGGCCAATGGCTCCAGGCGCGCGCTGACGCTGCCGTTCAGGGTGCCTCGCAGCTCGCTCACGAAATCGCTCAAAAATGGCTCCAGAATCGAAGCTTCCAGCTTTCTGGCGGAGAGCGTCAGATCGATGGGCGCGGCGTCGTCGAGCGCGGGCAGCTCCGACGACCACGACAGGCCAGCGTTGATGCCGCCGTTGACCGAGGCAAGCCCGCGCTGGATCGCGAAATCGACGTGGGCACGCGCGCCGTCGCTGCGCAGCTTGAGCGTGCCGTCGCCCACGTCCAGCCGATCCATGCGCACGTCGGCCAGCTGTAGCTGGGCGGAGGCGTTGGGTTGTTGGCCGCTGCGATCCAGCAGCACGGTGCCGCTGGCGGTGCCGCTCACGCGCGCTTCAGCCAACTGCGGAATCGTTGCCAAAGGTAGGGCTTCGAGCGTGGCCAAGGCCGTACCGCTCCAGCTGGGAATGCCGGTCTTGAAGTCGAACGGAGCGCGGCCGGTGAGGCGCACGTTGGCGATGCGCTTACCGCGGCAGGGCGTGCGCGCCAGCTGCATGCCGTCGGGCAAAAAGACCTCGGCGCCGACGTTGAACGCGCCGCTTTCTTGCGCGTATTCGGCGCTGCCGCACACGTCGATGGGCTCGGCGCGGTCTCCGATGGCAAAGCGCAGATCGGCGGCGCGCACACCGAGCGAGGCAATGGGCGCGTTGGCCGAGCCGCGCACGGTGCCTTCGACGCGCACCGTGCCGCGGAGCCCGGGCACCCGGAGTTGACCTGGCAGGTTGTCCAAGTCCAAGCGGCTGACCACGATTTTGGCCAAGAGCGGCCGATTTTGCAGCTGGTGGAGCAGCGCCTCTTTGCCGCTGACGGCTGCTTTCAAGTCGAGGGTGAGGTCTCCGCTCGTGGTGACGAGACGCTCGCTGCCCTGATTGGCGCTGAGGGCGAGCGAGGTGTTGCCGCTTTGGCCATCGTGAGTGGCGGACGCCATCAGCTCGATACCGCTGAGCACGATGGGGGTCCGTTGGGGGCGTGCAATGCGGACGCTGAGGCCATTGGTTTGGCCCGACAGCTCGAGATCGGGCACGGCGTCAGGATCGCTGCGCTTGACGTGCAAGGAAACCGTGGCTTGGCCGGCGACGTCCAGATTTTCCTCCGGGAATAGCTGGCCCAAGTAGTCGAGCGTGACGTCGTTGAGGGCAATG
This sequence comes from Myxococcales bacterium, assembly GCA_040348565.1. GTDB lineage: Bacteria > Myxococcota_A > Polyangia > Polyangiales > Polyangiaceae > PMG-095. The sequence goes on along the minus strand of JBEQSW010000631.1, from coordinate 7,285 downwards.
GTGCCGCTGCCGGTGGCGCCCTCGAACGAAGAGCGCGCCGTGGGAGGCCCGGCCAGCTGCGTGTCCCAGTCGGCAGAGAAGCCGCCGAGCGCCTCGATGCGGCCGGTGCTGGCGCCGGTCAGCCGCCGGCCGTCGAGCTTGGCGCTGAGCTGGCCGGTGATGTCGCTCAGGCCGCTGATGGTGGCCTTGCTGACCGACAGCTCGAGGTTTCCGCGCTGAGTCTTGCCGCTGGTCAGCGCGTCGATGCTCAGGCTAGCGCGCCCCTCCAACACGCCGCGCGGCAGGCCCATCACCCGAGAAATGGCCGATAAATCTAGGTTTTGGCCCTGCGCGGTGACGCTCAGGGTTTGGGGGGTGAGCTCGGCGTCGCCGTTCAGCTCCCCGGTGGCGCCATGCAGGCGCAAGTTTCGGATGAGCACGCGGTCCTCGGCCAAGTCCAGCTGCGCGACCTCGCCGCGGATCTCCACGTTGTCGCGCGACACGCCCAGTGACAGCTCACGCACCGACACCGGCTTGCCCAGCGCGACGATGGCTCGCGCGTCGAAGCTCGGGCCGTTCGGCGCGACTAGGTTGGTGGTGACGGTCGTGGTGCGCAGCGGACCGCGGGCGGTGGCGCTCACGTCCTCGAACTCGAAGCGACCCGCGTTCAGCTTCTTGCCGCTGACACGCGCGTCGAGGGCGAGCTGATCGAGCTTGTCGAGCGAGCCTCGGGCGCCGGCGGTAAGGCGACCACTTTGGAGCGCCACGCCTTGGTAGTTGAGACCACGCACGTCGAGCGACAGGTTGGTGTCGAGCCGCCCGTGGTCGAAAGTGGCGTGCACGCGCATATCGGCGCTGCCGCTGCCGTCGAAGTACGGCTTGATGCGCTGGACCTTGGCCAGGTTGACGCGCTTGGCCTCGGCGTCGACGTCGATTTTGCCGTCGGCGTGCACCGTGAAGCCCAGGTCGACGGGCAGGCCCAGGTCGTGCAGCTTGGCTTCCCCCGTGAAGCTGCCGTCGCTGGCCTTGCCCGAAAAGTCGATGGGCGGGATGGCATAGCCACTCAAAGTGGTCGGCGCGAGCGCGCCGCCCAGCTCGACCACGACCTTGCCGGCCTCACCGTGGATGCCGACGTCGCTGTCGACGTCGATGCTCGTCGGTGGCGCATTCGCCCACAGCGCACGCAAATCGAGCTTTCGGCCCTCGACGTCCAGCTGCAGGCGCGCAGGGCTGGCGGTGCTCAGCGTGCCGGTGGCGTTGAGCGTGGCGGCGTCGCCGATCTTAGCCGACAGCTCGACGTCCAAATCGGGCGGCTTGCCCTTCAGGTGTACGCGCGCTTCGGCGGGAGCCAAGAGAGGCCATTGGGCCACGAGCGCGCGGGCTTGGGCAGGCTCGGCCCGCGGCAAATCCACTTTCAAGTCGAGTGCTTGCTTTTCCCAGCGCCCGACGCTGCCGAACTGAACCTCACCCATGTAGCCGTCGAACGAGCTCCACACCGCCCCGGGAGCGCGAATGTGCAGGGTGGCGATGCCCTTGGCGTCCGCCCCCCCGACTCCGCGGGCCAAGAGCGCAAAGCGCTCGACGTCGATGGCCGCGCCCTTGGGCGTCGCCAAAACCGAGCCGTGCACGCCGCTGAGCTCGGTCTCCAGCGTGGGGCTGCCGCCCAAGCTGCCGCGCGCAAAGCCTTGGCCAATCTCCACCGCCGGTAGCCACACGCGCACGTAGTGCTCGGAGCTGCTGGGGGTGGATGGCCCGGGCGTGGGGCGCGGAGTCAGTGCGTGCGCCAACGTGGGCAAGCCGTCCTCGGCTTCGATGATCTCGGCTTCGGCGTGCTCGACCCGCACGTGGTCGATCTTGATGGTCAGCTTCGGGTCACCCCGAAAAATGCGCGTCAAAATATCGAGCACGTCCGCCTGTGCGGTGAGTCGCGTGACCTTGAGCACGATGCGATGCGCGTCGTCTCGCACCACCACGTCTTCGGCCGACACCTCGTCGGGGCTCACCTTGGTGATGGCGCCGATCGTCACTTCGCCTTGAAATAGATCGACCAGCGTGCCGCCCAGGAACTTCGCGGTGGCGCGGCGACCGGCAGGCAAATTCAGATGACCGAGCAAGCCCGCGGTGACGCCGACCCCGAACAGAGCCGTGATGCCGACCACCGAAACGATCGCAACCAAACCCGACAGCAGCCGCCGCGCGGGGCTTCGAGGCGGACCGGGCGCCTTCAAAAGGCGTCTCCAATCGCCAACTGCACCGCGGCGGGCAGCACGCCGAAAAAGTCCGGCCGCTCTTGGCCGTGGCTAGGCGGATCCGTCGGCAAGCCGCTCTTTCCCCAGGCTTGCGCACCGGGGACGCGAATGCCGAAGTCCAGCCGAATCGGTCCCACCGGTGATTCGTAGCGCACGCCTGGGCCTACGGAAAGGTGAGGGTACTGGAATTGCAGGCGGCCGATGTCCCGCGAAACGTCGGCGGCGTCGGCGAAAGCGACGATGGTGATCGGATACAAGCCGGCGTAACGCAGCTCGAGCGAGGCTTCCCACTGGGTAAAACCACCCAGGGGACGGATGCACTGCTCTTCCTCCTCAGCGCTCCTCGCCACGGCCGGGTCGCAGTTGATGGTGGTCGGGACCAGAAAGCCCACGGGCCCGTGCGGGCTGATCGCCATCTGCGCGTAGCCGCGGTCGGAGTTCGCGCCGCCCGAATAGAAGGCGCGCGACAGCAGCTTCTGTTGGTCACGGTTCACTGTCGCGCTGCCGTTCGCGATGGCTCGTCCTTGATCGGTGCGGAGCGTGCTGCCGTAGTCAGGAGCCAGCAAAAAGCCGAACTTCACCCGACCCGCGAGCGTGATGTCGCCGGCCTTTTGCTCCGGATCCCGGCGTTTGGCGCGCAGGGGCAGCAAAAAGCGCACCTCGGGCTCGACCTTGATGTCGGATAAGGAGCCGCCCAGCACCCGGGTCTGCCCCAGCTTCATGCCGGCGATCTCGAGCGAGTTGCGGAACGAGAGCGCCAGATCGCGCTTGTTTTTGTCTTCGAAGATATCGCCGGCAAAAGTCTGGAAGATCGCTTCCAGCTTCGGATAGGAGATCCAGACGGTGCTCAAGTTGTCGGGCAGGTTCTGGTAGTTGTACGGGATGTTCGCTTGCAGGTTGTACGAGGGCTTCAACCAAATGCGCTGTCCCAGGAACGAGCGTTCGAGCGCCAGCTGCCCGTTCGGCTTGTGATAGCCGATGACCGGTTGCTTGGTGGTGTCCACGCTGCCGCCTAGCGAGTACAGCGAATACAAGACAGGGCGCAGTGAATAGCCGGCCTGCACGCTGCCTTGGGTGCGGCCGTTGAACAACGCCGGCTGTTCCAACTTCACGGTGGCGCCCAGCACGGGCAATGGCTTTGGCGCTATTCCCAGAGTGTTCAGGTTCTCCAGCCGCCAAGGAAAGAGATCGACGCCGCCCGTGACGTCGATCGTCAGGCGCCGCGCCCCGCCCAAGAAATTCTTGTGCTCCCAGCCGGTGCGCAAATGCATCTCCAGCTTGAGCGCGTCGATGACGGTACCGCCGCCGAGCACCAGCTTGCGCAGCTGATCTTCCTGCAACGTGACCAACACCGGCACCGCGTCCGCATCCGGATTCGACAGATCGGGAGTGACATCCACGCGCGTGAACAGCTGCATGTCGCCGAGCGCCTGGCGTGCGTCTTCTTGCTCGGCTTCGGAGTATTGATCGCCCTGCTTGATGCTGAGCGCGGCGCGCACCTTGTCTTCCGGGATCTGCTTGAGGCCGGCGATGCGGATCTCGCCGAAGCGCGCGCGCTTGCCCGGCTTCAATTCGGTCATGATGTCCGCGGAGCGCGCGTTCAAATCCACGGTCGCGCTGACGCGGACCTTGGCGTAGGCAAAGCCGGACTCCTTGAGCATCACCTCCAGCGCACGCTTGCGTTGGTCGAGCAGCGTTTCGTCGAAGGGCACGCCGGTCTTGAGCGGTGGCAGCTCTTTGTATTTGAAGCTGACATCCGGCGGCAAGCTGAGTAGCCCCGTCTGCTCGACCTCGACCTTGCGCACCGTGACGCGCGGCCCCGGCGTGATGTGGACCTCGATCTCGACTTGACGCTCGCCTACGCTTTCGACGCGTGTCGCCACGACCTTGGCGTCGTAGTAGCCGCGCGCGCGGTAGAAGCGTTCGATGCGCTCGACGTCGCGCGCCACCAGGTTCGCGTCGTAAACGTCGCGTTCGCGCTCGACCCACAGCAGCTTGCGGGGAGCAGCGGTCGCCAGCCCCGAAAGCGCGTCGTCGAGGTCGACCTCGCTCCGGCTGGTCTCGATCAGCCGTACGTCGCTGACGGTGCGCTCTCGGAGCTTTGCTGCGCAGCCGAGCGACAGCGCTGCCGCCAATGACGTCAGAACGAGCCGCTGAAAACAGGAGCGGCCGAGGTGCAACGCTTGCTGCAGCATCGGCCGCTAAACCATTACCGGCTTTGCCGGGAAGGCGCCCGCTTTTTCAGCCGACGCCTCGCCTCCAAACGAACGCCGTCCGCCTACTTCTTCTCTTTGCGCTTTTTGCCAGGCAACGTCGCCAGCTCGGCCGCCGGCTCCTGAATCGTCATTTCTTGGAAATCCATGACGCCCATGAACGGGTCGGCTTCGGCGCCGGACGAGGCCTTGCTGAACGAGACGCCGTACTGGCCGGTCACGGTGACCTTGGAGCCGACGGCGGGCAGGGGGTTCGGTACTTTCACGCCCCAGTTGGCGTCGTTGTACTCGGCGTTGTCCTTACCCTTGTCGAACTCGTCGATAGCATCGAAAATTTGGGCAAAGTTGGAGGCCCAACCCATCACCTTGATGCAGTCGGCTTCCGGGGCGTCCTTGGTGTCGCCGATCCAGAAAGCGGGCACGGGCGCCTTGCAGTCCTCGGCGTCGGCTTTGCCTGCCTTGTGGACGGCGCAGGCGGGCGCGTCGGCCATGTTGCTCTTCACGATGTAGCCCGCAATGCTCAGGCGCTTGTTGGCGACGTCTTTGCGGTGCACGCGGCTGCGAAGCGAATAGCTTGCTCCCCAAACCGTCCACACGTCGCCGTTCTTGATCGGGCGCTTGGGCAGGTTGGCAGCCGGGGGCAGGGCCGCCCGGGCACCGCTATTGGCACCGCGGGGCTTGTACGGCACCTCTTCTTGACCGCAGCCAAAGGCTCCCAAACACAGGGCGGAAATCAGCGTTGAAATGGCGGCGGAACGGACGCTTTGCGACATTACTGAGGGCCTCCTCGAAACTTTCGCGACCTTAGCTTGCGTTACGCCGGCACTGCAAGACCAGGAATTGGGTTTTTGCCGCCCGGGTCACCGCGCTCCCCACTCGGTCACGGGGCCGGCGGCAAGGTCGGAATTTTCGGGGGTCGCGATATGCCCGCCAACTGCTAACTCCTCAGTGCAACGCACGCCCTCCACGCACGCCCTCGACCCATGCCCCGCACGCTGTTTATCGGAGATGTTCACAGCTGCGCCGACGAGCTTTCCGACCTCGTCGAGCGCGCCGCCCTCACCAGCGCTGACCGCGTCGTGTTCACCGGCGACCTGCTGAGCCGGGGGCCGAAACCGCACGAGGTCATGCGCCTTTACCGTTTGCTGGGCGGCCGTGCGCCCGTCGGCAATCACGAGCAACGGCTGCTGGACGCGCATCGCGCGCGAAAAACTGGCGAGAAGGGGCCGCGGCTCAGCTCGTCGCACCAAACCATCGTCGACGAGCTCAGCCCCGAGGATTGGGCGGTGCTCGAAGCCTTGCCGTTGTTCGTCGACGTGCCGGAGCATGGCGTCGTGGTCGCGCACGCCGGCATCGATCCGAGCTTGCCATTGGCAGAGCAAGATCCGTGGGTCGTCACCCACGTGCGTTCCATCGACGCCGACGGTAAGCCTTCCGAAAAGTGGGGCGAGCCTTGGGGAGCGCGCTACGCCGGACCTGCTCACATCGTGTTCGGCCACAACGCGCGTAAGCACCCGCAGCTGCACCCGTTCGCTACCGGGCTCGACACCGGTTGCGTTTACGGAGGGCGTCTTACCGCCATGATTTTGCCGGACGGCTCCGCGCCGCCGAACGTGGCCGACCGACAAGATTGTTTGATCTCCGTCCCGGCGCGCGCGGCGTACTCGGATTACGGTCGCGGGCTGCCGGAGTAGGCTACGCGGATGGCACAGTTGCCGCGCGCACCTTTGAGCCCGCTCGGCGCGGGCGAGCAGCAGTTACCGCGTGAGCTCGGCGGCTACCTGGTGCGCGTTCTGCGGCTGCGCGCCGGTGACACTTTCTTGCTGTTCGATCCGGAAGCGGGCACCGAGGCCGACGCTGAGCTGTTGCGCGATATTCCCGCCATCGTCAGGGTGGGAGAGCCACGGCCGGCGGCGCGCGTGACGCGGCGCGAGCTGGTGCTGCTGCAAGGCTTTGCCAAAGGCGACAAGCCGGAGCAGGTGTTGCGCGCAGCGGTGGCGCTCGGCGCAAGCTCGGTGGCGTTCGTGCGCACGGAGCGCAGCGTGGTCGGCGCCGAGCTACGTCACGAACGTTTGCGCGCGGTGATGCTCGACGCCGCGCGACAATGCGGGCGCGGCGATTTGCCCAGCTTGATCGGGCTCGTCGAATTGACCGAAGCCGTCGGCGCGGCGCGCGGGCTCTTGCTCCACATGGATCCGAACGCTTCCGAGTCTTTGGTCGACGCCCTGCGTACGGCTCCGCGCGACCGCGCCATCACCCTCGCGGTAGGTCCGGAGGGCGGCTTCGCGGCCGCGGAGGTCGCGGCGCTGGTTGCCGCCGGTTTCGTCGCCGTTCGCCTCGCTCCGTTCGTGCTTCGCACCGAGCTGGCGGCGGTTGCGGCGCTATCGGTCGTCGCCGCGCACGAGTAAGCGGAGACACAGGCTGCGGCCGGCTGGCCACGCCACCGCGATCGATAGTCGAGCAGTTCCCGCTAGTTGTGTTTCGGCATCGCCGATGCAGCCGAGGGCCAGCACCATGTTGCTCGCTGCCATTCCGGGCCTGCTTTCGATCGCGCTGTTCGTGGCGACGCTGTGCCTCAAGCCGGGTCGCGCTCGCGCCACCGTGCTGCCGCCGGCACCCCAGCCGCGTTGAGTACTGAACGGCTCAGCAGGTGGGGGCGGGTGAGCCCCTACAAGAGTTCAAGTATTTTCTCAAGCTTTCGGCTGGCCGAGTTGTTGACAGGCTGATCCCAGACCTTTAGCGTCGCGGCAAGAAGTGGGAGAAAGTGGCGCGAAGTGCCTGAAGCGCCCACGGACTCCCAAAACCTCATGTTCCGCGGGCAGTTTTCACATTCGGTCGACGCAA
>JBEQSW010000606.1:0-4160 GCA_040348565.1 Myxococcales bacterium | reverse complement strand
GTTGCTGAGCCTGGTCGCGAACTTTGCTCTGTTCGTGACGTACTACTACCCGGTGCGCAATTTCATCGTCTTTAGGACGAGCCGGCGCTTGGTGGTGCAGGTCGCAACGGCGCGAACCTGACCACCAACGCCTCCTCACGCGCCGGCGTTCGACGCTAGCGGTTGGCTTTCTGGCGCGCTTGGCCCTTCAGCTCGCGCACTTTGCCTTCGGCCTGCATCTGCTCGTTGTCGATCACGGCGCCGACGCGGTTCTTGAGCGCGCCGGTAGCTTCTTCGACCTTACCGCGAGTGCGCTCGGCGCCTTTGGCCGCTTCTTCTTTGGCGCGACCTTTGACTTCCTTGGCGCGGCCTTCGGCTTCCATCTGCTCGTTGTCGATCAGCTTGCCGACGGCGCCTTTGATCTTGCCGCCGAGCTTTTCGGCGGCGCCTTCGCTTCGTTTGCTTGCGTTACTCATGGTGTCTCCTGTGTTTCCAAGAGGTAGCAAGAGGCATGCCGCGCCGGGAGCGGACCGGCGCTGCAAGCGCACCAGCGACGCTAGTGCGAAGGAAGCAACAATACTTTGCCGACACCGCCCGCTTCGGCGACGTGCTGTGCGGTCTGGACGTCGGAAAGCGGGTAGCGCTTGTCGATGGGCAACACGAGCTCCCCTCGCACGACCGCTTCGCCGAGCGCCGCCAAGCGTTCAGGGTCGGGGTGAGCCAAGATCGGATGCACGCGTAGCCCCTGCTCTTTTGCCCCGAGCGGTGGACCCAGCACCGTGCCAACGATGCCGCCGGGGTTGACCTTGTCGAGCACGGCTTGGACCGCCTTGCCGTTGACAGTGTCGGCGATGGCGTCGACCGGCTTCATCCGCGCAATGTCGTCTGGGTCGTCGAGGGCTACGATCTCGTCGACCTCGAGCTTGCGCGCCTCTTGGCGTTGCCGCGCCCGAACGCCCGCCACCACCTGCGCACCCCGCCTTTTTGCGGCAAAAACCGCAACGCGGCCGACGCTGCCCAACGCGCCGGTCACCAGCACGCGCTGCCCGCCTTTCACTTCGGCCGCTTCCTCGATCAGCTGCGTGCCAGTCAAACCGACCAGCGGCAGGGCGGCTGCGCGCTCCAGCTCGATTTCCGGAGGCAGCTTGGCGAAGGCCTCCACCGGTGCCACCACGAGCTCGGCATAGCCATGTTCCACGAGACCCATGACGCGGTCGCCCACCTCGAATTCCTTCACCTCGTGGCCTACCGCGACCACCGTCCCGGAAATGTCACGCCCCAAGATGACCGGCAGATGTAGCGGCAGCATGCCGCGCAAGTCACCGCGGCGAATCTTCCAATCGATGGGGTTGATGCTGGCGCCCGCGACCTGCACTTTGATCTGACGCGCGCCGGGATTCGGCTCCTCGACTTCGCGCAGCTCGAGCTTCTCTACGTCTCCGTAACCAGTGAGAACGACTGCTTGCATGATGCTGGTTCCTTTCAATTGGGATCGGCAGAAAAGCCTCTGGCGAGGTGTATCGCCTCGCGCGAACTGGCACTTTTCGCAGTTGCGGTGGCCCCAAACAATCGGGCAGCAACGGCTATGCCGCGCTCAACCGATCATCGTGACGAGGCGGCACGTGCGTTGCACGCCGACGCGCATGTCGAACCTGCTCAGCCGTGCTGATTTTTGCCGTGGGTCGCTGGCGGGCTTGCTTGGGTCTGCCGCTTGCTCCCGCGGCCAAACGCCACGCCCGGAGCGCCACGTCGAAGCATCAGCCCACGCTCCACCGCCCGCCCCCTCTGCCAGCACCGCCGCCACCACGAAGCCGAGCGGCGTGCCCAAGCGCAAGCTGGGCAATACCGGCGTAGAAGTGTCGATGTTGGGGCTGGGTGGCGCCCACATCGGTGACAAGGACAAGCTGAGCGACGATGAAGCCATCGCGCTGATGCGCGACGCTATCGAAGGCGGCATCACGTTCTTCGACAATTGCTGGGACTACAACGACGGCAAGAGCGAGGAGCGCATGGGCAAAGCGCTGCGCGACGGCTACCGCCAGCGCGTCTTCTTGATGACCAAGTTGGACGGCCGCACCGCGAAGGCAGCTACCGAGCAGCTGGAGCAATCGCTGAAGCGACTACAAACCGACGTCATCGATTTGGTTCAAGTGCACGAGGTCATTCGCATGAACGATCCGGAGCGCTCGTTTGCGCCCGACGGCATCATCGGCGCGCTGCAGGCGGCCAAGAAGGCGGGCAAGCTGCGCTTCATCGGCTTCACGGGCCACAAAGACCCGGCCATTCACCTGCACATGCTCGACACCGCCAAGCACGCCGGCTTCGAGTTCGATACGGTGCAGATGCCGCTCAACGTGATGGACGCGCACTTCAAGAGCTTCGAAGCCAACGTCTTGCCGGTACTGGAGCAGCGCGGCATCGGCGTGCTGGGCATGAAGTCGATGGGCTCGGGCGATATTTTGAAGAGCGGCGTGGTGACGGCAGAAGAGTGCCTGCGCTACTCGCTGAGCCTGCCGACGTCGGTAGTGATCACCGGCATCGACAGTCGACAGGTCTTGGAGCAAGACTTGAAGCTGGCGCGCGACTTCGTGCCGCTTTCGCCCAGTGAGCGCGCCAGTCTGTTGGCGCGCACCAAAGCCGCCGCCGCCAAGGGCGAGCACGAGCTGTTCAAGACGGCGCAGAAGTACGACGGAACCGCCAAGCATCCGAAATGGCTGGAGGCCGCGGAAATCTGACGATGGCGCAAGGTGAGCGGCGGCCGGCGATGCGGCGCCGACGTCAACCTTTGACCGACGCGAAGGCGGCCTTGTACGCCGCTTCATCGAAGCCAACGAGCGCGCGTTCGCCAGCGAGCGCGAACGGACGCTTGATCAGCTTGCCGTCACTGGCCAGGGCGTCGAGTGCCTGGGCTTCCGTGACGCTTCCCGCGGCGAGCTTCTGACCCCAACCACCCTCGCGGTACGACAGGCCGGACGTGTTGAATAGTTTCTTGAGCGGCACGCCGCTCTTGAGCGCGCGCTGCAGCTCCGACTTTTTCGGAGGTGCCGTGACGATGTCCACGGGCTCGTAGTCCACGCCGCGCCCATCCAGCCACTTGAGGGCCTTCCGACACGTTGAGCACTTGGAATACTGGTAAACTTTGACGGCCATCGCGAGCCCAGCTTACCTCATGCTGGAGCCGCGTCTCAAAGCGACAATCGCCACGCGAGCCTCGGGGACCGCCATCGGAACGATTGCTCCTCTCGAGACGCGGCACTAGCGTGGGGACAATGCGCTCTTGGGTCAGTGCCGTCGTCGCTTGTTCGCTCGTTGCTTGCGGTCCAAAACAGGAGGCAAAAGCTCCACCCCCCAAGCCAGTCGAGGCCGTTCCGGTCGCGGTGGCGCCCGAGGTGCCGGACCTGTCACCCGTGGCCAAGCCCGCGGAAATCGTGGTGGTAGGCCGCATCGCCCGGCCGCGCGTGCTGGCCGAAACTCTGACCCAGTGGAGCTCGCTGCCGGTCCGAGTCGAGGACATGATGCCCCCCCAAGCCCGCTCGCTGTCGAAGGCGGTGCTGTGGGAAGCGCCGGTGGAGATGCTGGTCGCGCTCGACGCCTTCGGTGAGGGCAAAGTGCCGCCGCCTTTGATCATCGGCTCGGTCGGGCTCAAGTCCCTGGACGAAGCGCTGAGCGCCGCGGAGTCGCTGCAGCTGCCGACGCGCAAGCTGGCGCCGGGAGTCTTTCGCGTGGGCGACTTTCCCGACGTCAGCTGCGCGGTCGCGGTGAGCCTGGGCGCGGCGCCGGCCCGTTTGATCTGCGGGCGCGGGACGAAAGACGTGGACGCGCTGTTGCCGTACGCCACACGCGGCCTGCCGAGCGAGCCCCAGTCCGGTGCCGACTTCGAGCTCACCCTCGAAGCCAAGCCGATTCAGGCGCACTACGGGCACGACGTCACCTCGCTGCGGCTGTTCGCCGGCATCGCGCAGCGGCAGATTGCCCTCGATTCGCCCGAGTTCGACCGCGCGTTGCAAGACGCCATCTATGGCGGGGTCGACGAAGTCATCAACGTGTTCAACGACTTGGATCAGCTGCGGCTGGAGGCGCGCTTGGATACGGCGCGCAGCGTGCTGGCCGGCTCGGCGGAGCTGCGCTTGAAGGGCGACAGCTCGTGGCTGGCCGGTACGATTGCGGCCATGAAGCCCGTA
>JBEQSW010000605.1:0-17838 GCA_040348565.1 Myxococcales bacterium | reverse complement strand
CTTGCTGAGCTCGAAGCGCTTGCGGCCCTTCTCGTCCTCGACGACGACGTTGGTGCCCGTAATGTCGCTGGGCATCAGATCGGGCGTGAACTGAATGCGCGAAAAACGCAGATCGAGGCAGCTGGATAGCGTGCGCACGAGCAAGGTCTTACCCAGACCGGGATTGCCTTCGAGCAACACGTGCCCGCCGGCAATGAGCCCCCACAACACTTGCTCGACGACGTCGTGCTGGCCAACGATGACCGTGCCGACGGCTTTCAGCAGCTCTTGCGACGCTTGCCTGGCCGCAGCAAGCCTCGACTGGAACGATTCGCTCATGCGACCGAGGATGGTAGCAAATCGGGCACGGGCACGGGCACGTTTACGGGCACGCGGGAGATCTCACTTTCGGCACACCCTAGGGCTCGAAGTAACGGCCGACGTGCTCGCGGTATTCCTCGGGTACTTCTGACTGTTCGACGGCGCCTATCTCGCCCGGAGCGACGCTGCCCAGGCTCCCGGTGCCGCGCTGGTTGGCGGTGTCGCCTGGTCGCGCGGGCGCTCGGCCGAGCGTGGCGGCGTGCATCGGGCCGACGCCGCTTCGCTGCACGTTGGCTTTGGCGCGTAGCTCCGGGGCCGCCACCGCTTGGCTCTGCCCGGAGTGATCGCCCGAGCCGCTGTCGTGGTGTGAGCCGGGACCGCCGGGGTCTTTACCGCCCGGCTGGCCTTGGCCGGAAGACTTGCCAGGCGTTTCCCCCGGTGCGCCCGGCATCGGCATCGGCACCATGCCCAGACCGCGCTCGGCTTCGGTCAGGCCGCGCTCGGCTTCGCCCAAAGCGCCGTCTCGCTGCGCTTCGCGCGACGGGTCGGGGTTGGCCATTTCGCGCAGCTGCTCCTCCAGCTCCTTTTGACCTTCGGGCGACGCCAGACGCCGAGCCATGTCTTCGAGCTCTTCCTGCGTCATCGGCGACGGCGCGCCGCCGGGGCTTTGCTGGAGCTGCTTCTGCAGTTGCTCGGCCAGACGCTTGCGCTCTTCCGCGCTGAGCTTGGACAGCGCTTTGCCCATCGCCTCGGCCAAACGGCGCGCGGCCTTCGGATCGCCGCTCGCGCCGAACTCCTTCAGGTCCTCCAACGCTTCGGGATCGAGCTTGCCTTCCAGCGCGCGACCCAGCTCGCGCAGCGCATCGGCCTCGGCCGCGCGCTTGTCGAAGCCGTCGCGTTGCTCTTTCAACGCGTCGGCCAGGCCCGGCGCGCCTTTTTCGCGTGCGGCGCGCTCGGCTTCTTCCAGCGCGTGCTTGGCGCTTTCACGAGCTTGTTTTTCGGCTTGATTGGCCAGCCGCTGCATCTCTTGATCGAAGGCGGTGATGTCGCCGTCACCCAGCGCGCGGGCGGCTTTGCGCGATTCCGGGTGCTCGTTCAAAGCCGCGATGGCCGCTTCCAGCCCTTGGCGATTCTGCTCTTTGCCGAGCTCGGAGCGCAGCTCGGCGATGCTGTCGCGCAGCTTGGCCATGCGCGAAAGCGCCTCGCGCTTCTCCATGCCTTGCGCGAGCTCTCCGCGCAGCTTTTTGGCTTCGTCGGCCAGGGCGCGCAGCCGCCGTTCGTCCTCGGGGCTGCGGCCTTTTTGATCGCGCAGAGCTTCGATGAGCTCGAGCCCTTTGACGTTGCCGCGCTGCACGCGCTCGACGCCCGGCGCGCGCGCCAAGGGCGGCGCGGGCGGTAGCGGCGCCAAGCTCAACCAAACGATGGCGGCGGCGCCTACGGGACCGAGCAGCTGCGGCGCGTCCAACACCTTGGGACCGCGCAGCCTGGCGCCACTTCGGCCCAGCGCTTCGACGGCGCTTTCTCGCAAATGGGCCGCCGCCTCACTGCTCTCTTTTCGCAACCCCAACGCGGTGACGATTTGCTCGTTCGAGCCGAGCTTCTCGTCCAAGTACAGGGCCACGTGCTCGTCGCTCCAGCGCTTGCGCGCCGCCACCAGCGAGGCTGCCAGCGCGCCCAACAGCCCGAGCCCAGCCGCGAACGGTCGCAGCTCACCGTGACGCAACCACCAGAGCGCACCCGCCGCGCCCGCGCCCGCGCACAGCCCGAAAGCGGCGCCGGTGAGCGCGCGCCCGAGCCAGAGCCGCCCGCGCACTCTGCGCGCCATGCGCTCGAATGAACGCTCCAACTCGAGGGATGCGGACGCTTCGACCACCTTCGTCAGCGTAGCGTTCCAAGCCAAGCCAAGCCAGGCCCGGGTCCAGGACCAGCCGTTTTTCTCGGTTGAATCCCTTGAACGGCTTTGGCTCATCGGCGAGAGTGCCGGCGATGGCAACGTGGAGCAGGCGTTCGAGGTCATTCGGCATCGCTGGCGCGTTGGCGGCGCTTGCCCCGCATGGCGCGTGGGCCTCTCAAGAAACGGCGAAGCGCTATTTCCAAAACGGGGTCGAGCTCATCACGGCCGCTCAGCCCAACTTTCAGGACGCCTACTACCAGTTTCAGCTGGCTTACCGTGAGAGTGGACAGAGCTGGAAGGTGCTCGGCAATTTGGGGCTGTGCGCCCTGAAGCTCGAACGGGACCAAGAAGCCGCCGGCTACTACGAGCAATACTTGAAGAAGGGCGGTTCGGAGATCGCGGCCGAAGAGCGCAACGCCATCGAGCAAGATCTGCTGCTGCTCAAGGGCAACCTTGCCACCGTGCGCCTGAGCTCGCCCGTCGCCGACCTGAAGATCGTGGACCGCCGCGCCGGCAGCTCCGCGCCCGCGCAATCCTATTCCTTGAAGGACGGTGCGTTGGACCTCGAGCTGCGCGCGGGCAATCACACCCTCACCGCCACCAGCGGCGACCGGCGCCTCACCTGGGACGTGGTGCTGGAGCCGAAGACGGTCACGCAGCACACTTTCGATTTCGACGCGAAAGAACCGGAGCCGGCGGCGCCCGCGGCGGCACCTGCGACCGGCGCGCCCGCAGCCGCCGTCGCCCCCCCGAAAGCGCCCGCGGATACTGTGTCCGGCGGCGTCAACCTGCGCGTGCCTGCTTACATTTCGCTGGCGGTTGGAGCCGTGGGCGTCGGGCTCGGTGGCTACTTCATGTGGCAGAGCAGCGACTACCAAAAGCAGTCGGACGATGCCTTCAAGTGCAACTCGCGTCTGCTCGGTTGTACCGATACCGAGAAGGCCAAGGTTCGCGGGCTCGAAGACGACAGCAGCAGCGCCAAGACGCGTGCCATCGTCGCTTTCGGCGTGGGCGGCGCGGGCATCGTCACCGGCGTGGTGTTGTTGGCGGTCTCGGGCTCGTCATCCAAGGTGGAGCAGGCTCGGGCGGTCGTGCCCTGGTTCGGCCTACGTGAAGCGGGCCTCAGCGGCCGTTTCTGAGCGGCGGCGGTGTAGGGGCCGGCGAGCGGGGGATCTGCGCGGGAGGCGCTGGCGGCTGCGTGCTAACTTCGCCGAGTCATGGCCCCTCCCAAAATCACCGTGCCCGAGCTGCGCGCCAGGAAGACGCAGGGGCCCAAGATCGCGATGGTGACGGCCTACGACGCCACCATGGCCAAGCTGCTCGAGGCCGGTGGCGCGGATGTGCTGCTGGTCGGCGACTCGCTGGGCATGGTGGTGCAAGGTCTCGGCAACACCCTGCCCGTGACGCTCGACGAAATGTGTTACCACGGCCGCGCGGTAGCCCGGGCCGCACAGCGCGCCCACGTGATGGCTGATCTGCCGTTCATGAGCTACCAGGCCTCGCCCGAGCGCGCGGTGGAGTCAGCCGGCAAGCTGCTGAAAGAAGGCGGCTGCGAGTCGGTCAAGCTCGAGGGCGGGCGCGACTTCGCCGAGCACGTCCGGCGCATCACTGCTGCCAGCATCCCCGTCATGGCTCACCTCGGTCTCACCCCGCAGAGCGTGCACGCCATGGGCGGCTTCAAAGTGCAGGGCAGGGGCAGCGAGGCCGCCGAGCGCATGCTCGAAGACGCGCGCATCCTGGAGCAAGCGGGCGCTTTCGCGCTCTTGCTCGAAGGCATTCCGAGCGAGCTGGGCGCGCGCATCACTCAAGCCGTGTCCATCCCGACGGTGGGCATCGGCGCTGGCCCCGGCTGCGATGGTCAGGTGCTGGTGTGTTACGATTTTCTGGGCATGTACCCCGATTTGCGGCCGCGCTTCGTCAAGCGCTTTGCGGAGCTCGGCCAAGCCGTCGTCGACGCCACGCGCGCCTACGTGTCCGAGGTGCAGAGCGGCGCTTTCCCGAGCGAAGCGCATTCGTTCGGCCCTGGCCCCAAACCGGAGCCGACCGGCAACCAACCCGTGGTCGCGAGCGCGCCGCCCGGTTACGGACCGGCCAGCGGTGAGTGAGGCAATGAGCGCCCCCGCCGTTCACCGGACGATCGCCGAGTTTCGAGCCGCTTGTGACGCTGCACGCGCCGGCGGCGCGCGGCTGGGCTTCGTGCCCACCATGGGTGCCTTGCACGCGGGGCACTTGCACCTGGTGCGAGTGGCACGCCGTCACGCCGAGCGCGTGGCGGTCAGCATTTTCGTGAACCCGACGCAGTTCGGCCCGAACGAAGACTTCGCGCGCTACCCGCGCAACCTGGAGCGAGACGTCGAGCTCTTGGCCAGCGCCGGCGCGGATCTGGTGCTGGCGCCAACACCGGCGGAAATGTATCCGCCCGGTGAGAAGACGCGCGTGCGCGTCACCCAGCTCACCGAGCACCTGTGCGGACCCTTTCGCCCGGGTCACTTCGAAGGCGTGGCCACGGTGGTGACCAAGCTGTTCGCGCTCGCGGGCGCGTGCACCGCCGTATTCGGCCGCAAAGACTACCAGCAGCTGAAGGTCATCGAACGGCTCGCGCGCGATCTGCTGTTGCCGGTGCAAGTCGTCGGCGAGCCCACGGTGCGCGACGCCGATGGGCTGGCTTTGAGCTCACGCAACGCCTACCTGTCGCCGGACGAACGGCAACGGGCGTTGGCCATCCCGCGCGCGCTCGCCGCCGCCCATGCCGCGTTCAGCGCCGGCGAGCGCAGCGCCGGCGCGTTGATCGACCCAGTGCGAGCACGGCTGAAAGAGGCGGGGCTGCGGCCGGATTACGCGGAGATCGCCGATCCCGATGAGCTTTTTCCGCTCGAGCCGGGGGCCCTGGTCGAAAAGCGCGCGCTGATTGCGCTGGCCGCCTTCTGTGGCACCACCCGCCTGATCGACAATCTGGTACTGGGGGAGGACGCGGCGCCGACGCTGGCGCCGCTCGAGGCAGAATGAGCGAAGCACTTTCAGCGAACGAACGGCGTTTTCCCGGGGTCTTCGTGGTGGTCGAAGGCATCGACGGGTCGGGCAGCACGACGCACACCAAGCTGCTCGGCAAGGCGCTTCGGCAACGTGGCCTCAAGGTGGTCGAGACGTGCGAGCCCAGCTCCGGTCCCATCGGCGCTTTGATTCGCCAGGTGCTGCAGCGGCGGCTGTTCGTCGCCGACGCGACCGGGCCGCGCGCGTTCGCGTGGTCGACCATGGCGCTGTTGTTCGCGGCCGATCGCATGGATCACCTGGATTCGACGGTGGTGCCCGCGCTGCGCGAGGGTTCCGTCGTCCTGAGCGATCGCTATGATTTGTCGAGCTTGGCGTACCAATCGGTGACCGCGCCCACCGGCGAAAAAGTCGTGCCTTGGATCCGCGAGCTGAACGCCGCGGCGCTGCGACCCGATTTGACGATCGTCATCGACGTGCCGGTCGAGGTAGCCGAGGAGCGCCGGCGTTCGCGCGGCGGGCTCGAAGAGATGTTCGAGTCGAGCGAGCTGCAGACGAAGCTGTGCGCCGTGTACGCCGAGGCCGAACGCTTGGTGCCCCAAGACCGGGTGCAGCACGTCATGGGCGTGGGCGCGGTGTCGGACGTGGCGGCCGGCATTTTGAACGCCGTCACCGCCCTCGATCCGGCGTTTTTCCGTGACCGCAACACGACTTAGCGCTCACCGGGCAGGCGCAAAAACTTGCCGCGGCTCGGCCGAACGGCCCATAGTTGGCGGGTGCTCGTGAGCTTGCGTGCCCTCAGCTTCGCCCTCCCGGTCTTGGCCCTGGCCTGTGCGTCTTCGCCGTATCCGTCGGTGAACGACCCGCTGCCGCCGCCGGATCCGGGCACCATTCCCGGTGGCCCGAGCGCGACGGTTGCGCCGCCACCGGCCGCCGCCGTCGTAGGCGGCACCCTGCAACGCGCCGATGTCGAGCGCGTGGTCGACGCCGGGCTCGGTCGCTTCCTCGGCCACGTGGTGCTCGAGCCGAGCCTCAAGGCCGGCAAGTTCACCGGCTGGAGCATCGTCGAGCTGTTGCCCAAAGATCAGTGGGGCGGCGTCGATTTGCGGCCGGGCGACGTGGTCACCAAAGTCAACGGCATGCCCATCGAGCGCGAAGCCCAAGCCTTCGACGCCTTTCAAGCCGTGCGCCAGGCGCCCGAGCTCGAGATCAGCTACGTGCGCCAAAATCAGCCGCGCACTTTGCGCTTCGCCATCGTGGGCGCACCTTCGCCATCGCTGCCGAAAGCGGCGCCGACGGCCGACAACGCCGCCCCGTCGCCCTCCCGCTGAGCCCGCGTCCAGCTCGAACCCCGGGCTGCCAAACCGCAGCCCGAATCGCAGAAGCTTCCGTGGCGGATCCAGGCCACCCTGGACGATCGAGATTTTTTTACAGGGAGGACGGGAGGACGGGAGGTCGAGACAGAGGCGAGACATTTAGGGGTCCGCGCTGCCGCCTGCGAGCCGACACTCTCGTGCAGGGCCCACCTCCGGGTCCCTCGAGGAAATATTTTTTGATTCGGTCCCCCGAATCAAAAAATGCGTTCTCGCCTCCCCGCACCTCCCGTCCTCCCGACAGGTTGGCCTCGCGACGCCACGGAAGCTTCTGCACGCGGACTGCGGTGCGGCAGCCAGAGAAGTGCTGAATCGTGAGCCGGAGCCCCCGAACAGCTCAAAGCGCGGGCGCGGGGCCTAGGTTCCGAGCTGAAATGCCGCCACTGCGTCGAGCATGGCGTTGAAGCGCCGGCGCGAAAAGCGCGCGCCGCTGGTGATCCAGTCGCGGTGGGGGCTGGGGCCGCGCAAACGGCCGCCGTCGTCGTCTTCGTCGTCGGCAAAATGGCCGAGCACGTCGAGGTGGTCGGCTTCACCGGCCCAAATCAAGGTGCCGTGCAGCATCGACAACGTGGGCACGATGCCGTCGTTCGTCGAATCCACGATTTCGTGATCGATGCCGGTGCGCAGCAGCGAAAGCTCGCGCTCACTCGGGCGTGCGTACGGATACACGTCCGGAACCTTGCTCGCGAACTGGTACAGCGTAGCGTAGATGGCAGCGGTGAAGGCTGCGTACGGCGAGCGAATGCGTTTGGCAAAACGCATCGAGCGCGGCGGCGGCGCCGCGGACGCCACGCAACCGAAGCGCAAGTGAGGGTCCGTCTCGGTCGAGGCGTTGAACAGGTCCACCGCCTCGGGCATCAGCTGAATGATGCCGCCTTGATCGACGCGCACCTTGCTCAGAAAATCGCCGATCTCATTTCTGGCGTCCTTGTCCACGAAGCGCAGCACGTTGTCAGTGATGCGGCTGAATACCCGCAAATCTCCACCGAAGATGGCGTCGATGCCGCCGACTCCCGCCAGCACGCGCGAAAAAATGGCCAGCGACGGCTCGCCGATCGAAAGTGAAATCACCGTGATCAAGCTGAGCGCGTAGAGCAGGCGCGTTCCCGACACGGTCGCGAAAAAGCCTGCCACCGGCGTGCCGTAGTGCGGCGCGTTGATCGAAACCGCGCTCTGCACGCGCGTGCGCCACTCCAGCAAGCTCGGATCCAGGCCCAGGCTCACCGTCGGCGAAAGCACCAGCCGCAGATCCAAGCCGCCCGTCGAATGACCGACCAAGTGGATCGGCCCTTCGCTACCGGCGGTGCGCTCGATGGTGGTGGCCACGATGCGCGAGCGGTAGCGCATGGAGGAGGTGGGAGGCGCCGGCACGTCTTCGAACGCCACGTCGTGCCCGGCGTCGCGGAAGCGCCGCTCGAGCCCGACGCGGACGTGGTTGAAGTAGTCGTAGCCGGCGAGCCTGCCGAACCCGAACATGCCTGGGATGAAATAGACGCGGTGCAGGGCTCGGCTCATCGGTCGTCGGCAAACGGCGGCGAAGCCTGCCGCTCAGCGAAATGAAACTTCGGCGGTCAGCGCGAAATCGAAGCGGACCTCGGCCCCGTCGAGCGAAGGGACGTCGGCCGCGACCTCGCGCAAGCGGTGGAGCGCCAAACTGCCTTGCCCGGTGGCGCCGAACAAGCCACGCGGCAACGCGCCACGCCCGTCGGCGTCGTGGAAAGCGCACAGGCCCAAGCTGCCGGCGGTCGCGCCCGACACCTCGACGTACACGAGGTCGCGCGCGTCGCCGGCGCGCCAGCTGACTGCGAGATCGGTGTTGGGGTCGAGGCTCGGCAGGCGGTCGAACGCGGCGCCGGCCACCGTGACGTCGCTCAGCTCTTCCGGCGCTTGTACGCGCAGCTCCAGCCCGGGCAGTTGATCGCTGCCGGTGGTCTTCAGCAAGTACGCGGCACCGCCCGGCAACGGCGCCGACGCGCGATCGCGCGAGGTGTAGACGACGCCGGACAGCGGCTCCGCCGGCAAGATGGGGAATGCGCGCGGCGCTAGCAGCGTTTGCACGTCGCTGGTGCCCAGCAGCACGTCGCCGGCATCCAAAAATTCGGCGCGCCCGAGATCACCCGCGGGCATGGCGTCACGCTCGTGGCTTGCGCTCACGCATTGGCCGGGCGCGGGCAGCGTGGGCCCCTTGCCCGACAGGCGCAGCAACAGCTCCGGATCCGCGAGCTCGGGCACGCGCACCACGCCGGCAAACGCGACGCCGGTCGCCTCGCTCTCGGCGCCGACGCGCGCGCTGCGATCGACGCGCAGCAGCGCATGGGTGGTGGTGGCTACCGGCTCGGTTGCGCCCGTGGGCTCGCAGGCGGCTGCCAGGAGCAGGAGGCCGAGCAATGAGGAAGCCGTCAGTCGCACGCCGAAATGGTAGGCGCAGGGCCGCGTCGGGGCAAGCGGTCCGAGCGCTCGCTCAGAATTTCGCCGAGATAGCCATGGCGGGCGTCAGAGACCAGCCGGCCGCGTCGCCGGTCAGGTCACCCCCGGAGGTGACGAGGTTGCCGTGAGCGCTTTCATAAGCCGCGTCGAGCTCGACGCGGACCTCGACCGGTGACAGGCCGATGGAGAAGCCCACGAGGCCGCCCGCCCAGACGTGCGTGGCCTTGCCGGTCGAGCTGGCCGGGCTGGCGGGCGTTTCGATCACCGAAGCGTTGAAGCCGTAGCGCTCGAACCCCGCGCGCAGGCCGGTCCACAGCTTGACGACGTCGGCATCGCTTCGGTAACCGAACAACACCGGCAGCTCGAAGCCGTAGCCGCTCACGCTCCTCAGTGACAGCGTGCGCAAACCGGCCCCCGAACCTTCCGGCGGCGGCTGCGCTTCGTGTCCCGATTCCGCGAACGTGCCAATCGCCCCGCCGCCCACGCTCAGGGCCAGACTCGGCCATTCGAAGGCGTGGCGCGCGTCGAGCCGAGCGCTGCGGCCGGTATAGGTCAGGCCCGCCTCATTGTGCTGCCCCAAGCCAACGCGCGCGGCCACGAACGGCGCTACTCCCGGCGCTATCGCGGCGCGGACGAGCGAGCCGTTGGTGAAGCTTTGGCGCTGCTCGGGACTGGCGGCTCCGCTCGGGGTGGCGCCGGCCGCTTCCATGTCTTTCTCGGCGCGGCGCAGGCCGCCGAGCGCGAAGCGACCGCTGGTGCCAGCCGCGAACGTCACCTCGCCCTCGGGTAAGGTGTGGGCCGGGTGCAACAGCGGCGCGCCGCCACCGCAGGCGGTGAGCAGGCCCGCGGTGAGCGCGAGCTTGGCCGCGCTCGCACGCACCTTCACTTGCGAAACCGCGACGCTATCGTGTTCGCGTCGGCGCGCTTCTTCAGCTCGCCGTCGTCGGGATGCAGTCTGAGCGCGCGCTCCAACAGGTCGGCCTCGGCTTCGACGTGGCTCGGATCAGGCACGCAGCACTCCACCGGACACACCGCCTGACACGCTTCGTGGTCGTAGAAACCGACGCACTCCGTGCACAGCTCCGGGTCGATCACGTAGATGGAGTCACCCTCGGAGATGGCTTCGTTGGGGCACTCCGGCTCGCAGGCGCCGCAGTTGATACAGTCCGTGGTGATGTGGGTGGCCATGGCTCGGGCTAGTTCCCCAGGCGTTCTGTCCGATGCCCGGGGAATAAGCAAGAATTTCGGCCCGGGCGGTCGGATCCCGGCTGACTTCGCGCAGTTAATGCTATGGATCCGCCCGCTCATGCCCCGCCTGTCCCAAACGCTCTGGCTGCTGTGCGCGCTCGTGGCTGTCGCCGCGGGCTGCAAACCCAAGATCGGGGACGATTGTCGCATCTCGACCGACTGCTCTGCCGCTGGTGACCGGTTGTGCGACATCACGGCGCCGGGCGGCTACTGCACCGTCTACAACTGCGAGCCCGGCACCTGTCCGGTCGACGAGTCTTTGTGCGTGGAGTTCGGGGGCCAGCGCTCGCCGATCACCAAGTGCCTCGACAAGCAATCGCCGTCGCCCTACGCGCGCGCCTTCTGCATGCAGACTTGCGACAGCGACAGCGACTGTCGCTCCGGCTACAGCTGCGAAGATCTGTCGAAGCCCACCAACCCGTGGGCGGCCATCTTGATCGATCGCGATCGCGGCCAGAAAGCTTGCGTGGTGCCCATCAGCCGCGTATCTTTGATTTCGGATCCGGGTGAGGGCGGCGCCTTCGGCGACGTGTGCCGCTCGGAGCTGCCCGGGCAAGGCGGCGCGGGCGGCTAACGCCATGCTCGGCTTTCAGCCGCTCCCGCGTACCCTCGACGCCGCGCTGCGCGACGCCGAGCACGCGCGGCCCGACGTGCGGCTGGCCTCGCTGAGCGACCTGAAGCGCCACGCGCGCGGTGGCAGCGACGACGCGGTGCGGGCGCTGGTTGCGCGCTTGAAATCCGATCCGGAGCCGCAAGTGCGCGCCAACGCCGCGCTCTCGCTGGCCGACATCGACGCGCGGGCCGAGCTGGACGTGCTGGTAGCGGCCACGAGCGACCAAGAGCCGGCGGTGCGTCAAATGGCGCTGCTGGGCGTGGGGGAGCTGGCCGAGCCCGAGCACACCGAAGCGCGCGCGGCGGCAACCCGTGGCCTCGTCGATCGCTTGCCGGCCGTGCGCTACCAGGCGGTCGTGGCTCTGGCTCGGCTGTTGGGCGACGGCTCGCTCGAGGCGCTGTTGGTCGGCTCTCGCGACGCGGATCCGGAGGTGCGCCACGTCGCCTTTCGGGTCGCGGAAGAAGTGTTCGGCGGCCGCGCGCCCGAGCAGGTGCCGCTGCCGCTCGTACAGCGCGCGCGCGGCGCCTTGCGTGACGACAACGTCGGGGTGCAAGTCGCCGCCGCCATCTTGCTGGCGGTGTTGGGCGACCCCGCTGGCTCCGAGCGGCTGGTCGAGGCCATCAACGGCCGCCGTCGCATCACCCACGTCGAAGACGAAATCATCGTCGTCGAGCTGTGCGGCCAGCTCAAGCTCGAAAAGGCGACGCCGGGGCTCGAGCGCCGCGCGTTCGGCTTGTTCGGCGGCCGCACACCGGTGTCGTGGCACGCCCGCGTCGCCTTGGCCGAGCTCGGTCACGAGCGCGCGAAATTGGCCATTTTGCGCGGGCTTTCGGCCTGGTCACGCGACGCGCGCACGCTAGCCGTCGCCGCCGCCGGGCGCGCGCGTTTGCAGGAGGCGCGGGAGCTGCTCGAGCGCATGGCCGCCGCGCCGAGTCGCGCCGAGCCGGACGCCGTGAAAGACGCGCTAGCGGCCATCAACGACGCTTCGAGCTCGAGCGGAGGCTGACCTGGCGACGGCGCAGCGCCTCGAGCTGTACCGGCATTTGCGACGCATTCGGCTGCTGGACGAGCGCCTGGTGCAGCTGCAACGCCAGGGGCGCGTTGCCTTTCACGGCTCGTGCGCCGGACAAGAGGTCGCGCCGGTAGCGGCGGCGCTGGCGCTGCGCCCCGGCGATTGGATTTTCCCGGCCTTGCGCGAAAGCTACGCGATGCTGGTGCGCGGCTACCCGCTCGAGCGGTACCTGGCTCAAGACTTCGGTACTTCGCTCGACTCGAACCGCGGCCGGCAGATGCCGAGCCACCAGAGCGCGCGCTCGGTCAACGTCGTCTCCTGGTCGAGCTGCATCGGCACGCAGCTGCCGCAGGCGGTGGGCATGGCCCTGGCCGCCAAAAAGCTGGGCAAAAGCGACATCAGCTTGGCGTTTCTGGGTGACGGCGCCACCAGCCATCCCGATTTTCACGCCGCGATGAACTTCGCGGGCGTGTTCCGCGCGCCGTGCGTGCTCGTCTGCCAAAACAATCAATTTGCCATCAGCGTGCCGGTGGAGCGCCAATCCGGCAACCCGCTCTTGTTCGAGAAGGCCGCCGCCTACGGCATCCCGGGCGAGCGCGTGGACGGCAACGACGCCGAGGTCGTGCTCGCGGCGATCGCGAAGGCCGCCGAACGCGCCCGCAACGGCGCCGGCCCGAGCTTCATCGAATGCCTCACGTACCGCGTCGGGCCGCATTCTTCGAGCGACGACCCCAGCCGCTACCGTGACGAAGCCATCACGCGCGCTTGGGAGCTGCGCGATCCCGTGCAGCTCATGCGTGCACGCTTGTTCGCCGAAGGAGCTTGGGACGCCGGGCGCGACGACGCGCTGACTCGCGAGCTGAGCCAAGAGCTGGACGTCGCAGTCGCGGCCGCCGAGCAGGCACCGCCACCGCCCGTCTCTTCGTTGTTCGACGACGTCTACGCCAAGCGCCCTTGGCACCTGCGAGAGCAAGCGGGCAGCCTCGAAGCGTTGCGGAGAAGCCGCGAACCGTAACGCGCCGCTACGGTTCGGCGTCGGGGCCGAACTTGAAGCTGTCGGCGAGCTGCTCGGCGGTGAGCGCCGCGCCATAGATGCGAAATTCGTCGTAGCGCGCACCCAGCTCGGCGTCGGCGGTGAAGTTGGAGCGCCCGAGCCAGTTGTTCACGTCGTCGATCCTCGACAGCGGCCGCGATAGCGGGCATTCCACCACCTGCTTGCCGTCTTGGTAGAGCGCGATCGTCTCGGCTTTGGCGTCCACCACCACCGCCACGTGCGTCGGAACCCCGGTCGGAAATGCCTGGGTGACGTAGCAAACCTCTTCGTCGCCAACGCCGTTGCGCGAGTAAGCGACTCGTAAGCCCGCGGGTAGGCCGCGTGAGCTGTCGTTGGCGGCGTTGGTCGTCAAGAACAGGTAGCTCGTGCCGCTGTAAGTACCTCCGCTGGGCGAGGTCACGGCCATGTCTTCGCCGCCGTTGCTGTTGCCGAAGTCGAAGATGCGCTGCCACGCGGGCCCGCCGTCCCAGGTCAGCCAGGCTTCGAACGTGGCGTCGGTCAGGCCCGACACGATTTTGTTGGGCAAATTGACGTATTCGAGACTGTTCGCTCCGCTGAGCGTGAGGCTGCCGGTGCCGGCCAGCTCGGCGCCGAGAACCTGGCCGTGAGCGGCGCCCTTGGGGTCGAGCGCGACGATGCCGTCACCGTTGAAGCTGTAGCGGTGGATCAGCGAGCTCTCGAGCGGGCTGACCGGCACGGGCTCCATCATCGGCGGCGGCTCGCGCACCGCGTCGACGACGTTGGGGTCGCAACCCAACGCGCCGAACAGCAACAGGAACCAAACCGACTTCACCATCAAAACTCCGCCATCACGCCTGCGCTCATCAGCAAGAGCGGGGCCGCCACTTCGGCTGCGTCCTCGCCCGCGATGCGCACCACCGTCTTGCTCCAAGCGTCCAACAATTGCGCCTCCAGCGCCAGCCCGATGCCGGAGACGGGCTGGAGCCATAGGCCACCCGAAGCGTTGACCAGCCCCGAAAGCGTCCGTGAAGAGGAGTTTCGATACGGATCAGGGGCGTCGCCGGCTACGTCCAGCACCAGGGCTCCTCCGCCCAGCGACACGAACGGTTGCACCCGGCGCTTGGGCAAAAAGCGCATGACGGCGTCGAGGCTGACGGCGGTGTGCCGCACCGTTGCCGCTCCGGGCCCGTGCTCCACGCGCGACGCGCTGCCCAGACCGACGAAGCCGCCGCGAAAATCGATCGCCAACACATCGCCGGTCCAACGCTCCGGCAACGCCACGCCCAGCCGAACGACGGGCGTCAGCGCTCGCTGACCCTTCTGAAAGCCTTTGAGCAGTCCCAGACCCACGGTCAAATTAGGGTGGGTGCCGCGGAGCTCGGGAGGCGGCGGTGGGGGCGCAATCCGTGGTGCTGGGGCAGGGGAAGGCTCGTGCTCCCGCGTCACCGCCAGCTCTGCCAAGCGGGCTTTCACCAGCTCCACCGCTTGCACGGCCACTCGCGCCGCTTCGCGGCTGTCCACCCCAGTGCGATCCGAGTTGGTGGCGTCGCTCGCCTCGGGCTTCAGCCGGAGCACCACCGTCTTGCGCAACATGCGGTCGGCCAACCAAAGCTCGGCGCCGCCGCTCTGCCCTTTGTCCGTTTCGTTCGGTGCCAGCCGCTCCACGAGCAGCACCGAAGCCGGGTGTAGCTCGTGCCCCGCATCTTCGACCGCCTGCTTCGGATCGTTCTCGCTGACCGGAAGCACCACGACCTCGAAACCGGCCGCACCTAGCTCGGCGCGCACGCGCGTCGTGATCTCGTGATCGGAGTCGCTGCCATTCGCGCGCTCCAACACTAAAATGCGATGACGATACTGGGCCTGCGCTGCAGAGCCGAGGAAGACGAGGGCGGAGGCGGCCGCGGTTGCCGCGAGCCGCGTGAGCCGCCTGCGTACCGTCATGGCTTCGGCGCGGACGGAGACTCCAGAGTGATCTTGCGAGCAGCAGCCGCGTACGGGCCGTTCGGGAAACGACCGAGGTACTCCGTCGCGACCGGACCGGCCGCGCTGGCCCCGCGCTGCTTGTACAGCAGCATCATCTTGCGGCCGAACGCCTGCGAAGCGTACGCCCCGCGTGGGCTTTCGCTCACGTAGCGCTCGTACCATTCGATAGCGCCGCCTCCGCCCTCTTCGGCGATGCGGCCGAGGAAGAACGCGGCGTCGCGCGCGGCTCCGCTGGTGGGGAAGCGTTGCCGCTCCGCCAGCAGCACGCGCTTGGCGACCGCGCTACGGCCCGCGTAGCGCGCGGCGTCGGCCAAGGCCGCGAGCTCTTCGAGCGAGCCGCCGGCCAACGTGCGATCGAGCCCGCGCTGCTCGGCTTCGTCGAGCACGGCGTTGAAGTGACCTTGGGCAACCTGGCGGGTCCAAGCGTGCGCTTCCGTGGCCGCGCGCGGCGTGGGGCCGGTGCTGCTGGGAGCCAACGGAGCCGGAACGGCGCTTTCGTGCGCGTTGCGAAGCTCTTGCGGCTGGTCGGGCTCGAGCGCCGCGACGGCGGGAGCGGGACCGGCGGCGGCGGTGCTGCCGCCTTCGACCGTGAGACGGCCTTCAGCGACGCCGCCGAACAGATGCTGGCCCGCGCGTAGCGTGATGCCGGACAGCGCGAGCGGCCCCGTCACGATCACCGCGCCCGTTTCCATGCGCAAGTCGAAGGCTTGCGCTTGATTCGACCAGCTCACGTCGAAGGCGGTGCCGGTCACGCGCACGTCGTACGGACCCGCCGCGACCTTCCAAGCCGCTTCGGGCTTTTTGGCGATGTGCACGTGCATGCTGCCGTGCGACAGCACGACCTCTGCGCCGCGCTCCGTCACGTTCGTGATGCGCGCTTCGGCCCCGCGCTCGAGCGTGGCTTCCGAGCCGTCGGAGAAGCGAATTTGGGTATGCTCTTGGCCGACCACGCGGCTGTTGGCGTCGAGCGCGCCGCCCGCCACCTGAAACGAGATCTTGGCCGGAGTGGCTTGCGCGAAGATGAGCGCTCCGGCCAGAACGGCCGCCGAGCCAAGCGCCACGACCCCAGCCACCCAGCCTCGCCCCCATCTGCGCGCCGGCTCCGCCATCCGAAGCTGTAGTCGGCTGAATCCAGCGTCATCGGAAAGGACGGTGTCGCCGTGGAGCTCCCGCTGGGCGAGCTTGATTAGCTCTGCGGTGCGCTGGTCAACCGGGGTCTCCGCCACATTCATGGGTCTTCTTCAGTGGAGGTGACTTCGAGCTTGCTCAAGTAATCAACTAAAAACGGATCACGTTGCGCGAAGAAAGTGACGCGCTCCCAAGCCCGGGTAAAACAGCGACGGGCAGTGGGGACGGAAACGTCCAAAGCGGTCGCGACCTCGGCCGCTTCCATGCCCTCGATGAAACGGAGGACGAAGGCGGTGCGGTCCCGTTCGTTGATGCGGTTCAGGGCACGGTAGAAATGAATCAGCGCGTGTTGAGAGTTGGTGTCGGCGTTCACGACGCGCAGGTCGGGCAGCTCGGCGGTGCGCGACAAACCCACCCAACGTCGCACGCGGGCTCGCCGAATCTCATAGCGAGCGGTGCGCACGGTGATGGCGATCACGAACGCCTTCAGCGCGACCGGGTCGCGCAGCGTGTGCACGCGCTCGAACAGGCACAAAAACACGTCTTGCACGATGTCTTCGACGTCGTGCTGCGGGCCGAGCGAGCGGCGTAGGATGCGGCGAACCAACGGCGAAAAGCGAGTCCACGCCACGCGCGGCGCAGCCACGTTCTTCTCGATCAACGCGACGGCAAGCGTCGCGTCGTCCGCTTCAGTGAGCGGCGGAGACGCGGCACTGGGAGCTGCCACATCCTGAGAGACCTGCCTTGTGGCCAAGTTCGCCAATGGGGGGTTCGGCGCGAGGCAAGAGCCCCGCGATCCTGTCCTTGTGGGGTAACTCAACCGGTAGGGTCACGCAACTCCTATTTTCTTAGGTTTCTTAAGTTTTGGCCCCGAATTTTTGATCCGCCGACTCCCGGGCTCATCACTTGCCTAGTACGTGCCTAGTACGCGCTGGGGCTTCGCGCCGTGGCCGTTTTTTCGCGTAGCCGCAGATTTTGATCAGTTTTTTTTCGCGCGTTCGGAATCACCATCGGGGCGTTCCAAGAGCGTTGCGCTAGGCATTGGCAATCGTGAATCGGACTCTGCTCGTTACCTGTCTGGGCCTCGGCGTCGCGGTCGGCCTCGGCGTGCTTCATGGTCGGCTCAACGACGCGGCTCCCGCACCTACACCGGTGCCCAATGCACACGCGCAAGAGTCGTCCGAGCCGGCAGCGGCGGCACCGGTCCAAGTCGCGGCCATGACTCAAGTCCCAGCTACCAGCCCCGAGGTGGCGCGGCTCGACGCGCGACGGCAACTGTACGAATCGGTCGACGCGCTCGTGCAAGCGTCCGAGTTCGAAAAAGCGCGCAAGCTGCTGGACGAAGATCAAGAGCGCTACGGCGACGACCTCGCGCCCGAATGGCGCGACCTCGAACAAAGCTATCGCTTGATCGCCGACTGCCTCGAACACCCAACGCCAAAGTTGTTAGTCCGCGCTGAAGCATTCGTCCTCGTCAGCCAAGCCGTCAGTCTGCGCCCGCGCATCATGGCGGCTTGCAGGGCCGTAAGCGCGAGACGACCAGGCGCGCAATAGCGAGCCTTCGAGCGCACGAACCAGTGAGAGGCGCGCCCGCGCTCGAGCGCAGCGTCTGCCGCTTGGAAAAAGCGAGCGCGAACTTGCAAACTGCGAGCACCTCGACGAGGCCTCGAGACTGAGATTGGCCCTGCAGGGTCGTTGCTTGACGCCTTTCGCAGCGGCCGATAAGACGCGCGGATGGTGGGTGGCGGGTCAACGCATTCAGTCCATGCGCGCTGACTGAGACTGCCGCCGAGAGCGTTGAAGGAGCTGGTCGATGAGGGTTCAATCTGCTGTTGTGGCCATGGTCGTGACGTCGCT
>JBEQSW010000603.1:0-18096 GCA_040348565.1 Myxococcales bacterium | reverse complement strand
GTGCGTCGTTCAGGTAGCAATTTTCGAAGATGACCTTCAGCTTTTGTCCGCGTGCGTGCGTCGGCTGCAGCACGCCGAGAATGTCGGCGCGCACCGCGTCGAAGTCGCCGCTCAGGACTTGGCTGATGTTCACCACCATGTCCAGCTCACGCGCGCCGTCGCTCAGCGCCTGCTCGGCCTCCAGCTGCTTGATGCGGCTGCTTTGGCCACCGTGCGGAAAGCCGATGGTGGTGCTGGGCAGTACGTCGGTGCCGTGCAAGAGCTCGCTGGCGCGCCCGAGGTAGTAGGGCATGATGCAAACGCTGGCCACGTCGTACTCGACGGCCAGGCGGCAGCCCGCCTCGAGCTCGTCGCGGGTCATGGTGGGCCTGAGCAGCGAATGGTCGATCATTTTCGCAAGCTCGCGGTAGCTCGGCAGTTCCATGGGCCGAAGCTTGCCCACAAAAAGCCGCGAGCGGCAGCCCGGAGATTCCAGTGCCTGCCGCTCGCGATTTTGGCCGATTTTCGAACGGTTGCTGGTCGGCCTCACCAGCACCCGAGGCGGCTCAGGCTACTTCAGAACTGTGGTAGCCGCGCTCGCCGTGGTCGCTCAGATCGAGCCCAGTGACCTCGTCCTCTTCGCTGGGGCGCAGGCCGATGGTGGCCTTGAGCGCGTAGCCGAGGATGCAGGTGGCCACGACGGCCATCGTGATGGTGAGACCCATGGCCTTGAGCTGCTCGAGCCACAAGGTCTTGCCGACGATGTCCTTCAGGTTGGTGTTGAGGTTGGCGTTGACGTCGGCCGTGGCGAAGAAGCCGACCAACAACGAGCCCATGGTGCCGCCCACGGCGTGAACGCCGAAGGTGTCGAGCGCGTCGTCGTAGCCGAGCGCGGTCTTCAGCTTGGTGCAAGCGAAGAACGGCACGATGCCGGCCAAGACGCCGATGATGACGGCGCCCGAAGCGGTGACGAAGCCTGCGCACGGGGTGATGACGACGAGGCCGCCGACCGCACCCGAGCAGAAGCCGAGCACCGAGGGCTTGCCACGCGACAGCCACTCGGCCGCCGGCCAAGCCGCGCACGCCACCGCCGTCGCCAGCGTGGTGGTCAGGAAGGCTTGCGAAGACACGCCGTCCGCCGCGACCGCGCTGCCGGCGTTGAAGCCGTACCAGCCGACCCACAGCATGCCGGTGCCGATCATGGTCAAAACCATGCTGTGCGGCGCGAAATTCTCTTTGCCGAAGCCCTTACGCTTGCCGACGATGAGCGCGAGCACCAGGGCCGACCAGCCCGAGGACATGTGAACGACCGTGCCGCCCGCAAAGTCGATGGCCTTGATGCCGGCGTTGGCGTTCCACACGCCGTTCATGAAGCCGTCGATGCCCCAGACCATGTGGGCCAGGGGGAAGTACACGATGAACATCCAGCCGATCATGAACAGCATCAGCGCGCTGAACTTCATGCGTTCGGCGATGGCGCCGACGATCAGCGCCGGAGTGATGATGGCGAACATCAGCTGGTACATCGAGAACACGTTGTGCGAGACCCAAGCCGCGTAGTCGGTGTTGGGCGCCGCCAACACGTCCTTCAACATGGCGAATTTGGTGCCACCGAGAAAGGGCGAGCCGGGCGCGAAGGCCAAGCTGTAGCCGATGGCCCACCACAGGATGGTGACCACGCCGGCCAAGCCGAGGCACTGCGCCATGACGCTGAGCACGTTCTTGCTGCGGTCGAGGCCGCCGTAGAACAACGCCAGGCCGGGCAGAGTCATGAACAGCACCAGGGCCGCACAGACCATCATCCAGCCGTTGTGGCCGGGACCGGGACCCGAAACCAGCGACGCTCGGTCCTTGCCGTCCGCGTCCTTGGCGATGCGGGCGCCGTTGTTCATGTATGCTTCCAGGTCGCCAACGCGATCTTGAAGAGCCTTGACGTCCACCGCGGCGGGGGCCTCGGCGGCTGCCGGAGCCGCCGCAGCGGCGGGGGCCGGGGCAGCAGCCGGAGCGGCGGCAGCAGCGGGAGCCGCTGCCGGCGCGTCCTCAGCCCAGGCCACGCTGGCTGGCAGAAGCGCCAGAATGAAGAGCAGAACTAACAGCAACCGTTTAGACATCTTGGGTACCTCTGAGAAGGGACGGACTGACCGTGGTGAAGACCGGGTTTGGGCCCTGCCAGGGGTTTTCAAGGCCTCTGGCTCCTGAGCGACCAAGTGTTAACGCGGTCTCTTTTTCATGAATGTTTCGTAAAGCGCTCGTGAATTGATCCGAAACACATTCTGGGTCCCTCCCTATGGTTTCGAAACAATCCGGACACGCTCGAGCCGCAGTCGCGAAAAGAACGCCCGCCGACGAGGGCCCGCGAGGCCATGAGTATCCACGGAGTGAGGCAGAGCGCTCCGTGGCTTTTCGTGGAGATCAAGATTTATTGACGAACATTCCACATGCGTTCGCCGATTCCGCGTCAGTTCGGGCCCACGTCATTGATGCGGAACCACACCGAGCGGGTCGTCCCACATTGGCGACAACGCAAGCGCGCTTCACGCAAACGGATCCCGAAGCGCGTGACGGCCACGTGCTCGACGACTTCGTGCTTACCTTCGCACAGTGGGCACGGCACCGACTCGGCGTGCGCCTCGACGACGGCGGCGCTCACCACCGGCAGCGGGCGATCCGCGGAGCCGCCCAACTCCAGCTCGAACAGGCGCTGGCGCGCCTTCGCCAGCTTGCCCAGCGTGCGCTCGGCCTCACGCCGTTGACCTCGAGGTCGCGTCTTTTTGGCCATGTCTCCGAGCCTTCAGAATAGCAGGTCGCTGGCCGGTGGCTTCCGGCTTAACCTCGACGGGATGGCGGACCGGGACTTGAAGGTGAGCCAAGAGCGGCTCTGGTCGCTGATCGAGCAGCGCTGCCAAGCGGGCGCCGACGTCGCGGAGCTGGACCAACGTATTTGGGATCTGTTCGGCGAACAGTGGGCGGTGATGTTCACGGACCTCTCCGGCTTCTCGCGCCGTGTGCAGGAGTTCGGCATCATCCACTTTCTGCAGATCATCCACGAGCAGAGGAAGCTGCTCTTGCCGATTGTCGAGCGCCACGACGGCCTGCTGATCAAAGAAGAGGGCGACAGCCTGCTGATCTTGTTTCGGCGGGTGGAGCGCGCGCTCGACGCGGGGTTGGCGATGCAGCGCGCTTGCCGCATGCTGAACGAGCGCCGCAAACCCGAAGAGCAAATCTTGCTCTGCCTGGGCATAGGCTTCGGGCAGATTTTGCGGATTGCCGACGAGGATGCGTGGGGACGGGAGGTGAATTCGGCTAGTAAGCTCGGCGAAGACACGGCCAAAGCGAGCGAGATCTTGGTCACGGCGGCGGCCCACGCTGCGCTGGCTCACCGCAGCGACGTGCGCTTCGAGGGCATTGGCTCGACCTCGCTGGGCCCGGAAGAGAATTTCCGCGTGCTGTACGGCTGACGGCGACTAGTCGGTGCCTTTGAGGTTGGCTACCGGATAGAGGCGGTGCGCGACGCGGGCAATGCCTTCGGCCTCGAGCACGCTCAACACCGCGTCCAAGTCTTTGTACACGTGCGCGCACTCGTCGAGCGGCGTGCGCTCGGTGTTGCCGACGATGCCGCGTATCTTCACGCCGCCCAGCACGCGCTCGACCTCGCGCATCTCGCGATCGATGTCGTCGTGAGACGCTTCCAGCCGGCGCTTGGCCGCGCCACGACCGAGCAGGCGACCGGAGCCGTGGTTGACCGAGAAGCCCGAGGCCTGTGCGCCCGGCTGCGCGAACAAGATGGCGGCGCCCGCGTACATGGAGCCCGGGATCAAACAGGGGTGCCCGGTCTGCTCCCAAACCGTGCCCGCGAGGTCTGGATGTCCCGCGGGAAAGGCGCGCGTCGCGCCCTTGCGGTGGACGAAGCCGCGCTTGCTGGTGCCATCCGGCAAGACCAAGGTCTCTTCTTGCACCAGGTTGTGCGAAATCTCGTAGTAAACCTGGGCTTCGGCGCCGAACACCTCGTCCAGCGCGGCCTGCACGCCTTGCACGATGATGTGTCGATTGGCGACGGCGTAGTTTGCGGCGCTGTTGTGGTGCGCCCAGTAGCTTTGGCCCAGCTCTTCATCGACGCGCAGCCAAGAGTCCTCGCGACGGTTCTTGGGTAAGCCGCGCAGCTCGGCCCCCGCATAAAAGAAGTGATTGGCAGTTTGCCAACCGTAGCCGCGGGAACCGCAGTGAACCATGACCCACACCTCGCCGCTGCTTTGCTCCACCTGCAGCTCGATGAAATGGTTGCCGCCGCCGACCGAGCCCAGCTGCGGCACGACCTTGCTGTAGGCGCGGTCGATGGACTCGAGCTCGGCACCGTCGGCCACGGGAATGTATTGACGCTCGCAAAGATCGGCCCGCACGCCTAGGGCCTTGGCGCCGAAGCGCAGAATCTCGCCGGCTTGGCGGTGCGAGAAGCGGGGCATCTTGTGCGGGCGGCCGGAGCCGACGCCGGTCGCGACGCGCTCCTCGACCGCGCGGACGAAGCGCACGCGGCGGTCCCAATCGGCCACGTGCTCGGCCTTCAGACTCGGCACGCGCATGTACAGCACACCGCAAGAGATGTCGTAGCCGGAGCCGGCCTGGATGATGGTGTCTTCGGTCACGAGCACGCAGCCCACCGGCACCCCGTAGCCAGAGTGCGCGTCCGGCATCAGGTAAGCGCCGATGACGCCGGGGTAGGAGGCGCCGGCCGCCAGTTGCTGCCACATGGCCTCTTCGCTGGCGTCGAACAACGCCTCGGAGAAGAAGGCGTGCGCCTCACAGCGCATGCCGCCGGTGCGGGGCAAAACGTAGTGATTCGAGCCGACTGGTTGGGCGAAATACTTGAGTGACATGACCGAGGTCGCGGAGGGCGGCGTTCTAGATGGGATTCGAAAGCGGAGGCGTCGACTGCGCGGCGATGAACCCAGCGACGTCGGACCATAGCGCTTCGAACGCCGCGGCGTCGAAGCCCGAAGCGCTCGGCAGCCAATCACCGCCCCACGCCTGCTCGCCGAGGGCGCCGTATTGGCCCACGACGTCCAGGTGGTCGGCGTGGGCTACGTGCAGCACCGGACCCCAGACCTGCGACAGAACCGGCACCACGCCGTCGCTGTCGAGCCGACCCGCCTCGTGCCCCAATCCCGCGTCGACCACCGCCAACTGCGCCACCGAAAGCTGCGCGCGCAGGGCCGCGTCCTTCTCACGAGAAAGTCGATGCAGCAGCCAAAACACCGGAAACATCAGCTGCGCGTACAGGTTCGTCACCGAGCGCAACAGCGTGCGAAAACGCGGCTGGGCCGCACACGTGACTACCGATGCGTAGGCGATGGGCGGGTCGAGCGTGCACGCGTTCAACAAGTCGCACCCGGCGGGAGTGAGTTGGAAGAGCAACGCTTGCTCGGCGGCGATTTGCCGAAGAAATTGCACGAGCTCGAGTCGACGCTCCTCCGACAGGTCGTTGAGCAACCGTTCGTACAGCTGGTCGAAGGTGCCGCGCCGACGCCGCCGTGGGTCCCAAAAGCGTACGACCATGTAGCCCAAGCGCAACAACACCTTCAACGGCAGGCGACCGCGCTCGAGCATGAACGCCAGGTAGCGCGCGACCCAGCGGAACAGCGCGCGCCCGAGCGGGCGCGTGAAAAAGGTAGAGACGTTCGTGCCGTAGTGCGGGCACGAGATGGAGACCAACGAGCGGATGCGCTGGCGAGCTTCTTCGCTCAGCTGCGCGCTCGTCGGCAAAGACGCCGTTTCGGCGATGGCCAAGCGAGCGTCCAAGCCGCCCGTGGAATGTCCGACGACGTGAATGTCGCCCGCGCTCTCGGCGACGCGAACCAGCACCTCCATCACGTGGGCGGCGCGCCGGCGAATCGAAGCGGTGGGCGGAGTTACCACCTCCGTCACGCAAGCCTCGAAGCCGGCGCGCGCCAGCGCTTGCTGCAGCAACGCGCCAACGCCTGCGAAATAGCTGATGTCTCCGAGCCGACCGAAGCCGAAAAATCCCGGAACGAGCACGATGTTCAAAGGCTGCATGCGCTGACGCTGCCAAGCCTTACACCATCGCCGACAGGTACAAGCTCGCCCCGAGGCAGCGCTGCGAAATCCGCACGATGAGCGGCAAAATGGGTACAACTCGCTGCGAAATTCGCAGCCGAGAAAATAATCGGCGCAAGCGTGATCGCTACGCTTTGCCGCGCAACTCAGATCAGTATGGCTACGCTATCTCGAAGCACGAGCCACGCCGCCGCATGCTCGTTGGTACTCCTGGTTTGGAGCTCGATCAGCGGGGCCGCCGCTCCAACCTGGGAACCGTCACCCGCTCCGACGAGCTCGTCGCCGGACGGCACTCGAGGCCTCGCGCCCGCCGCTGCCCCCGCTCGCGAGAGCGCCGAAGAGTCGAGCGCGGCCAAGCGCTTTCGCCGAGACTGGCGGCTGTCTCTGGAAGGCGTGACGCACGCGCCGCTCGACATGGGTCTGCAACTCGGGCTCGAGACGCCGCAGGGCATTCGCGTGTCCGGCGGCTACGGCTGGGTGCCTGGCGCGTACATGAATTTGCTCACCGGCATCGCCGCCAGCGCCAGCGCCAACACCTACGCGGAAGCGCTATTGAACGAAGCTCGCTACAGTGGTCACACCTGGCGCGTCCAAGCCGGCTTTCGCCCTTTCCGCGCGCTCGGTCTGTACGCCGACGTGGGTTATGCGCGCTTGAACGCGAAGGGTGCGCTCGACCTCGCCTCGAGCGGCGTGCCCATGCTGGAAGCGTTGGGCGGCGGCTACGAAGCCACGACGAAGCTCGACATGTGGCTGTTGGAGCTGGGCTACCAAGGACAGCTGGGCGACCGGGTGGTGATGGCGTTCGCGCTCGGGGTCATGGGCACGCTGAACGCCCGGACCAACATCGCTTCGGTCGGCGGAGCGCCGACCAACAGCGCCATTTTGAACCTGGCCGCCAGCCAAGCCGACAACGCGCTGGAAAAATACGGCATCGTGCCGACTCTCACGCTGCGGCTCGGCTTCGATCTGATCTGAGCCTGCGCTCAGAAAACCAGCAGCTCGCCTTCGCTGGCTTTGAGCGCGCGCTCCTCGCCCAGCTGAAAGTCGTTTTCGATCTCGACCTCCAGCCAAACCAGGACTTTGCCTGCCGTGCTCTCGAACACGACCGGGTCGACGTCCGTGCGCGGCAAAGGCGAAAGCTTCACCCCGCGCAACACCACCGGCGTGCTGAGGGCAATGGTAGCGCCGCGGGCCATCAACTTGGCCTTCAAGCGCCCCACCAGCTGATTGGCCAGCTCCCCCACCCAATCGCGCGCGGCGGCGCCCCGAGGTGCGGCTTCCTCGACCGTGCCTTGCGGCGCGGCCAGCAAGCAAGTGCCGCGCACGCTCTCTCCTACGAAGCCCATCACGCCCGAGAACATGACCTCGTCGGATTCGGCCCAGCCCAACGTCGGGCGTAGCTCGACCCCGTAGGCCTGCATCAGCTCCGTGCAGGCGGCGCCCGCGAGGGCTTGAATGGCTCGGGTAGTTTCGGATCGTTCGACGAACATGGAAGGCCTCTTCAACGCGCCAGCTTATTGGTTGCCATCAACAGCATTTCCGGCTTCACGGGCTTGATGAACCAGCCCTTGGCGCCCGCCTTCTTGGCCCGCTCGATCAAGCGGTCTTCCGCTTCGGTCGTCATGAGCAGGACGGGGATGTCGGCGGTGATGGGATTCTGGCGTAGCCGCTCCAGCATCTCGAGCCCGTTCATGACCGGCATGTTGACGTCGAGCACGAGCAGCGCGACGTCCGGATTCTTGATGGCGGTAGCCAAGCCTTCCGCGCCGTCCCGTGCTTCGAGCACGGTAAAGCCGGCCTGACCGAGGGTCCGGCTCACTTCGAGCCGAATGGTTTCAGAGTCGTCGACGACAAGTACCTTTTTCACCGCATCCTCGTGGCTTTGGCTGGAGTGTCTTGCGACACTGGTGTACGGCACGGCCCCCCAAAAGTTTACGGCCTCTTCAATTGGCCAATTCGCAGGCCGTGGTACCTATTAGAGCACAGGACGTTGTCGTCTACACGCCTTCCTCCCGGTGAGTCGTCTCCTACCCCGTCGCGTACGACGGCACCGGCGGCGCTGCGTCCGTTGTTGGATGCGCTGGTTCAAAGCTCGGCCGTCGAGCTGTTTCAGTCTCGAGGTATCGCAGTCGCACCATTACCTTCATCGGTAGGCAATCCACATCAAGGCACCTACTTCGGACTCGCAGGCGTGGTGGCGCTCAGCTCACCGAAAGCGAGTGGGAGTCTCACCTTGTCCTGGGCCGACCCCGTATTTTCGCTGTTCACGCCGCCCGTCCCCGCCTCGTCGCTTGCAGCGCGTGACTTACTGCGCGAGCTGACCAATCAGCTCGCCGGCCGCGTGAAGAACCGACTGCTCAACTTCACGCTCATGCTGACCATCGGCGTGCCCACCGTGCTCAGCGGACAAGCCTTGGAACGCCAGCGGCCTCGGCGCGAGACCGAGGTCGTCTACATGTTCCGTACGCTGCGCGGAGAGATCGTGGTCACGCTGGATCTGGCCATCGACGGCGACGCTTTGAACTACTCGAATACCAATCGCGTCGCCAAGGAGGGCGACTTCATCGCCTTCTAGGTGAGCGGACGGCAGGGCCCCGCGCAAGATGCGGCGGCCGCCGAGCCAGCGCCACGACCCGCCCGAGCCGGCTCGCGCCGGGTCGCAAAATCCGTTGCAGAACCGGCGGGGTCGAGGCACGACAGCCGCAGCATGTTGATCGTGGTGATGGGCGTGACTGGCGCCGGAAAATCGACCTTCGGCCAGCAGTTGGCAGAACGAATCGGGCTACCGTTCTTCGACGCCGACGACTTTCATCCCCCTGCCAACAAGCTGAAGATGGCCGCTGACCAGCCGTTGAACGACGCCGATCGCGCTCCTTGGCTCGAGCGGTTGGCCAACGAGGCGGTGGGCTGGGAGGCCGCGGGCGGCGCCGTGCTGGCGTGCTCGGCTTTGAAGCGCCGCTACCGCGAGCGGCTGCTGTCCGGCGTTCGACGTGGACGGATCGTGTACATCGAGGTCGAGCGCGTGGAGCTGCAGCGGCGGCTCGAAGCGCGCCGCGGTCAGCACGAGTTCATCGGCTCCTTCACCCGCATTCTGGACGAGCAATTTCGCGACCTCGAAAAGCCCGACGACGCGATCGTGGTCAGCGGGGACTTGCCGCCGAGCGAAGGCGTCGAGCGCGTGGCGCGCCAGCTACTCAGCGAGATGTCGCCGCCTAGTCCTCGGGCGTAGGCGCGCCGCGCCGGAGCACAAAAAGACGAAGGCCCCGCTCTTTCGAGCAGGGCCTTTGCCGTTCGTCACCGCGTCTCGGTCAGCCCGAGATGCGCTTGACCAAGTCGATGCACTTGTTCGAGTAGCCCCACTCGTTGTCGTACCAGCTGACGACCTTGACGAAGGTCTTGTCGAGCTGAATGCCGGCTTCGGCGTCGAACACCGACGTGCAGGTCTCGCCCACGAAATCCGTGGAGACGACCTTGTCTTCGGTGTAGCCGAGAATGCCCTTCATCTTGCCTTCGGAGGCCGCTTTCATGGCCTTGCAGATGTCGTCGTACGAGGCTTCTTTGACGAGCTCGACGGTGAGATCGACGACGGACACGTCGCTGGTGGGCACGCGGAAGGCCATGCCGGTGAGCTTGCCGTTCAGCTCGGGGATGACCTTGCCCACGGCCTTGGCCGCGCCCGTGGACGACGGGATGATGTTCTCGAGGATGCCGCGACCGCCGCGCCAGTCCTTCTTCGAAGGGCCGTCGACCGTCTTCTGCGTCGCCGTGGCGGCGTGCACGGTGGTCATCAAGCCGCGCTTGATGCCGAAGCTGTCGTTCAGCACCTTGGCGATCGGCGCGAGACAGTTGGTGGTGCACGAAGCGTTCGAGACGATGGCCTGACCGGCGTAGCTCTCGTCGTTGACGCCCATCACGAACATCGGCGTCTCGTCCTTGGAAGGAGCGGACATCACGACCTTCTTGGCGCCGGCGGCCAGGTGCTTCTCGGCGCCCGGCTTGTCCAAGAAGATACCCGTCGACTCGATGACGTTGTCGGCGCCGACCGCGCCCCAAGCCAACTTGGTCGGGTCTGTCTCGGCCGTGCAGCGGATCGTCTTGCCGTTGACGACCAGCTGGCCGTCCTTGACCTGCACGTCGCCCTTGAAGCGCCCGTGAACCGAGTCGTACTTCAGCATGTACGCGAGGTAGTCGACCTCGAGCAGATCGTTGATGGCGACAATCTCGACGTCGCCGCGGCCGATGGCAGCGCGGAACACCATACGACCGATGCGGCCGAAACCGTTGATACCAACCTTGATCGTCATCTTCTTCGTTCCTTTTGCTTTCGTGAGGCCTTGCAAGCTCGCCCGCGGCTTATACAGAATCCGCGGCGGGTTTCCAGCGTCTCAATTCGGTGGCGCCCCAGCGAGGGGCGGCGGGACCTATCGCCGGCACACCTAGCACTGGTTCCTGGGCGCGCCCACGGCCGTCGAGCGGCTTACCTCAAGTCGCCTTTCGGGCCGCGGTTTTCGCGGCTTCACCCCAATGGATGACACGGCGCAGAAACGCGGGGGCCAGGTGCCACCCTCCATTCGCAGCGGGTCCGGCCGGGTCGAGGCCGGCGACGCGGCCGCCGAACGGTCACTGGCGGCCAGGCAAGGCACGGCGACTCCTAGCCGATTGCGAGCCCTTTCGTGGGCGAGCGCGCGCTGGCACCGCCCTTGCTGAAGGGCCGGCGAGGAAGGGACTCTCCCATGTCTGAAGCGAAGAAATCATCCAAACAAGAAGCCATCCGCGAAGCGGTGGCAGGAATCGAAAAAGCCTATGGCCAGGGCGCGATCATGCGTCTCGGCGAGCGCGCGGTCGAGCCGGTCGCCGTCATTCCCACCGGCAGCCTGGCCATCGACGAGGCGCTGGGGGTCGGCGGCTTTCCGCGTGGCCGCATCGTCGAGATTTTCGGGCCCGAGTCGAGCGGCAAGACGACGCTCACCCTGCACGCCATCGCGGAAACGCAGGCCATGGGCGGGGTCGCCGCCTTCATCGACGCCGAGCACGCCTTCGATCTGCGCTATGCGCGCGGCATCGGCATCGATTTGAAGAAGCTCTTGGTGTCGCAGCCGGACTGCGGCGAGCAGGCGCTCGAGATCGCCGAAGCGTTGACTCGCTCGGCCGCGGTCGATCTGATCGTGATCGACTCGGTCGCAGCGTTGGTGCCCAAAGCGGAAATCGAGGGCGACATGGGCGACGCGCACATGGGCTTGCAGGCCCGCTTGATGAGCCAGGCGCTGCGCAAGCTCACCGCCATCGCCAACAAGACGAACACGACCCTCATCTTCATCAACCAATTGCGGCAGAAGATTGGCGTGGTGTTCGGCAACCCGGAGACCACCACTGGCGGCAACGCACTGAAATTCTACTGCAGTGTGCGGCTGGACGTGCGTCGCATCGGCAAAGTCACGCTGGGGGAAAGCCTGGTCGGCAACCGCACGCGCGTGAAGGTAGTGAAGAACAAGGTCGCGCCTCCCTTCACGGAAGCGGAGTTCGACATCCGCTGGGGCACCGGCATCGATCAGGGCGCCGACTTGATCGAGACGGCGCTGGCCGCCGGCGTGCTCGAAAAGAGCGGCACCCACTTCACGTTCGCGGGCAAGAGCATCGGGCAAGGTCGCGACAAGGCCCGCGACAATTTGCTGGTCACGCCCGAGCTCTATGCGGCGGTGCGCGCCGCCACTATGGAGGCGTTGCCGTCGCAGGCACACCGCTTGGAGCGCTCGAAGGCCGCCTGAGCGCGCTCGGTCCCGAGGTGCTCGCCGCCGCTGCGGCGAACGGGCGCCTCGCCGAGCCCTTCACAGGCACTCGGGCTTGAACTTCTTGATGCCGCGCGCGTCCAAAAAGTACGGTGGATCGCAGGAGCGCGCGGCCGAGCTCGGGCTGGCCGGCGCGCTCTGGGGCGCGGGCCTGACGACGGTACGGGGGCGCGCCAACGGAGCCGGTTGAACGAGCGGCGGCGCGCTGGGGTTTTCGCTGGCGACCGGCAAGAGCGCGCGGAACATGCGCACGTCGGCATCGAAGCGCACCTCGGTCTCCTCTGGCTCGTAGCCGGGGGCCCAGATCCGCAGCCGGTGCTGAGCGCCGTCCCAGGTTCGCTCGGCGACGTAGGGGTTGCCGACGGCAACTCCGTCGAGCCAGATGCGAGCCCCCTCGGGGCGAGCTTCGATCGACACCGTAATGCGACG
This sequence comes from Myxococcales bacterium, assembly GCA_040348565.1. GTDB lineage: Bacteria > Myxococcota_A > Polyangia > Polyangiales > Polyangiaceae > PMG-095. Next base: position 5,833 of record JBEQSW010000603.1, on the reverse strand, counting down.
CGCGGCGGCAGCGCCGCCCAGGCCGATGGCGTTGGGCGCGGTCAGCGGCTCGGGCTTGCGTCGCACCCCCCAAGCCACCAGCACGACGCCGAGCGCGACGAACGCAACCGCCAGCATCCAGAGCTTGGAGCGCGGCGGCTCGCCCTGGGCGCTGGCCGCGGCGGTATAGCCCGTGCGCGAGGGAGTCGGGTTGCGCGGAGCCATCGAACCGGGCGGCGGTCGCGATGATTCGCCATGACCAAGCTCCTTTTCGATGCGTCGCCCGACGGCTTGGCGCTGCTCGCCGAAGCGCTCGGTCATGAATTTGCCGAGCTCGCGCGCCGAAACGTAGTGCGAGCGCTTGGCCAGGTAATCTTCCAGCGCGAGCTCGAGCTCGAGCGCGGTCTGGTAGCGGTCGGCGCGATCGGGTGCCAACGCGCGCGTGCAGATCGTCAAAAGCTCGGGCGAAATGGGCGAGCTTGGGTTGTGCGGTTTGGGGATCTCGCCGCTCAGCACGCGGTTCATGATCGTGGCGTCGGACAGCCCTCGCCACAGCTTCGTGCCCGACAGGGCTTCCCACAACATCACTCCGACGGCGAAGACGTCGGCGCGCCGGTCGACGTCCTCCCCCGCGATCTGCTCGGGGGGCATGTAGCGAAGCTTGCCCTTGATCACGCCGGCTTCGGTCTCGACGGTCGAGCCCGACAACTTGGCAATGCCGAAGTCGAGGACTTTGACGACGCCCTCGTAGCTGACCATGACGTTGTGCGGAGAGACGTCGCGGTGCACCACGTTGAGCGGAGCGTGCTTGAGATCGTTGAGCTCGTGCGAGTAGTGGAGCCCCGACAGGACGTCGGCCAAGATGCGTAGATGCAGCTCGAGCGGCAGCCGGGGCGGAGGCAGCGCCAGCACCGCGTCCAACGTCTGGCCCTCGATGTACTCCATCAGGATGGTCGGAGTGACGCCTTGCTCGAACACCTCGTACACTTGGACGACGTGCGGATGATTCAGGCGCGCCGACAGCCGCGCCTCGGTCATGAACATCGCCCGAAATTCCGGGTCCTGCGCGTAGACGCTGCGCAGCTGTTTCACCACGAACAGCTTCTTGAAACCCTCGGGCCCTCGAGCCACCGCCAGCGACACGTTGGCGGTGCCGCCTTGGCCAAGCTCGAACAGAGTACGGTACTTGCCCGAGCCCGAGCCCGTCGCAGGGGAGGTCTCGGACATCGTATGACACGGTAGTTTCCCGTTGTACGCGTTGCAACCGCCGCTACCTCGAGCCGGGAATTTTTCAAGGTTAAGTCCATTTTTTAATGGGCCCGGGGCGCGCGCGCCGCCGCAGCTCGACCAGATCGAGCTACTAATGCCAAAACCGGTCATGCCAGCGCGCTCGTTCGCCCTCGCTCTCTCCCTGCCTCTGTGGACCGCGATCTTCGGCGCTGTGGGCTGCTCGAGCCCGGCCGGCAACGAGCTGTTCGCCAAGAACGGTATCTCGACCGGTGCGTCAGCCAACGCAGCGGGCTCTGCCAGCGCGGCCGCTGGAACTGATTCCACGTCGAGCCAATCGCAAACTGGAAGCGGGGGCAGCGGAGCCGTGGGCGGCACCGCGACGGGTGGCGGCGGCGCTAGCGCGACGGGTGGCACCGGTGGCTCCGAGCAACTTCCGGGCGGTGGTGTCGGTGGCAGCGGAGGTCAGAGCCAATCCGCCCCGCCCGTGATCGAGAGCTGCGACATGCTCGACGGCGCCGTCACCAACGCCGACAACGGGCATTGCTACCGCGTCAACGACGAAGAGTTGACGTACGCAGCGGCACGCGACGCGTGCCAGGCGCAGGGCGGCCATTTGCTCACCATCACCTCAGCCGAGGAGAACGACTTCGCGCGCAACCTGCACGATGGCGAGCACTGGCTGGGCGCCAGCGACGGCCGGCTCGACACCGAGAAGGGCGTGGGCGAGTACACCTGGGTCGACGACGAGGAGTGGGCCTACTCCGACTGGCGCGGCGGGCAGCCGAACGCGGTCGAGACCGACTGCCCCGGCCATAGCGGGGGCGGTGGTTGCTACGAGCACTGCGCCTACCAAGCCGAGGAAGGCGACTGGGTCGATCGCTCGTGCGGCCACACCATCGTGTCGATCTGCGAATGGGAGCCGCAGCTCCCCTGAGCTAGTCGCTGGCTCACCGGCCGCGAGGCACGGCGCGGCGGCCGGGCCAGGCCAGGTAGGCGCCGACGCGGGGGGCCCGTGTGGGAGAGGGCAAGAAAGCAGGGGTTCCCGCCACTTGCTTCCCAAAGTCGGCGTGCCCGGGGTAAGGAAGATCGTTGATCCGAGGGCAATGCCGACTCTGAGCTCGAGCATCGTCAAGCACAACGTGGCCTCGGTGCGCGACGTCGAGGAGGCCTTGGCGCGCCAAGCCATGTACGGCGGCGATCTCGTCACGAACTTGCTCGAGCTATCCGCTGTGAGCGAGGCGGAGCTCGCACGCTTGCTGGCCGAGAGCTACGAGGTCGGCGCGGCGCCCAACGGCGAGCTACCGGCGTCGGGCGCCGAAGTGCTGCGACTGGTGCCCAAGGACTTGGCGCGTCGCTTCGTGCTGTACCCGCTCGAGCAACGGGACGACACGCTGCTGGTAGCCGTCAGCGAGCCGCTGCCGAGCGAGGTGGAAAGCGACCTCGGATTTTCACTGGGGCTGCGCATCGAGCAGCGGATTGCCCTCGCGGTCAGGATTCAGCAGGCCTTGGCTCGCGACTACGGCATGGCGCTCGAGCAGCGGGCGGAGCGCATTTTGGCCAAGCTCGCCGGCCGTCCGGATCCCAACCCGAGCGTAGCGCCGGGCCCGCTCTCGCCCCCGACGCCTCCGGCCCCGGTCACGGAGCAGGTGTCGGAGGCTCCACCGGCCACTCCGGCGCGCGCGCCAGCCCCTCGACCTCAGGTGGATCTGACGACGCTGACGCGCAAAGAGCCGAAGCCACGTCGGCTAGGACCGTACACGCCGGCCATGGCCGAACGAGATCTGCTCGAGGCCGAGGACACCGACGCCGTGCTGCGGGCCTTCTTCGACTTTGCCTCCCAGTACTTCGAGTACACCGCGTTGTTCGCGATCCACGGCGACCTGGCGGAAGGCCGTGACGCCGCCGGTTCGGGGGCGCCGCGGGCCCGCGTGTTGTCTTTGGGGATCCCCCTGGATTTGCCCAGCGCCCTTTCGCGGGCGGCCGCCTCCGATCGCTTCTCGCTGCTGCGCCTGGCGGCAGGCGGCCTTGACGGGGCATTGGCGCGCGATCTCGAGCGGCGCCCGGGCCCCCAGGTGCTGATGCTACCCATCCACGTGCGCAAGCGCGCGGTGCTGGTGTTGTACGGCGACCACGGCCACCAAGACGTGCAGCTGAACGCGGTGGGTCAGGTGATTTCGTTCGGGCAAGTGGTGTCCAACGCGCTCGAGCATTTGATCCGCAAGCGCAAGCAAGCCGGGGCCAAGTCGTTGCCACCGCGCTCCCCGCTCCTGCGCAAGAGCGCGCCGCTGCCTCGCCCCGAAGAGCGCGCGGCCGCGCTGGCTTCGGCGCTGGGCGTCGATGAGTTACCGTCTTCGATTCCGGCGCCCGCCTCCACGTCGATTCCGGCACCTGCCTCCACGTCGATTCCGGCGCCCGCCTCCGCTTCGATTCCGGCACCTGCCTCCAAGCCCAGCAGCTTGATGCGCCCGGTCATCTCGATCGGCTCGTTCACGCGCAGCAAGACGCCGGCCCAGGGCTCGCTCGCGCCGCACCAGCAGCCCGGAAAAGGCACGGGGGTGTCGCAGCCGCCACTGCGAACCGTCGAGCCTCCCGAAGAAGGCTGGGACTTCAGTTTTCAGAAGAAGGAACGCGGGACCCAGCCAGGCGTCGGTGCCCAGAGCACACGCAAGCTAGAGCTGGTGCCCGAGCCGGCCGGCGACCGAGCTTCGCAGCCCCCCGCGGCGCCGCCGCCTTCCGAGCGCACTCCGCCGATGGCGCTGGCCGAGCCCGCGCGCGAAGCCGACGAACCGCAGCACCGCGAGCTGGTGCCTTCCCCCGAAGCACCGGAAATCTCGGTCGGCGCGGCGGCGTTGGAAGACGAGCTGGACATGCCGCCCGACAGCGACGGCGTGCCTTTGGCGCCAGCGTCCCGCTCGCTGGCCCACAGCGCGCGCCCCCTGCCGATGGCGAACGTGTCCGCCGAGCTGAAGCTGCCGACGGTGATCGTCGACTTGGCCAACGACTGCCAGGCGCTGCTCGAGCAGCTGCTCGGCGGTAGCTCTTCGGCCGGCGACAAGCTCGTGCACATCGGCGAGCCCGCGGTCGCGGTCTTGGCCAGCTCCTTCCCCGGCCCGATCACGGCCGAGCTTCGGCGCGGCGTCGGCAACGCCCCGTCGCGCGCTTCGGAGTGCGGCCCGGTGCTGCGCACGCTGGCGCGCATCGGCGTCAAAGCCGCGCCGGTGCTGATCGTGCGTACCGCCGACAGCGACCCGAACGTGCGAGCTTGGGCTACGCGCTTGCTGGGAGAAATGGCCAACGGCGACGCGGCGCGCGCCATCGTTCGCCGCTTCGTCGACGACGAGCAAGAGGTGCGGCGGGCGGCGTTGGCTGCCGGTCGACTGATGCAAGGCAACGCCGACGCGCGCACGATGATTCAGAGCGGCCTCGCGGAGCTGCTTGCCGATTCCGGGCGCCCCGAAGAGCAACGCCACGCGCTGATCGAAGCCATCGCCGATCTGCGCGACGGTCGGGCGGTGCCGACGGTGCTGCGCCTACTGGAAGATCGCTCCGCCGACATCGTGCGCTCGGCGCACTGGGCGCTCGTGGTCCTGGCGCGCCAAGACTTCGGTTCTTCGGCGGCGGCTTGGGAAGAGTGGTGGCGTCACAACTCGGCGCGGCACCGCATCGAATGGCTCATCGACGCGCTGCTTCACGACTCGGCCGACATTCGTCGTGCCGCCGGTGACGAGCTCAAGTCGACGACCAAAGAATACTTCGGCTACTACGACGACCTTCCCGTCGCCGAACGCCAAAAGGCGCAGACGCGCTACCGAGAGTGGTGGGAAGCCAAAGGCAAAGCCCGCTTCCGTTAGCCGGCATCTCGTTTCAACCGGTGGCCGCGCCCGACGATCCTGGCTTCTGGCATCGTTTTGGCTGCGCTCCGGTGCTCACGTAGCAACCTACGCTCCGCTCCGGTGCTCGCCAAAGCCTCGCCAGAAGCCAGGCTTGTCGGGCGGGTGACTGGGGCGTCTCGCGTGGACGACGAAGAGGCGAGCGAGCTTAGAGGAACCAGACGCCGATGACGCAGAGGACGGTGGCGACCCCGACGGAGATCATGGCCAGGGCTTCCCAAGCGCCGCTGCGGGCGTCGGTGAAGCGCAGCTCGATCGACGCGATGCGGCTGACTTCACGGCGCTTGCGTCCGGACAAAGCCAGGTTCGCGGCGCGGAGCGCAGGGTCGAAGACTTGATCGCTGTCCGACACGGAGGGCGGTTCTTCCATGGCTCCGCCCCCGCGTCGAGCACAAAGCCGAAAGCTACTTTTTGTCGGCCTTGTCGGCTTCGTCTTCGGGCTTTTCGCCACCGACGGGGCCGGACTTCTTGCCACCGCTCAGATCGATCTCCCAATTTACGACCTGCTCGTCACCCTGATACGCGGGGACGATGATGGCCTTCATCGCGCGCAGCACGCACTTGCCAATCGGTGTGTCTTCGCCGAACGGATCGCTGATGGTGGCAGTCTTGACGTGACCGTCGTTGGCGAACGTCAAGGCGAGCGTTGCTTTGCCGAGCGACGCCGGCTTGCCCTTGCCCGCCTTCTCTTGGATCGATTCCGGGCAGCTCTCGGCCGAGTGTGACGCGCGGTG
>JBEQSW010000638.1:0-6789 GCA_040348565.1 Myxococcales bacterium | reverse complement strand
GTCACCAGCGGCTCGACGACGATCTGCCAAAACGACATCGCTTTCGTCGTGCTCGATCGCGCGCTCGACCTTCCGACGGTGCCTCTGCACCGCGGGGGGCCCGTTAGCGCCGGAGACGTGCTCACGGCGATCGGATTCGGGGGCGTGGATCCGACCGTATTGAACCCACGCACCGAGCGCGAAGTGAGCGTGTCGGCCGTCGGCCAGTGGATCCGCACCTTCACCGTGAGCGAGGGGCCGTGCGAAGGTGACAGCGGCGGTCCCACGCTCGCCGACAACGGCGAGTTGGTGGGCGTCTTCTCGTCCGTGTCCATGGATTGCACGAACGCCAACGCTTCCGCCAAGTACACGGACGTCAGCTTCTTCACACCGCTCGTGAAAACGGCGTTCGAGGCGGCCGGCGCAGGGTCGCCTTGGCCCGAGGGCGACGGCGGCGCCGCTGGCGCTTCCGGAATGGAACCGGCTGCTGCTGGCGCGGACAGCGCGGCCGGCGCAGGCTCGGCCGGTGCAGGCGCAACCAGCACCGCCGGTAGTCCGGAAAAACCCGATACGGTCGACGACGACAGCGGTTGTGCGCTGAGCGGAGCACCTCGCCCGACATTGGGATCCATGCTCTTCGTCTCGGCCCTGGTACTCGGCGCGCAGCGAGCCCGACGCCGCCAGCGTAGGGCAATGTAAGTCGCACGCTCGTGCACGAGTTGCGCAGTCAAACTGCGCGAGTCGTGCAATAAATACTGTAGTTCTCCCCCACCACTCCGTTCGCGTTGACTTGAGAGAATGCCAGAGCACGTGAGCGATCATCACACTCACCGTCCCGGAGCACCGGATGCACATCCGGGCGCGCTGGAGGTGCTGGTGTACCTCCGCCAGCATTGCAGCGTCTTTCACCTGCCCGAGAGCGGTACGGTGCGGGTTGGCCGGAGCGCGAGCAACGATCTGCGCATCGACGATCCATCGGTCTCGCGGTTCCACTTCGCCCTGCACGTCGGCGACGTGGTCGAGGTCGAAGACTTGGGCAGTGCCAACGGCACCTCGCTTTTCCGCAACGAAGCAGACCCCCTCATCGACGAGCCGACCCACCGCGACGACGTGGACTCGCGCCTAGCCCCCGCCGAGCGGCGCACGTTGGGGCCGGGCGACTTCATCCGCGCCGGCATCGCGCTGATCCTGGTGCAAGTCCCGAGCGGCGCGCATCCCCTGGCCGTGTCCGCCATCTCCAGCCGCCCTCCGAGCGACATCGGGCCGCCGGTCTTGATCGATCCGGAGATGAAGCGCGCCTACGAAATCGCGGTGCGCGCCGCGCAGAGCGGCATTTCCGTGCTCATTACCGGAGAGACCGGAGCCGGCAAGGAGATCTTCGCCGAGACCATTCACGCGCGCTCCAACCGCCGCGGCCGCCCGCTCTTGCGCCTCAACTGCGCCGCGCTGTCGGAAACCCTGCTGGAATCCGAGCTATTCGGGCACGAGCGTGGCTCGTTTACGGGCGCCACCCAGACCAAGGTGGGCCTGCTCGAATCGAACGACCAAGGCACGGTGTTCCTCGACGAAATCGGAGAGATGCCGTTGTCGACCCAGGCCAAGCTGCTGCGGGTCCTCGAGGAGAAGACCATCTTGCGCGTCGGCGCCACCAAGCCGCGCCCCATCGACGTGCGATTCATTTGGGCGACCAACCGCGATCTGCGCGCGGAAGCCCGGCTCGGCAAGTTTCGCCAAGATTTGTACTATCGCATCGCGGGCGTCGAGTTTTCGATTCCGCCCCTCCGCCAGCGCCCGCTCGAAATCGAGCCGCTGGCGCGGCTATTCTTGGAGCGCTTCTGTCGGCGCTCAGGGCTGCCGGTTCCGCGTTTGTCCCAAGCCGCGGTCGAGGCGCTGCAGCGCTATTCGTGGCCCGGTAACGTGCGTGAGCTCAAGAACGTGATGGAGCGCGCGCCCTTTTTGTGCGGCGCGGGCGACATCGAGCTCGAGCACATTCCGCAAGACGGCACCCGGGAGAGCAACCTCTTCCCGCCCGAGGACATGGAGGCTACCGAGGTGTTCATTCCCTCGGGGGCCGCGGCCTGGGCCAACAAAGCGTCGGGCCCTGCCGCCAGCCGCCCCGACCCCATCAGCGGCATGCAACAAGGTCGTTTGGGCGAAGATTCAGAAACGGCGCGGGCTCGCATCACGCAAGCGTTGGAGCAGTGCGCGGGCAACCAGACGCGCGCCGCACAGTTGTTGGGCGTGTCGCGCCGCACGCTGATCAATCACTTGGAACGCTTGAATATGCCGCGCCCCAAGAAGGTTTGAGCGAGCGCGACCGGGCGCGGGGCGTTCTGGCCGGGCGGGGCGTTCGCGAGGCATTTGGGCGCGAGCCCGGTGCGCCTTCGCAGCGCTCTTCCGAGCGGTGCTAGCGGCACGTTGCATGCTTGGCAGACGGGCATGTACCCCAACGCTCGACCGCTAACCCCCGAACCACTTCGCGCCGCCAACGTTCCTTCCCGGCCGACGCCAGTGCCGGAGCCGGCCCCAGCGCCGCCTGAGCCCGTCACGCCGGACTCTCCGGACGAACCGCACCTGCCAACCTACGAAGACGAGCCGCCGGTGCGTACCGTGGATTGACGGGCTCGAGCGGTGACGTCTCGGCGCGCGGGGCGTTTGGCCTCGTTGGGTCACTTGCGATGCCTCGCGCGCCCGCTTCGCCTCGAATGTGGCGCGTCTTTGCCGATTCTGGTCGTGGCACGCCTTCTGCTTAGTCCCGATTCAGGCGCTAGGCGCGCTCATCAAAGGAGTTTGCCATGTTGTACTGGGCTGCCGTATTTTTCGTGATTGCGCTGTTGGCCGCGGTGTTCGGGTTTGGTGGCATTGCCGCCAGCGCGGCTGGCGTTGCCAAAATCCTGTTCCTCGTGTTCTTGGTGCTCGCCGTCGTCTCGCTGATCTTCGGACGGCGAGTGTCGACGTGATAGCGCGCTCCAACTCTCCCAAGAATGGCCTCGACGAGATTGCCCTCGCCGAAGCACAGGTGCAAAAGCACAAGGCCGAGCTTTCGCGCAGCTTGCACGAGGCCGCGAACAGCGGAAAAGAACTGATGCAACAAGTCAGGCACGAGCTCAAGCCGGCGTTGCAAACCGCGCTGGTCGTGGCCGGCGCAGCGGCTTTGGTCAGCGCCGCGGTGCTCGTCGTCGAACGGCGACGGCGCCGCAGCGCTGGCTGGCTTGCGCCCCAACAGCCGTCGGCGCTCGGCACCATCGCGAAAACCGCGGGAGTGTGGGCGCTGCGGCTGTTGGCAAAACGCGTCGCGCAAGAGCTGGTGAGCCGCCTGGAAGATCCTTCGGCGAAGTCCGCGAAGGCGACGGCGCCGACGCCCAGGACCGCGCCGACGCCCAGCTGATGGCATGCGGGTTGCTTCGTGCACACGCATGTCACCATCTCATCGGCCTCACCGTTCCCTTACCCACCTATTGTTCGGCCTCGGCGCCGTCGCCAGCGTAGTCGTCGCCACGCCTGCGCGCGCCGATGACGATGCGCGACGCTACGACGAATCTCCGCGTCACAATCGCCGTGACGACGACACGAGCAAGACTCACATCGCGGTCGACTTCGACTTCGGAAGCGCGCTGGACGCGCCGGAAACGAAGTCGGGAGGCGGCGGCGCCCTTCGACTCGGTCAAGAGTTCGATTTGTTCTTGGTTTCGCTGACTCCGGAGCTCGGAGGCAGCTATCACGCCTTCGGCGGCAACGACGAGACCAAGCTGTACAGCGGCTTTTTGGGCGGACGCTTGGCGATCGGCAAAATCGTCGAGCCTTCCATTTTCGGTCATTTGGGCGTTGCGCACGTGGCCGGCCTCGAAAGTCGCACGGCGCCCATCATGGATGGTGGTCTGGCCGTCGACTTCACGCTCCTGCCGCTGATCGATCTCGGCGTGCACGGCGCTTACAACGTGATGTTCCCGCGTGACGACGGCTCGGCGTTGAAGTTCCTCACGCTGGGCGCGCACGCCGCCCTGGTGCTGTAGTCAGACGTAAACGCGAGAGCCCTGAAGCGTCGCTGCTTCAGGGCTCTCGCGTTTCGTAAGCACTCACGGGAGCAGCTTACGACAGCGAGCGCTTCACGGCCTTGATCGTGTCGTGCGTGCGGCGCTGCTCGGGCAAAATGGCGAACTCCACGAGCTGACGCGCGCTCGGCTCCAGCTTCTCGAGGTCGCGCAAGTAGTCGTCACGGCCGTGGTCTTCACCTTCCTCCAGCAGCGAGACGGCAGCGCTTTCGCTGATGCTGGCCGCGCTGCGCTCGAGCAGGCGAACCAGCGTGCCCCAAGCACCAGAGCTCTCGGCAGGCTCGCCACCGCGGCCCAAAATTGCCTCGGTGAGCAGCCGCGCCCGCTCCTCGTGCGAACGCGAGCATTGAATCAGCGAGGGGCGATGCTCGCTACGATCCAGCCGATCCAACGCCAGGCGATAGGTCTCGGCAGCCGACAGCTCGCCACGTAGGAACGAATTCAGTTGATCGACCGTCGCAGTCTTGCCGCCGGTTTGCTGAGTGTGCGTTTGCATCTTTTTCGACTCCTTCGATTTCGTCCTCGACGATGCGCCGAGGCGCGCGACGAACGACTGCACGATTCGGGCCACCATGTTCGAAAGTTGGCACGGCGCCTGCTTGCGCTGGTCAATGGTGAACAGCATGACCTTCGACATCATCAGCATGGGCAAGCGCGTGCAGGCGCGGAACAAGCGCAAACGTACGGCGCGCATCCTGGGCGGCGTAGGGCTCGCCACCGCGGCGCTTTGGCGCGGTGGTCCGTTGGCGCCCCTGCTCGTCTTGGGCGGGGCCGCCTTGCTCGTACGCGGCGTCACCGATCGACCTCTCAAGGAGTCGATGCAGCGCCTGCAACGCTGGATCGAACGCGACGTGAGTCATCGCTTCGGAGAGGGGCAACGGGACAGCGTCGACGAAGCTTCTTGGCAGTCTTTCCCTGCCAGCGACCCCCCTAGCTACGTCGCGCGTTGACCGCACCGCGCTCAGCTCCTGCCACCGCTTCACCCTTTCGACTTCGAGCGCGGGTGTGCGCCGGCGCGTGCCGACGCTCCCCGCGCTCTTTTTTTTCGAGGACCCCAACATCATGAAAAACGGCTTCAAATACCCCCTGTGTCTGGCTCTAGGCTTGTTCTTCACTGGCGTCGTCGGCTGTAGCGACACCGTCGACGAAATCACCAATAAGATCGATTGCCACACGGTGTGCAAGCGCTACGCGGACTGCTTCAACTCTGACTACGACGTCGATGGTTGCAGCGACAAGTGTGAAAGTCGCGCCGGCAGCGACGACGACAAGCAGCGCGCGTTACGCGCCTGCGATGCTTGCATCGACGACCGCTCGTGCACTTCGGCGACCTTCAATTGCGCCGACGAATGCGTCGGCATCGTGCCATAACCAGCCCAAGGCCCAGCGAGCCGTGGCGCCGCGCTACGGCTCGCTGGGAGCCGCTTCCGAGCCCCTGCCCGCCGTTTCTTTCTTCCACAGGTCGCGCGCGCGAGTTCTGGTTGCGTGCCAAGCCGCCTTGGCTTGCTCGGCCGCATGAGCCGTCCAAGCGCGTGCAGGCGCGAGCTCGGGGGCTTGAACGACGCGCGGAATGAGGGCAACGGCCGGCAAAAACACCAACGCCGCCACCAACAAGGACCAACTGCGGCGCTTGCGGGTAGGCCCGATCACGCTGGCGCGGCGAATGCCGCTCACGTCCCCGTCGCCCGCCGAGGCCTCGCGCGGACGCACGTAAGCTCCGATCGTGGCCGTCGAGGCGTCGAGCTGACGACGTATTCGCTCGGCGTCGCTCTCGGGGGCCCAGTCGTCGAGGGGGGCGAGAGCTTCGGCCAGCTCCGCCACGTTGGGGAAGCGTCGCGCCGGGTCTCGCTCCATGCAGCGCTCGACCACGTACACGAGCGCCGGTGGCAAGTCGGGACGTAGCTCGCTCAGCGGCGTCACGGGAGCGGTCAAGATCTGCAGGCACAGGCTATGAGGGTCGTCGCCGGTGAAGGCGGGGCGATGAGCCAAGAGCTCGTACATCACCACCCCCAGCGCCCAGATGTCGCTGCGTGCGTCGACGGTGCTGGGAGCCTCGACCTGCTCGGGCGACATGTAGCCCGGCGAGCCCACGCCCGTCCTACCCGCCGACAGGGATTTGCGGCCACGGCTGCGCGCAATGCCGAAATCCAGGACCTTGAGGCACTCGCTACCGTCGGGCTCGATTGCCAGAAACAGATTTTCCGGCTTCAGGTCGCGATGGACCATGCCGCGGGCATGAGCGGCGGCCAGCCCGCCGCAGGCTTCGAGGGCGTAGCGCACTACCCGCGAGGGTGATAGTCCGCCTTCGCGTGCAGCCACGCTGAACAGGTCTTCGCCACGTAGCATCTCGAGCACCATGAACGCCAAACCGGCGCTCGTCGCCGGCTCGGAAATGGTGCCAAAATCCCAAACCCGTACCACGTGGCGGCAGTCCAGCTGCGCCAAGCTGCGGGCCTCGTTCACGAAGCGCTCGACCGCCTGCTGTGAGCTCATCATGTGCGGGAGCATCACTTTCAGCGCGACTTCGCGGTTGAGCATCTCGTCGCGCGCCGCCAACACGACGCCCATGCCGCCGCGGCCCAGCTCGTGCAGAGCCCGATAGCGCCCCTGCACGAGCTCTCCGGGCTCGGGAATTGCGCCGGGGGGCGGCAGCGGTCGACGTGCGGTTTTCATGATTGAGGCAATCAAGCAACCGGCGTGCCGATCGCGGACACGCACGAAAGCGCGAGATGCCGCACGCCCGTGGACGTCGTGGAGC
>JBEQSW010000457.1:0-14709 GCA_040348565.1 Myxococcales bacterium | reverse complement strand
AAGCTTCTGCGATTCGGGCTGCGGATTGGCAGCCCCAAGATGTTTCGAAGCGTTTAGTTGGCGCGCTCGCGCAGGCGCGCGGCTTTCATCAGCAGGTAGTTGCGCTCGGGGGTGCTGGACGTGCGAGCGGCGGCGGCTTGGTAGCTGGCGATGGCGGGGGCAAGCTCGTTGGCGCGTTCGTGCAGGTGGCCGCGTACGGCTGCCAAACGGTGATGGCCTGCCAGGCGTGGATCGGCGTCCAGCGTCGCCAGCAGCTCCAGCCCGGCGCGGGGGCCGTGCACCATGGCGACGGCGACGGCGCGGTTCAAAGTCAGCATCGGGTTGTCCGACATGCGCTGGAGCAGCCCGTATAATGCCAGAATTTGCGGCCAATCGGTGTCTTCGACGCGGGCGGCTTCGTCGTGGCAGGCGGCAATGGCCGCTTGCAGTTGGTAGGCGCCCACCGCCCCGCGCGACAATGCCTGGCTCACCAGCGCGACGCCCTCGGTGATGGCGTCGCGATCCCACAGCGTGCGATCTTGCTCGTCGAGCGGAACGATCTCGCCGTCCGGCCCCGTGCGGGCGCGGCGCCGCGCGTCGGTCAACAGCATCAATGCCAGCAGACCCGCCGCTTCGCCGTCGTCGGGCAGCAAGCGCTGCACCGCGCGCGAAAGACGAATGGCCTCGGTCGAAAGATCGACGCGCTGCAGGCTATCACCGCCGCTGGCGGCGTAGCCCTCGTTGAAGATGAGATACAAGACGTGCAGCACGGCGGCCAGCCGCTCGTCGCGTTCGCTCGGGCTCGGCATTTGGAAGCCGACGCCCGATTTTTTGATCAGCTGCTTGGCGCGGCTGATGCGTTGAGCCATGGTGGCCTCCGGCACCAAGAATGCGTGCGCAATTTCGGCCGTGGCGAGGCCGGCGACCGCGCGCAGAGTGAGGGCGATGGCGCTGGTGCGGGTGAGAGCGGGGTGGCAGCACATGAACAAGAGCAGCAAGGTGTCGTCCTTTTCCGGCTCGGCGTCGGGCGGGGGCGCGAGCTGCTGCTCCGGCGGTGCTTCCAGGACCAGCTCCGTTTCGCGCCGGCGCCGCGCAATCTCGGTGCGGAGCTGGTCGGTGATGCGTCGCGCCGCCACTTGAATCAGCCACGCGCGCGGGTTGTCCGGCACGCCTTCGTTCGGCCAATGCGTGGCGGCGATCAGCAACGCTTCTTGAACCGCGTCTTCCGCCGCCGCAAAGTCGCCGTAGCGCCGCGCGACCGCGCCGAGCACCTGGGGCGCCAGCTCACGCAACAGGTGCTCGCCCACGTTCGTCATGCGCGCTTCTTCGGCTCCCAACCCGCTCAGGGCTCCACGGGGGGCGCGCTCATCACTTGGCGCACCTCGAGCTTCAAGTGCATGGGCTTGCCGCCGGGCCCGGGCGCGAGCGAGATGCGCGCCGCGATGGCATACGCTTGCTCCGGGCTCTCCACGTCGACGATCCAGTAGCCCGCCAAGAACTCTTTGGCCTCCGCGAACGGACCGTCGGTCACCTCGGGAGAGTTGTCCTTCGGGTTGGCGCGGACCAGGCGCGCCTCCGCGGGCATGGCCAGACCTTCGCCGACCACGAACACGCCTTCCTTCTTCAGCTCCCGGTTGAGCGTTTTCATGAAGCCGACGTGCGCCTGCAGCTCTTCCATCTTCCAATTGTTCACGCCCCAATCACCGTCACCGCGTGGCGCATTCATCATCAACATGAACTTCATTTTCGAAACCTTTCGTGAGCGGCGCCGCCTGTGGCGCCATACCGAGATGTCGGAGCCGACGCGGCATTCTCGACATCCCGAGCGCAACTTCGTGAAAAATCCCTAACCGTCTGAAATTACTGCGTTTTGGCGACGTCGCAGGCCCTTGGTGGCTCCGGCCGAGGGAAAGCGGGGTTACATTGGGAGGTTCATGTGGCTCGGACGGCGACGGCGTTCCCTGCAGGCATGGGCCGCAGCAGGGGCTCTCTGGGCAAGCGCCTGCCAATTTCCCAATTACAACTTGGGGCGCGAGGACTCGAGCGGAGGCGTCGGCGCATTTCCGAGCGCGGGTGCCGTGGGCGCGGGCTCTAGCGCGACCACCGGTGGCCTCGGCACGAGCGAAGGGGGTACCAGCGGTGGCGTCGGCGCGACCGGTGCCGGCGGGGCGACGACCAGTGGCAGCGGCGGAGCACCCGGCTCGGCCGGTACGAGCGGATCCGCCGGAGCGCAGGCGAGCGGGGGAACCGAGATGGGCGGGATGGCGAGCGAAGGTGGCGGCGCGGGCGCCGCGAGCGATCCGAACCTGCTCCTGGAAGACGACTTCGAAACCGGCAACGCCGCGCAATGGCTCGAGGTGGCGGGCAGCCCCTGGTCGGTAGCGCTCGACTCGTCGCGGGCCAGTCAGAGCTACCGGCTGACGCCAGTGTTCGGAGATTTCTACGCCTCGGTCGCGAAAGCAGGCTCCTGGACGGATCAAGTCATCGAAGCCGACGTCGAGGTGCTGGAGTTTGGCGGCACCGGCACCGGCGACGTAGTGGCCCTGCTCGGGCGCTTCTCGAACATCGACAACTACTACGCCGCCGTGCTGCGCCCCGACGGCCGCGCCGCCATTCGCGCCCGGGTGGCGGGCGCGCCGCCGGCGGCCATCAAAACGAGCGCATCGTTGGGCATCAAGGTCGGCACTTGGTACCGGCTGCGATTCGAGCTCATCGGTACGACGCTGCGTCTCGCCATCGACGGACAGCAAGTCGCCGTCATCGACGACAGCAGCCTGACGCGCGGCACGGTAGCGCTGGGAGGCGACAACAGCGCCGCCAGCTTCGACAACGTGCGGGTGACGCGACCCTGAGGCTTATCCGAGCGCGACGACATCGGGACGCGCGCGGTGCTGGTCCGCCCAACCGCTGAGCGCCGCCGGCAGCGACCAACCCAGCGACACGACCTGCCCCGCTGGCGGAAAGTGCGGAGCGCGAGCCGGCAGGCCTTCGAGCCAGGTCACCAAACAATAGACGGCGATGTCGGCGCCGCTCCAAGCTTCACCGCACAGCGGCTTGCCCAGGCCGCGCTCGGTGACGGCGCCGGCCAGCGCATCGAGCGCCCGTTGAGCGCGACCGACCATCGTGTCGCGCACCGCCCCGAAGTTGGGGTCGGCGTGCAGGGCGTAATAGCGCATGCCGCAGTCGCTCAGGATGTTGGTGGCGGCGTCGACGAGCGCGACCAGTTGAAACGCGTGTGCGCCGGCCATGCCCGCTGGCCAGAGCGGTGGCTCGGGCTGCTTGCGCTCGAGGTAGTGGCAAATGGCTGCCGAGTCCGTGATCACGTGCTCGCCGTCGACCAACACGGGAACGGTGTGCAGCGGGTTCAACCGGTTCACCTCGGCGCGGTGCTCGGGGACAGCGCGCGCGTCGCGCAGCTCCACGGAAAGACCCTTGAGCGCGAGCACCAGCCGCACCCGCCGTGCGAACGGTGAGGTCGGGAAGTGATAGAGAATCACGAGGAAGAGCCCTTTTCTCCGCTGACGTACGCGGCGAACGCGGCTTGGAAGTCGGGGTGCCAACGCGAGAGGGCGGGACGGTTCTTGATGATGTCGTCGATCGACCACTGCATGCGCCGTTCGTCGGTGGCGCGATCGACCGCGTTGTCGGGACACAGCACGTAAAAATCGCCGCGCTTCAAGCTTTCGAGCAAGAAGTCGACCACCTGCTCGGGCGTCCACGCCGCGGCCGGCTTTTCGGTGCCGCCGCTCATGCCGGTGAAGGTGAAGCCGGGAATCAGCAGGTGCGCGCTCAGCTGACCGCCCGCCTCGCGCAAAGCGTGGGCCAGCGATTCGGTGTAGTTGCGCAACGCCGCCTTCGACATGTTGTAGGCCGCGTTGCCGGGCGGGCTGGTGATGCCCTGCTTGGAGCCGGTGTTGATGACGCACGCGGGCTTTCCCGCCAGAAGCATGCTGGGCAAGAAGGCCTCGACGCCGTGCACGACACCCCACAGGTTGACGTCGAGGAGCGCCTTCCAACCCGCCGTGTTCTCCCAGGGCAACCCGGGGTTGTTGCCAACGCCGGCGTTGTTCAGCAAAACCGCGACCGAGCCGAAGCGCTCGAGCGTTGCTTCGCGTAGCACGACCAAGTCCACTGAACGGCTGACGTCGGTCGGTAACGCCAACACGCTGGCCGCGCCGCCGCTAGCCTGGGCCGCGACCCGCGCTGCCGCCTGGTCCAGGGCGGGGCCGGCCAGGTCCGCGAGCACGACCTTCATGCCGAGGGCGGCGAAGCGTTCGGCCGCAGCCAGGCCGATGCCGCTGGCGGCTCCGGTCACGACTGCGACATTGCCAGGCGCGAAGGCAGGCAGGAGTGAGGATGCGGAATTCATCCTCGCCGGATAGCATTTTTCACTCCGCGCTCACGAACGAAAGCCATTGCGCGCATGGGTGCCGTCGCAGAACGGCTTGTTGGCGCTGCCACCGCAACGGCACAGCCGAGCTTGGGTGAGGCGGCTCACCACGCGGCCAGTGCCACTGGTGATCTCCAGATTGCCACGCACCTGCAGGGGGCCGTCTTGCAGGGGCTCGATCTCGAGCGGGCCGCCGCGGGCGTCCAACATGTCGGCTTGACCGGTGGGGGGCTCGCCGGTGGCGGCGAAGCCGACCTCGTGGTGCGAGCCGTCGCAGTAGGGCTTGTTCTTCGAGGCCCCGCAACGGCAAAGCGTGGCGCGAAAGTCCGACGTTCGGCCCGCGATCGAGAGCTCGCCTCGCACGGCGTAGGGACCGGCCTCTCTGATGGCCAGCAGGTTCACGGGCGGCGCGGCTTCGTTCGGCGCGCCGTCGTGACGCTGGTAGCGAATCGCGCCAGACGGGCACGCATGCGAGATTTCCACCAAGCGCTCGGTTTCGATGCCGTCCGGTTGGATCCATGGCCCCTTCACGTTGGCCAGGAACACGCCCGGAGCGCCGGTGACGCAAAAGCGGGCGTGAATGCAGCGCTTGCCTTCGTAGACCAGAGTCAGGTTCTTGCCTTCGATGTACTCGACGCCGTTCTCGACGCGCGGCACGGGGATGCCGTTCGGCGTCATGGCTACCGGCGAACGAGCGACGTCGGGCGTGGCCGCGGGGCTGGCCACGGCGGCTGCTGGCGGCGACGGCACGGCCATCGGTAGCGACGCGCCCGCTTGCCCACGGCGCTGGTTCGCCGCTTCGAAGCCGCGCGCGGCACGCTCGCTCAGGGCTTCGAATTGGCGCAACGCCGACGCGGTGCGCTCGTCGCCATCGCGGTCGAGCTCACGGGCCGCGGCGGTGATCTCTTGCAGGCGCTCGAGCAACGCGTGGCGCGCGCCTGGGCTGGGCGGGAACGCAGCCGCGTCGCGCAGCGTGGTGAACGAAACACCGGCGTGGCAGCCCGGGTTGGAGGGACCAGCCGGCAAGCGCGCCGCGCGCTCCGCCAGCAGGGTGAAACTACGCATCAGGCCAAGCCCCAGGTCGATGGCCAACGCCTTTTCAGGCTCGGGCCGCGGCACCAGGTACGAGTAGCCGAGCAACCGCAGCATCAAGGCGTAGGCGCTGTTGGCGACGTCGACGGTCTTGGCCGCGGTTTCGTCCTCAATCCAGACTCGCCCTTCCGCGCGCACTGGGCGGCGCAGCACGGGGTTGTGGGCGGCCGGAAAGGCCGGAGAAAAATCCGGATTTTCGGCTTGGAGCGCCAGCAGCTCGGCGTGAATGGCGCGGAAGCGGGTGAAATGCGAGGTGTCCGAGTGCTCGGGCGCGCCTTCGCCCTGCTCGCGAATGGCGGTGAAGGCGGCCAGCGCGGTCTTGGAGCAGATGACCGGTTTGGCGCCGAACAACGGCACCTCCGTTTGCGACAGCTGCAGCGCCGGGTCGCCACAGAACGCGACCTTCTCACCGTGGTGCGCCGCGAACGCTTGCAAGCAGGCGCCCAGCTGCGCGTAAAACTCGCCTACCGTCTGGTAGTCGGTGACCATGGGGGTCAGGCGCCGTGCGGCGCCCGAGCGCGAGAACACGAGCTCCGGCGCGAAACCGCTGCCATCCGGCTCACTCGAATTTTCGGGGCGCTCCAAGTGTACGAAGTGCTGCAGCACCGGCTCGCCGAACGGCGCCAGCTTGACCACGATGCCGGCGGGCAACAACCCGGGGTCGAGCGGGAAATTGGCGCGGCCGAAGCGCGGCGCTCCGCCGAGGGCGGCGCTGATGTTCCACACCGCGGTGAGGTGGCCCATCTCTTCGATCGCGATCTGCAGGATGGTCTTGCGCCAGCGCTGGACCGCTTCCGCCTCTTTCGCGCGCAAACCCTCGGCTTCCCCGCTGCGCAGGCTGAACGCCGCGTACAAGTAGGTGCACATCAGGTTGTGCTCGAGCTCGGCGGCCTCGTAGAGGTTGAAGAGCAGCTGCTCTCGAGTCGGCAAGTAGGTGGAAGGATTGAGCTCGGTCACGGCTCCGCTGTATCAGGTGCGCCCACACGCGCCAACCACCCGAGCGGGCAGGTGACGTTGTGTGAAGGGTCGCTGCTCGGTACGCTGTGCAATCGGCATCAGGAGAGCGCATGAACGACCAGGTTTTGCGGCGTGTGGTGCGATGCGCCACGTTCTTGTTGCTGTCGGGTTTCGCGGTGCCCGCTTGCACCACTGACGGTGCCTCGAACGGTAGCCCAGGCGCTGGCGCCAGCGTCGGCGTCGGCGGAACCTCAACGGGCGTCGGCGGAACCTCAACGGGCGTCGGCGCCAGTGCCACGCACGCCGGGCAAGGCGGGAGCGCCACCGGCGGAGACGCCTCGAGGGGCGGTAGCACTACCCAGGCGGGCTCGGCGGGCAGCGCGGGTAGCAGCGGCTCCGCGAGCGTCGGCGGGGCTGCGGGTTGTGACAGTCCCGGTCTCGTGTGGGGGACCGCTCAAAAGACCTGGTACACGTCGTACCCCGACCCGGGCAGCGAAGAGTGCGTCAAGTACAACGGCTGCACTTGGGCGGGGCAGTTCTCGGCCTGCGACGGTAAAAAATCCGAGGCTTGGGTTTCGACGCACGACATCGTGGCGGCGTTTCCGGATTTTGCCAGGTTGCAGCTCCACGATTTGTGCCTGAAAAGCGGCAACAAAACGCTGGTGGTGACCGTGCTCGATACCTGCGGAGACGACGATTGCGGTGGCTGCTGCACCCAAAACCAAGGCAGCGCCGACGAGCTCATCGATATCGAGAGCTACACGAACGCCCGCTTTGGGGTCGAAGACGGCGCCATCGAGTGGGCCGACCTCGGTCCCACGCGGGGCGACGGCTGCAACTGAAGCCGAGCCGGCCTCACTCGTCGTGGTCGTCGTCGTCAGCGCCTTCGGGGCGCGCCACGCGGATGCGCTCGAGCGATGCGAATGGCTCGAAAGGCTCCTGCTCCGCCGTGCCGCGCCGCAGCTCGATGGCGCGCCGCGCCGTTTCACGCATCGTGTCGAACGGCACCGGCTTCTCCAAAAAGGCGAAAGCGCCGAGCATGCGCGTCTGCACGACGCTGGGCGGACCCGGCGAGCCCGAGGTGAGCACGACCGGCAAATTGGCGTCGAGCTCGTGCAAGGCGACCAGCAGGTCCAGGCCGTCCATGTCCGGCATGCGCACGTCGCTGATCACCACGTCGAACGTCGACTCGCGCGCGAGCTCGATGGCCACGCGACCATTCCAGGCTTCAATCACTACGTAGCCGGCCTTGGTGAGGTTGCGCCGGACCACGCGGCGCACCTCGGGCTGGTCGTCCACGAGCAGCACTCGGCCGGGGGCCGCGCCTGTCTCGTGCTCCGGAGCTTTGGCTGTGGGGTGCGCCATGAAAGGAGTGCACCGGCCGTGGGAGGCAACGCGCTTCCCGGCCAGCGTGATGCAAATCTTACTAACGGTAGAGAGCGGCGACGCTTGAATCAAGCTTTCTCCGAAATGGGTAGAGCGAGCATTGGGGCAGCCTGGGCGTGAGCCGCCGCCGTTGCAGGGCCCTCACACTCTTGGGTGATGCCAAAATGTCACAAGAGCTGGGCGGCGCCACATCGATCTCTAGCGCCAGTAAATGCCGAGCAATCAGCGTGTTCGCGCGGCGCGTCTAACATGCTTTGCTGCCCCGGCATGAAGAAAGGCCGCGCCAGCAAGACCGCGGAGCTCGTCTGCATGGGTCGGGCTATGGCTCACGGGCTGCTCGCCCCGGGGCGCTTCGACGACCCGACGGCCATAGTACTTTTGCCTGAGGCGGCCGCGCGCGAGGTGCGAAACGAGCGCTCGGGGCGTGTGCCTGAAGGCTTTCGTGCGCGACTTCGGCATGAGTACCTACAGACGCAGGCCAAAATGATGGTCGCGCGAACGGTCGCCATCGACGACGTGGTGCGCTCGGCGGGCGCACCGCAGGTCGTGATTCTTGGCGCTGGCTTGGACGGGCGCGCCTGGCGCATGCCCGAGCTCGGCCAGGTTTCGGTGTTCGAGGTCGACCATCCCGACTCGCAGCGCGACAAACGCGAGCGGGTGCAGCAGCTCTCGCCTGCGTCGTGTGACATTCGCTTCGTGCCCGTCGACTTCGAGCACGACGCGCTCGCGCAGGCGCTGGCTCACGCCGGTCACGACGAGACGCGGCCGACCACCTGGATTTGGGAGGGGGTAGTGATGTACCTGACGCAGGGCGACATCGAAGCGACGCTCGCGGTCGTACAGCAACGCTCGGCGCCGGGCAGTCGCATCGTCATTGCCTACCACGTGCCGGCGCTGATCTTGAAAGTGGTGGGCGCCGCTCTGCGACGGCTCGGCGAGCCGCTGCGCTCCGCCTTTCGACCCGAGCAGATGCGAGCGCTGCTCGAGCGCTACGGTTTCCGGGTGAGCTCGGACCAGGATCTGTCGGCCATTGGCTATGGGCTTTCGCCCGAGATTGGCAAGGCGGCCGGGCGCGTGAAGCACATGCACGTGGTGACCGCCGAGCGCGTGAAGTAGCGGCGATCGGCCCAATTGTCGGCCACTGATCGCTTTTGTCGGCTCGAGGCTACAATGTGCCGAACATGGTGCAGGAAGGACCCCGGCCGATCGAGCGCGTAACGCTGGGCCGGATCTTGCGCTACTTCCGGCCCTACCGGCGCCAGGTGCTGTGGGTGATGAGCAGCGTCACGTTGGGCGCCATGGCGGGCGGTCTGCCTCCGCTGTTCATCAAGCGCATCGTCGACCACGCCATTCCAGGGCATCGCACCACGGAGCTGGTGTGGCTGTGCGTCGGCATGTTTCTCGGCCCGCTGCTGGCCGGTCTGCTGGGGGTCGCCCACAAATACCTGGCGGCGTGGATCGGCGAGCAGGTCATGTACGATCTGCGGCTGGAGCTGTTTGCCCACGTGCAGCGGCAGTCTTTGGCGTTCTTTGCCAACGCCAAGCCGGGGGAGGTCATCTCGCGCGTGCTCACCGACGTACAGGGGGTCGGCCAGGCGCTGCAGGACAACCTGGTCAAGCTGTTGCAGAACGTGTTGACGCTGCTGGTGTCCATCGCGCTCCTGGTCGTGCTCGACTGGCGCTTGGCGCTGGTGGCGTTGTCGGCGTTGCCGTTGTTCGTGTTCCCCGCGCGCAAGGTGGGCAAGCAACGAAAGCAGCTCAAAAAACAGACGCAAGCGCGCATGGCGGAGCTGACCGGCATCTTGATGGAGACGCTGTCGGTCTCCGGCGTGCTGTTGATCAAGGTGTTCGGCGCGCGCAAGCGCGAGACGCGGCGGCTGCGCGAAAAGGCGCAAGAGCTGCAGGCGGCCTCGCTGCGCCAAAACTTGGTCGGGCGCTGGTTCCAGATGCTGATGAAGCTGTTCGAAGATCTGGGGCCGGCTTTGGTCTTCGCTGTCGGTGGCTACCTGGTCATTCGCGGGGAGGTCGGGCTCGGTACCGTTCTGGCGTTCGTGGCGCTGTTGCGCAAGCTGTACTCGCCGGCTTCCGATCTGGCGGGGGTGCACGTCGACATCGTCACGTCCTACGGCTATTTCGAGAGGGTTTTGGCGGTTTTGGATCTGGAGCCCACGATCAAGAACGCGCCCAACGCCATCACGCTCGAGCAGGTCGAGGGCGCGCTGAAGTTCGAGGACGTCAGCTTTTCGTACGGCGACGAGCAGGCCACGCTCAGCAACATCGACCTCGAGATCGCGCCCGGTGAGTCGGTCGCGGTGGTGGGGCCCTCGGGTGCCGGCAAGAGCACGCTGGCTGCGCTCACCTTGCGTTTGTACGATCCCAGCTCCGGCCGCATCTTGCTCGACGGTCACGACTACCGCGACATCAAGCTGAAGACGCTACGCCAACACATCGCGGTCGTGTCGCAGGAAACCTACCTGTTTCACGCCAGCATCGCCGACAACCTGCGCTACGCGCGGCCCGAGGCCACGGACGCAGAGCTCGAGCAAGCGGCCCGCGCCGCCCAGATTCACGAATTCATTGCCAGCCTGCCGCAAGGCTACGCCACCTTGGTCGGCGAACGCGGCTATCGGCTCTCCGGCGGCGAGCGGCAACGCATCGCCATCGCGCGGGCCATCTTGGCCAACCCGCGGATTCTGATCTTGGACGAAGCCACCAGTGCCCTCGACTCCACGAACGAGCGCTTGATTCAGGCGGCGTTGGAGCCGCTCTTGGCCGGGCGCACCAGCCTGATCATCGCGCACCGTTTGTCGACGATTCAGAAAGCCAACCGCATCGTGTCGATCGATCAGGGGCGCATCGTCGAGGTGGGCAATCATCGCACGCTGCTCGAGCGGCGCGGCCTGTACGCGCGGTTGTACGAGCAACAGATGAGCGCTAGCGGCAGCAGATGAGCGCTAGCGGCGCCGTCTGAACAGGAACGCGGCCGCCACCGCCAGCGCCGCGAACGAAGTGGAGCGGGGCGAGTCTCCACCGGCGGTCTTGCAACTGCAGCCGCTCGAGCTGCCGCCACTGCCCGAGCCGCCGCTGGGCGCGCCCGCTTCACTCGCGGGTTCGCCGCCGCTCGTTGGTTGCTCGTCGAGCCCGCCGGCTCCGCCATTCCGGCTGCCAGAAATGCCGGCGGTCGAAGTGCCGCCTTCCGTAGCTAGAGGCGGCTGGCCCGCGCTGCCGCCGTCTGCCGGACCGTCCGTGGTGCTGGTGCCCGCGGCGCCGCCATCGCTGGGTGTGGCCGGTGTGCCGCCTTCGCTCGGGGTGGTGTCGGTGCCGGCGACGCCACCGTTGCCGGATGAAACGGTGCCGCCGCTGCCCCCCGACGTGCCGCCCGTGCCGCTCGCCGTACCGCCGCCGCCCGCGGTGCTGCCGCCCGCGGTGCTGCCGCCGCCCGCGGCGCTGCCGCCGCCCGCGGTGCTGCCGCCGCCCGCGGTGCTGCCGCCGCCCGTCGAGCTGCCGCTGCCCGCTTCACCGCCGTTGCCCGCTTCGCCGCCGGCCCCGCCGGCTCCGCCGGTTGGCGGATCGGCGACGCATTCGCCGAGCGCACAGTGCTGGCCCGCGTCACAGGCAACGTGCAGGCAACGGTCTTCGCAGATGCCCGCGTTGCACACATCGCTTGCCAGGCACACAACGCCCGCGCACAAGTCTTCGCACTCGCCGACCGAAAGCTTGCAATGCTCAGTAGCGGCGCACGTGGACGGGTCACAGGGCAGAACGCACAGCTCGCTCGGGTCGCATTGCAGGCCGGCGCTGCACACCCCGCCTGCGCAACCAGGGTGCAGGTGGGACTCGGGAACGATCTGTTCCGGCTGGGACGGGCTCGACCACGACAAGTCGACCTGCGCGCCCGAGCCGTTTTCGAAATACTCGAGCACGATGGGGTGCCAGCCGGAAGTGAGCGCCAACGTTCCGGTGTCGAGCGTGGGGGCGTGAGCGACGAAATGATCGATGACGACGCTGCCGTCGATGGTCAGGCGCACGCCGTCGTCCGACGTCGAAGAAAATGCGTACGTTTCGTCGAAATCCGCCTTGATTTGGCCGGACCAGCGCACCGAAAACGTATCCGGGCCGATGCTCGCGTCGGGTGAGCCGTCGGCCCAATTGAAGTCGATGACGGGGTCGATGCGAGTGAGGGGGCTACCGGCGAACGCGAGCGCGTCGAAATACTCCCCCGTCAACCCGCCGCCCGGTACGTAGGTGGCGAGGTAGCGCGCGGCGACCGTAACTGCCGGCAAGGCATGCGTCGCGGCGAGCCCGTCCGACCACTTGGAAAACTTCCAGCTGGTACCCGCCGGATTTTGCGGATCGGGTGCCGAGACCGAATTCTCGGAGCCGACGATCACCCGGCGCAGAAACGGCGTGGGTTGCGACGCGGAGCCGACGACGAGCTCGAGACCCGATGGCTCGGTGTCGAACGTGAGCGCTACCGTCTTGGGCTCGAGCGGGCGGCGCGCGCTGCGCTTCTGCCCGGACGAGTCGGTGGCGGTCAGGATCAGCTCCAAGTGCATCGGATATTCGTGATCTTCGGCGGAGAAGCTGCCGGAGGTGACCCCTGGATACGACAGCAAGTCGTGCAGGTGACAGCCGTCCGGGCAATGCTGAATCACGATTTGCCAAGACAGGGCCGACGCGGGAAGAACGCCGTCCTCGGCGTCGGTGGCGTGGCCACTGAAAGAGATGGTGTCGCCAACCTGCCAGTGCAAATCGGCCGATGGTGTATCGATGAACACCTCGGGCGGCGTGGTGATGGGCGGCGGCTCGGCGGTGGCTTTGACGACGAGCGGCGAGCTCACGTCGGAGATGCCGCGCTGATCGGTGACTTTGAGGCGCGTGGCGACGTTGCCCACCACGTCGTACAGGTAAGCCGGCTGGGGCTCGGTGGAGTCGTCGAAGTCCCCGTCGCCGTCCAAATCCCAGGCGTAGGTGAGCTCGTCGGTGGGCAGGGCCTTGACCGAGCTTGCGGCGTCGAAATTGACGATGAGGGGGACCTGGCCCTGCTTCGGGGTCGCCGTGAACGCGGCCGACGGCCGCAGGTAGCTGATGCGCTGAATCGTGCCCGAGCTGATCGCGACGTAAAACAAGTCGCCGCCAGGTCCGGTGGTGAGGAACACCGGCTCGTCGGCGTCGATGTGAAACGAGCGCGCGCTGGCGGGCGAGGGCTCTCCGTCGGCCCCCGTTTGCATGACGTAGATACAACGCCGCGCGTAGTCGGCGAAGAACAGCGCACCTTGGTATTCGGTGGGGTAGCTGTTGCCCTGGTAAAACGCGACCCCGGTCACCGAAGAGCTGCCGCGACCACAGGCGTCCGTCGTGGAGACGCCGCGCGCGTGAGCGTAGGTGAAGAAGGGTGGGGTGTACCCGCCGGCGGTGTACAGCGATTCGCACAGCGAAAGATTGGCGGCGTCGTAGCCAGCCTGCTTGCCCGCGCCTTCGTAGCAGGGCCAACCGAAGTTGAGCGGCTCGGCACCCCCGAGCGGAATGCGGTTCAGCTCTTCCCACTGGTTCCAGCCCACGTCCGCGATCCAAAGCTCGTCTTTACCGGGGCGCGCCGTAATGCGGAACGGATTGCGTAACCCGAAAGCGATGATTCGCTTGGCGTTTTCGTCTTCGGACGCCGCCAGAGGATTGTCCGGCAGGCCCGCCCCGGTGGTGGGGCTCACGCGAATCACGCTGCCGTTCAGCAGCGTGGGGCCGTCGGTTCGGCGCGGGCTTTGCGCGCGCAGCGCACCGCCTTCGGCGCTGGGCGGTGTCTGCGCGGCGCCGATGGCGACGGGCGGATCCCCGAGCGGATTGATGGGCGAGCCGTCCTGACCGTAGTCGACGAAGTTGAAGCTCGCGCCGTCACCGCCGGAAGCGTACAGCGCGCCGTCGGGACCGAACTCGACTTGGCCCGTGGAATGGCTGGGATACTGCTGCCGCCAACCTTCGACCAACACCGTTTCGTCGCCGGCGAGGTTGCCGTTGGCGGTGAAACGCGACAAGCGACCGGAGACGATGCAGCCGTCGCCCGTAGCGCCCGGAGGCGTGGGACATCCGTCGCCCCACTTGGGAGCCGCGCCACCCGGATCTCCGTCGTAGGCGTACAACACGTACACGTACGGCTTGGCTGGAAATTCGGGATCGAGGGCGAGACCCAAGAGGCCGCGATCCCAGAAGTCGTGTACGCGCTCAGTCAGGTCGGCGAACAACGTGGGCGTCGTGTCGTTCAGCTTGTCGTACACCCAAATCTTGCCGCCTTTTTCGGCGACGAACACCCGACCATCACTGGCAAAGCGCACGACTGTCGGCTGATTCAACCCCTGAATCACCGTCGTTTCGACGAAGCCGGGAGTCGTCAGCGTCAAGCCTGCCCGCGTCTGTCCCGCCGGCCCTTCCGAGCGCGCCGCGGGCGGAGCTTGGCCGTTGCAGCCGCCTCCCAACAACGCCAGTGAAAGCGAGGCCGCGGCGCAGGGGCCGGCGTAGGCGCGGAAGCGGGAAGGTCGCATCGCAGATCGCTCGTATCCCTGTTGAGTGCTTGCCACAATCGGCGAACGGTCGCGTTTCGACTCCCGTCCACGGATGTTTCGAGGGGCGCCTTGCCACGGACGCCATTATCGCCTCACCTGCTATGCTTCGAGGTGTTGCCATGACGACCCACGACTCGAAAAACACGCCCACGGCTGCGCCTCCGCCCGGCTTGCCACCCCCATATGGGCCGCCCATTTCTCTCGACTTGGCCAAGCGCGTCGTCGGTGCAGCGGAGGCTTTCGCGAAGTCCCGCGGCTGGCCGGTGGTGATCGCGGTGTTCGACAGCACGGGTCATTTGGCTGTTTTGCACCGGCTCGACCAATCGAACCTCGGCGCGGTCGAGCTGGCGC
>JBEQSW010000629.1:0-23698 GCA_040348565.1 Myxococcales bacterium | reverse complement strand
GATCGCGGGCAACTTGACCCTGGGCAAGGCGATGAGCCTGGGCTTTCACGTCGTCGATGACGATCCGACTCTGCCGGACACGTTGGACTCGCCGCCCAAGCCCGACTTTCCTCCGCTCAACCTGGCAGGCCGGCAGGCTGCGTTCGGCAAGTATTCGTACGTGTCGGCGCCCGTCCCCGGTAACCCCGAGGCCATCAAGATCACCTCGAATTGGGTCGCGGAGAACATCGTCACGGTGGTGATTCCTCAGCTCGTGGGGGTGTCCGGAGCACCCGCTGACGGCCATGCTCAATTTCATCGGCTCGTGGCTCCTCGCGTCGTCGCGCTGTTCCAGGCTTGGGACGACGCCGGGCTGAAGGGGCTGCTTCTGAGCTACGCCGGCTCTTTCGTGCCGCGCTTCATCCGGGGAAGCCTGTCGGTCCTCTCTCAGCACGCTTTCGGTAGCGCGTTCGACATCAACGCGCAGTGGAATGGCTTCGGTGTCACGCCAGCGGCGCGCGATGCCAAAGGTTCGGTTCGTCCGCTCGTGCCCATCGCGAACGCGCACGGGTTCTACTGGGGCGGGCACTTCGCGCGGCGCGACGGAATGCATTTCGAGATCGCAAAGCTCTAGCTCGGGACCGGGATTCCCGGGCTCACGTCGAGCCACAGACGCGAGCACGCGCCGCTCCTCGGTCACGCGCTCGGCGACCACGCGCTCCAGAAGTTTCCCGAGATTGCCCACTGGCACGCGCCGTAGCCAATGACCCGCCATCGAGGAGGGACGACGCCTAGGGCTTGCCACCCTCGGGGCTTCCACCCGTGCCCGTGCACTCTGCGCCCGAGCACGCTTGGCAAGCCCCGGTTTGCGAGTCACAAGCTTGGTTGTCACCGCAGTCCTCGGTCTCGCGGCACGCAACGCAGCGCCCTTGAGCACCGCAACGGCGGGCCCCGTCTAGCGGGCATTCATCGTCTGAAGCACACGCAACACAGCTACCGCTCTCGGAACAGCGTGGCGCTGGCTCTCGACATTGCAGATCGGTACTGCAAGTCACCTGGGCGTCGCCGCCGCGTGCCGGGCCGCCAGCCGCGTCCTGTTCCGATGGCGAGCCCGCGTTCTCTACGTGACCCGACCCGGCAAGCGAGCCGCCCGCGCCGGAAGTGGCCATGGTGCCGTCGCCCGATCCGCCGGAGCTCGTGGTGGACGTGGGATTGAGAGCCAGCTCCTCGGTTCCGCCACAAGCGGCCGTGACTGCCAAACCGAAAAGCGCCGCGTACCAGCGCGCATTCATGGGGACGCTCCGAGCAGACTTCGGGCCTCGTCGGCCGCAAAACCCGTCGGATAGCGGGCGAGGTAGGCGCGCGCGTAGCGCTCAGCGTCGTCTGTTCGGCCCAACCTGGCCAAGGTTCGAAACCGTTCGACCGTAGCTTCATGGGTCAGCACCGAACGAGGGTGCTTCGTCAGCAATTGCTGCAGAAGACTCAGAGCCTCGGCGTCGCGGTGCTCGCGACGCGCACGCTTGGCTTCGACGAACAGACGATTCACTTCCTCCAGCTCAGCGCTTGGCGTCAACGCCGGCTTCGAGTCGGGTTGCCGGCCATTGCCGCGCGCCAGCGACGCCGCCGGGGGCGGAGCCGCCACGGGGTTCGGCGGGAGTGCCGGAACGAGCGCGGGCGAGAGCGACGGGACGACGGGCGCGGCTGGCGATTTTGGCGCAACCCCCGAGCTTTCGCGTGATTCACTCGTCTGGGGCCCGAGCGCGAAGTGCAGCCCGCCACGTGCCGCCGCCAACGCGGTACCCACCACCGCCAGTGCAGCGGCGACACCCAGCCAAAGGTGGTAGCGACGACGTCGCGGGCGATCTCGTCCTTCCGACAGCGAACGATGCATCGCGTGCATGCCACCAATGGCGCGCTGCCGGCGCCGCGCCTCGCTGCTCACGGGTTCGGGCAAGGCGCTCTCACGCGCCATGTCTTGGAAAAGCAGATCGAGCTCGGCGTCGGGTTGCGTCATGACCAGCCCTTCCCCTGGCGAGCGTCGAGACGAGCACGAAGCTCAGAGCGACCGCGAACGAGTCGCGATTGCGCGGCGGACACGGAAAGGCCCGTCGCCGCCGCCACCTCGGTCAGGTCGCAGCCCATCACCTCGAAGAGCACGATCACTTCGGCCGTTCCGGGCGAGAGACTAGCCAGCTCTTCGCGCAGAGCCACGACTTGCGCGGCGCGCTCGGGATCAGAAATCCTTCCCGCGACCTCGAGCTGCCGAGAATCCAGCACGTTGTCGACGTACCGACGTTCGGTGCGGCGCTTGCGTAGCGCGTTGAGCGCTACGTTGATCGTGATCGAGATGGCCCAAGATCTCAAGCTGCACACGCGCGCGTAGCGTCGTCGCGCCAGTGACACGAAGATTTGCTCGAAAGCCGTCTGCACCAAGTCGTCGTGCTCCGCGTCGCGTTTGCCGAGGACTCGCACTAGCGTGGCACGCACCGCGGGGCCGAGGCGGTCGTAGAGTGCTTCGGCAATCTCGGCGTCGCCTTGCTCGATGGCCTCGACGATCTCGTCGTCGGTCGGCTGCGATACCTGAGCGGCAGCGCCACTGGAAACCACCCTGAGGTGCGGGGGACGCTCGGTCTTGAGTACGGATCGCACCACTTCAAACGTAAAGGTTGCGCGCGCGCTCCAGAGGCAGGCATCGGCTCTCACAAGACGAAGCGAATTCCTCCGACTAGTCCCACACTGTAGGCGGAGGACCGCGTTACCTCCTGCCCAGCGTTGGTTACGACCACTCGTCGCGCCATCCACTGCCCGCTCAGGCCCAACGAACCGGAGACCGCACCTCGCGCGGGCCACACTCCTCTGGCGACCAAGATTGCTGCGGGAAGCCAGGCTGCCGCGTCGTCCACGGCGCTCGAGGTCGGGGCCCGAGCCGACGCCATGATCCGGACGACCTCGAGCGCTCCCAGCGCTTCGACGCGAAACGACGACAACGACAGGTAGGCGCCGCCCCCCACCCCGAGCTCGAACCAGGAGAGCGATGGCTGATCACGCGACGAGACTTGGTACGCCACACGCACCAGAGCGAGCGCGGGCAAGCGTGACATGTCGTGCAGGCCGCCTGCGTACAATCCTCCCCGCGGTGTTGCTCCGTCGAGACCCAACGCGAGCAGCCCGCCAGTTTCGAGCGCGTTACGGCTGGGTAAGCGCGGTGCCTCGGCTGCGCGATGCTGCGGCTTCGGATGTTCGCGCAGCGGCCGGGGAACAGCGGTCGGGATCGGCTCGGGGGGCGCAGCCGGTGTCTCGGCTTCAGTCTCCGCGGCGGGCGTTGGCGGCGGCGGCGACGCGGGCGTGGACTGCTCTTCTCGCTCGATTCGTAGCTCGTCGACCATGGTCGCGATGGTCAAGCCCGCCGTTCGCCAGCGTTGTAGCTCTGGATCACGGGGTGAAAAGACCAGTTCTCGCGTCAGCTGGTGACTCGACG
This sequence comes from Myxococcales bacterium, assembly GCA_040348565.1. Classification (GTDB taxonomy): domain Bacteria; phylum Myxococcota_A; class Polyangia; order Polyangiales; family Polyangiaceae; genus PMG-095. The sequence goes on along the minus strand of JBEQSW010000629.1, from coordinate 20,241 downwards.
TATCGAGCTGAACCACCACCAGCGCGTTGCCTCGTTCGTCCCAGGTCACCTGAGCTTGAGCCGCGACGGAAGTCTCCTGGGCTGCTGGGCGCTTCAGCTCACAAGCCCCGGCGGGCAGCGCCGTCGAGCACGCGCTCAAGAGCGCTGCCAGCTCTCGTTGGTCCGCCGGCGGCGCGGGCGCCACCTGCACAGCGACGACGGGAAGCACGCCAGCACGCTGTCATGATCTCTCCTGTCGTGGCAACTCGAACCCACATGTAGCCGTACGTCGGCGCGGCAGACCGTTCGTTCGCCGTTCGAGTCGTGCCTGCGAAGGGCCGTAGTTCGCTACCTATTTCCCAACACCACTTTTCGTTGCGGATGCCTGGCGGGCTTTCGGCTCGCAGGGTCGTCCTGCGACCACAGCTTGGGGATACTCCAATGAAAACATTTTCGCGCGGCTTCGTCGCCCTGATCGTGACCTCGTTGCCGGTGCTGGCCTTCGTCGGCTGTGGCGGCAGCGACGAAAGCAGCAACTGGGCCGCGGCCGGCGGCGGCACCACCGGTGGGGCCGGAAATGCAATCGCGGGAAGCACCAGCAGCTCAGGTAGCAGTAGCGCAACCGGGGGCGCGGCCAATGCTGGCAGCGCGAACAGCGCGGCGGGAACCGCCAACGCTCAGGCCGGCAGCAACGGCAGCAACGGCGGCTCGTCCAGCGCCGGGGGCGGGACCCAAGGCACGGGCGGCGCGGTGGTGGCTACGCCCTGCAGCGGCTCCGGGCAGTGCTCGCGTCCCACTCCGTACTGCGATACGACCGCCATGAGCTGTGTGCAGTGCCTGGGTGACCCGAATTGCGCGGGTACCAATCGCCCACACTGCACGACCGATACCCATCAGTGCGTGCAATGCACCAGTGACGGGCAATGCGGAAACGGCGAACCCTACTGCACGCCACAGCATACGTGCGTCGAGTGTTTGACCGCCGCCAACTGCGGCATGAACGAGACGTGTGACCCGGCGCGTCACACGTGCGTGCCCAGCTGCAAGACGGACGGTGACTGCAACGGCGCCAATGGTCGCCCGTACTGCGATACGAAGCTGGCCGTTTGCGTGCAGTGCCTGGGTAGCAACAACTGCAGCAATCCCGATCGGCCGACGTGCGTCGACGGAGTATGCGCCGAGTGCATGAGCGACGCCGACTGTGGCGGCGGCAATCCGTATTGCCAGACGACGCGGCACCGCTGCGTCGAGTGTGTCGTCGACGCGAACTGCAACCAGGGCGAGACGTGTGATCCACAAGATTTCACCTGTCAGGGCTAACTCTTACTTAGGAGAAACAATGAAGAACTTGAGATGGTTGGTGGCCGTCGCGCTCGCGGCGGCCGTGCCTTTGGCGTGCGGTTCCGATGACACGAGCTTCAGCGGGCCCAGTAGCGGCGGCAGCGCCGTCGCCGGCAACGCGGGCAACTCCCACACCGGTGGAAGCAGCGCCAACGGCGGGAGCAGCAACAACGCTGCCGGGAACGCTGCGACGGCCGGTGCCGCGGCTCTCGGCGGTGCCGTCGATCCAGGAATCGCGGGTGCCGACAACGCCGGGGCGCCGGACGCACTCGCGGGCGCGGCGGGACAATCTGGCGCGGCAGGGGCGCCCGGCGCGACTGGCTGCACCGGGAACCCCGACTGCGGTGGGCAGACGCCCATTTGCGACGTGAGCCGCGGGGCTTGCGTCGGCTGCATCGATAGCTCCAGCTGCAAGGGCGGCACGCCCTACTGCGACGCGGCAACGAATACTTGCGTCGAGTGTCTCGGCAAAGCCAACTGCGTCGGCAGCAAAGGCGGTCTGGCCTGCGACACGACCACTCACAGCTGCGTAGCCTGTGTGGACGACACCACCTGCGCTGGGCTCAAACCTTACTGCGATACCGCGAGTAACACGTGCGTTGCCTGCCTTTCGACGCCGAACTGCGGAAACGCCGCGTTGGCGTGCGATCCGGCGACGCATACGTGCGCGGCCACCTGTCAGACCTCCGGAACCTGCACCCTTCCAACCCCCTATTGCGACACCGCTCAAGGGTTCTGTGTCCAGTGTTTGGGTGACGCGAATTGCTCGACCAATCCGACGAGCAAAGCGTGCAACGTCGACACGCACCAGTGCGTGCAATGTACGAGTGACGCCAACTGCGGCGGTCAGAAGCCGTATTGCGACGTGGCGTCCAACACCTGCGTTGCCTGCACGACCGACCAAAACTGTGGTGATCCCAAGAAGGTTTGCAACGCCGGTGTCTGCGAATGCACGGGCGGCCTGAGCAACTGCGGCGGCACCTGCGTCGACACGCAGACGACCACCAACCATTGTGGCCAGTGCAACATCGCGTGCGACGCGTTGTTCGAGACTTGCGGCGGCGGCAAGTGCCTGTGCGACGCGGGACTCACGGATTGTAACGGCAACTGCCGCGATTTGCAGAACGATCCCAACCAATGCGGCAAATGCGGCACTAAGTGTGCTGACAATCAGATGTGCTCGGCCGGCAAATGCGTGTGTCGTGATGGCTTGACCGACTGCAACGGGGCCTGCGTCGATCTGACGAGCAACCCGGGGCACTGCGGGGCCTGCGACAACGCGGCTTGCAGTCAGAACCAGAAGTGTCAGGCCGGGGCCTGCTCGGCCGCCAACGGCGGCTGTGCCAACGGGCTCACGGAATGCAACTTCGGCAACGGCCGCCTGGCTTGTGTCGACACCGACACCGACCCCTTGAACTGCGGCGATTGCGGCCAGGTCTGCGGGCGGGACGAAATGTGTGTCAACGGCAATTGTCGCCAGTACGCGCCTGCGGCGGCCTGCAACGCTTGCCCTTGCAACGCGGTATGCAACGCGCTCGTCGATTCGACGACGTGTTGCGCCGTGCCCGGCAACAGCGCGCCCATCTGCATCGAGGGAGGTAGCTGCCCTAAGTAGGAAGTCTCTACTTCGAGCCCCAGCGAGCCCGGCGTTTGCGACGACAATGCAGCGCCGGGCTCGGTCTTTTGTTTGCCTGCGAGTCTAGCTCTGGCGGCACCTATTCAGAGTAGACCGGCTCTAGCCGCGAAGAAGCCATGGCGTCACCCAGTACTTTCCCGCGGGATCGCATCACTCTCACTCCGGTCGATCGCGCGTTCTTGGATAGTGAACCAGACTACGAACGCCCGTCGCTGCCGCAGCCTGTCCGCTGTCCCGAGCCTCCTGCGTCCCGCCGTGTGGGGGCATTGTTACTGTTCGTGGGCATCGCGGGCCTAGCCGTGGCGATTCTGGCTGCAGCCGCCTTCCGCGCCTTGGTGCTCGCCATCTTTCACTGATCGTACGGGTCGCTCGCCAGACTAGTATGTCCGGCGGTACCCATGGCTCCTCACAAATCTCACGTCGAACGACACCAAAGTAGTCGCGCTGGCTGGCTGCGCGCTCTCGTGCTGGGCTCGACGGACGCTATCGTGTCGACTTCGAGCTTGATGATCGGCGTAGCGGCGTCGGCCGCGGAGCGATCTGCGGTGCTGGTCGCGGGCGTGGCGGGCCTTGCGGCGGGCGCGATGTCCATGGCCGTCGGCGAGTTCGTGTCGGTGAGCGCACAACGCGACGCGGAGCGCGCCGACATTGCGCAAGAGAAGGCGGAGCTCGCGAGCCAACCGCAAAGCGAGCTGCGCGAGCTGGCCCTCATTTACGAAGGGCGTGGCCTGGAGCCCGAGCTGGCGGCTCGCGTGGCCGAGCAATTGAGCGCCAAGAACCGGCTGGCGGCGCATTTGCGCGACGAGCTCGGGCTGGAGAGTGAAGACCTGGCCCGCCCGCTGCAAGCGGCCGGGATCTCGGCGGTGGGGTTTGCCTGCTTTGCGTTGATTCCGATCTTGGCGCTGCTGGTGGCCCCAGCCAATCTGCGCGCGCCGTGGATCGCCGGGCTTTCGCTGGTCAGCCTTGGCCTGCTCGGCGGAGTCGGGGCTAGGCTCGGGGGCGCGGCGGCCCTGCCGGCGGCCCTGCGCGTCACCCTTGGTGGCGGCCTCGCGATGCTCGTCACCGCGCTGATTGGCCGAGTCTTTGGTGTAGTGGCCGGCTAGCGGCGGCTCACTTCGGGCTCGAGGCTCGGTCGCCGGCGGGGGGCAGCAGGTCCTCCAGGAAGAAGGCGGCGAGGTCGTTGCGGCCGGACAGGCCCGCCTTCTTGTACACGGCGCGTGCCTGTTGTCTTGCCGTGGCCTCGGAGATCGAGCGGACGACCGCTATCTCCTTGTGGCTGAGTCCTTTGAGGATGAGCAGGGCGACCTCCATTTCGGCGGGTGACAGTCGCCAGCGTTGGAACTGCCGATCGAGCGCTGCCCCCAGGCCATCGAGCAGCTCGCGCGATTCGTTCCGCCAGCGGGCTGCGTCCGCCTCGGTGGCCCTTAGCCGCTCGGCCAGCGAGACGGCCTCTTCGCGCGCAGCGCGTTCGCTGTGCGTCAGCAGCATCAGACGGCGAGCGACGAGCACCGCTCCGAGCAGTCCGAACAGAAAGCAACCGCCCTCCACGATGGCATGGCCGACGGTCGTGCCGGCTTTGAAGTCCGACGCCAAATCCAGTGATGCCAGAAGCGCAATCGCGAGGAAGGCGGCGAACAGGCCGCGCAAGAGTCGTCCTTCAGATGTGACAGGTGAGGTCATTGGCTTCTCGGCTGCCCGCGATCTTCGTGATCTAACACATGGCGGATGGCTCGAACCTTCTCCGTTGGCCATGTGTTCGCTTGCGATCACCGAAGGAGATACCCCCCATGGACACGCTGCTATTCCACCCGAAGTTGGTTCACCTCCCGATGGCCCTGGGCGTGCTGATGCCGCTCGTTACCGCCGGCTTACTGCTCGCGTGGTGGCGGAATTGGCTGCCACGCCGAGGCTGGTTCTTAGCTGTCGCGCTTCAAGCGATTCTGGTTGGCTCTGGACTGCTCGCGCTTCGCAGCGGAGAGGCCGAAGAAGAGCGCGTCGAGCGTGTGGTGGCCGAGCGCTACATCGAAGCTCACGAAGAAGCGGCCGAAGCGTTCGTCGGGGCGAGCGGCGCGGTTCTCGCGGTGATGTTGCTGGCGGCGGCGCTCGGTACTCGCCGCTCCGCCCTGCCAGTTGCGAGCGCCGCCGCGCTAGCTACCTGGCTCGTCCTTGGAATGGGTTGGCGCACCGGGCAAGCCGGCGGCAGCTTGGTGTACGAGCAGGGCGCGGCGCGGGCGTACGCTGGCGTGCCAGATCCCGCGAGGCAAGCCGCGACTGCGCGGCAGAAGGATGATGACTAGCCCTGCGCTTCGTCCTCGAGCGCGGCCACTTCCGAGCCAGCTTTCAGCCCACCGAGTTCGAAGTTTTCGCCGACGGCTTTCCGCAGCTGCAAGACGACGTGCTGAAAGTCGTCGTCAGGGCCCGCAACGTACAGGGGGCGTTCAATCGAAGCCCATGGCGTCGCGAGTAGCTCGGCTGGGCGGGGTTCCAGGAGGGCCTGGTGATAGTCCGGGTTTGGGGCAAAGCCGAGCTTGGACGCGTACTCCACGGCGTGAAGCACCATGGATTGCGCAAGCAGGGCGTCGCAATCTTCCATGCCCCCGTGCGGCAGCCCAACCTGCTCCACGAGCTCGTCGAGCTCTTCGTCGCTCGTCGGCGCGAGCAGCATGGCATTCTTCACGCCCAGACACGTCCGATCGAGCAACAAGACGTGGGGGAGCAGGTCGCCGCCATCGAGGAGGCGTGTCACCACCAAGGACACCAATTCTGGCGTTTCAGTCTCATCCCAACCGACGCTGATGTAGCAGGGCCCAAACGGCGCGCGAGAACCCGCCCGCACCCAGAGCTGCTCTTCGCTCGGCCTGCTCGCTGCCTCGAGCCGTGAGCGCTTCTTTGCCAGCTCCCGCTTCTTCCGTTTCTCTTGGAGCTTCCGCTGCCGCCGGTCCATGCCAGGCCGCTTAACGTCGCTCGGAGCAAGCGTCCATGGTCGTGCGACTGCGACCCACAAACCGGCGACGGCTCCCTAAGTTGCCTCGGGGAGCCGTCTCTTCACTTTGTGGGCCATCGCAGACTTGAACTGCGAGCCAACGGATTAAGAGTCCGCTGCTCTACCAATTGAGCTAATGGCCCGGAGTTTCCGGCCCTTCGGGGGTACCGAAGGGAGCGGGTATCTCCCACGAAAAGCCGGGGCGGTCAACGGGGTTTCGACGTGGGGGTGGCGCGCGCGGGCCGACGGGTTTTTCGGGGTTTTGAGCGGCGGGCCGGGGGTCTCGTGCCGAGACGAGCTTTGCGGCGGGATGAAGGCGTTTCTCAGCGGCCGAGGGTGCACTCGCCCACGCCTTCGGGGTCGCGCAGGAAATGGACGCAGCTGCCTTCGTCGGCGCTGCAACCCGGCTCGGCGCATTCTTCGAAGCGGCAGAGGCGTGTGCAATAGCCGCCCACGCAGCTCAAGCCCTGCTTGCACACGGTCGGGGGAGCGCAGGCGTCGCCCAGATCGGCGTCCGAACGCGGAGCGCACGCTACGGCGCCGGTGGGATCGACGATCTTGCACTCGCGCCCGTCTTCGCTCGAGCAGCTGTCGGCGTCGAGCGGATCGCAAGTGCCGACCGGGAAGCACAGGTCGAGGCCAGCGGGGATGACTTGGCCGCCGGCGCGCACCTCCACGCTGCGGATGCAGCTTTCGCCAGCGTCGCAAGCCGACCAGTCGGCGCCACAACACATTTTGTGGCAGGTGCCGAGCGCGCAGTACAAGCCGCGCGCGCAGTCGCTGGGTGCGTCGCAAGCGTCGCCTGCTTTCGCGGCGCCGACGGCTTCACAGCCGGGGTGCACCTCCGGATCGGTGGCGTTGAACTGGGGCCGACAGGCTTGGCTTTCCGGGCAGCCTGCCTGCGTTTGGTAGTTGCAGTCGCCGCTGCCGCAAGCCGTCGCACCATCCGGTGGGTCTTCGAGCGCGAGCGAAGAGTCGGTCACCAGCTTGGTGCAGGTAGGGGCTGGTGGATCGGAAGTGGTGGTCTCGGCCGAGCCACAGGCGCTGCCCAGGCCTACCACGAGGCAGAACGCGAGCCACCACGCCGGGCTCCTGGGGCGCATCTGGCTTCAGATGCCCCACTCGCGCTCGCTGTTCAAGCTGATTGCGCCGGAAACTCGGCCCAACCAGCCTCAAACCACAAACGCCCACTTTCGGTCCACGACCAAAGGCGCCATACAGCCCACAGCTCATGAGCCTCAAGGTCGGCGACCAAGCCCCCTCGTTCGAAGTCACGGCCCGCCAGGGTGGGCAAGACCGCGCGCTTTCGTTGCGCGGCATCTTGGCCGAAAAAAACCTGGTGCTCTATTTCTACCCGAAGGACTTCACGGCGGTGTGCACGCGCGAAGCGTGCGGCTTCCGCGACAACTACGCCGCCCTCAGCTCGGGCGACACGGAGGTGGTCGGCGTCTCGGTGGACGACGCCGCCACGCACGATCGCTTCGCGCGTGAGCACGGCATCACGTTTCCGCTCGTGCCGGATCCACGGCGGGAGCTAGCTCGCCGCTACGGGGCGACTTCAATCGTGCGCGACGTGATGGGCGTTTCGGCCCGCAAGACCTACGTCATCGACCGCTCCGGTAAAATCGTGGCTGTTTTCGACAGCGAGGTGCGCGCCAGCCAGCACGTCGACGGCGCGCGAGAAGCCGTGCAGCGCCTGCGTTCGGCGGCTCCCTAAGGCTCGCGCAGGGCCCTTAACCTTGCGCGGCGGGCGGCCGTTTCGACGTGTGGCGGCGTCATGGACAATCGCACTTTCCGAGCCGACGACCGGCTCAACGAGCTGAACGATCGAGACGACATGTGGGGACCGCTGCTGTTCCTTCGGCCTGAGCGGCATCAGCTGCTGACCCCCGGCCGCGCGCTGCTGCTCTCGGCGCTGCTGGGCGGCTTCTTCGGTATGCTCGGCAACGTGATGCTGGGCTTGCTGCAACACATCGGGGCGGGCTACCGGCCTTCGATCTGGATGATGCCGGGTCTGCTGACGGCCATGTACTTCGTGTGCGGCCAGCTCAGCTTGGTGGCGGCTTGGAACCGCCGCGCGCGCTTGCTGTCACGGCGCCTGGATTGGGCCGAGCTGACGGGGCGCCCGCTTCCGCCGCCACGCGACGATCAGCAAGCCGCCGATTAACAGGCCCGTTGCGTCGCTGGGGGCTGCGCCAGCCGCGCGGCAACCGCAGCCACCGTCGTGCCCGCCGGCGGCGTTGGTGCCTGACTTGACCGGACACGGGTGTTGAACGCGCCAAGCGTCGAGCTTGGCGCGCAGCTGCGGCAGGGGGTTGTCGTCGCCGGACGTTTCGACGCGCAGCGAGAGGTAGCCCCCTTCGGCGGTGTCGGGGCGTTCGATCTGCAGGAACGCAGAGTCGGCGGGGATGCCCTTGTCGGTGCAACGGCTGTCGCCCTGCCCGCCTTGCGCGCCGGCTTCGAGCGCCAGCATCAGCCGCTCCGCCAAATCACAACCGCCTTGCTCGAACGCGGCCGAGGCTTGGGCAAGCACCTTGGCCGAGGTCAAGATATTGCCCTGCACCGAATAGGCGAACTGCCCGGCGCTACCTTGATGATCGGCCGCGTAGGGCATGGTGCCGCTGCCGGTGTAGCCGGCGGTGCGGCCCAGCACGTCGGCCACGCCATACTGGCGAATGGCGATCTTGGCGTCGAACGACGGCAGCGTGAGCGCGTCCAACACTTCGACCGGCGAGTCACCCTCGCCGAGCAGCTCGGCGCCACGATCGCGCGCCGAGAGGCTGTAGTAAGCCTGAGCGTGCACCACGCCGTGACCGGGCACCCCCCGGTAGATCACGTACACGTCGTCACCGGTCAGGCACGACGTACCGGCGCCGCCCACTTCGCGGGTCTTGGTATCGGTGCCGACGATGGAGTAAGTCACGGGCAGCCTGCTCAGTCACAATAGCCGTTTGGGCAAGTGCAAGCGCCGTCCACGCACTTGGCTTGGCGGTAAACGCAGTCGGCGTCGCCAGCGCACACGACCGGGCTGCAGTCGGCAGAAGCAAAGCTGCTGGCGCTGCCGCGACAGCACGCTGGACAATTTTGAATCGCGTAGCTATCGCGATCGATGCTGAGCTCGAAGCAAGGGTGTGACTCGGCCGAGCATTGCTTGGCTTCGCCGTCACAACTGACCGACTCGCTCACGGGCGGGGCGGTAGGGCTGGTTTTGGCGAGCTTTGCTTGGCAGGTGTGACCCGCGCCGTCGCTGAAATCGTGCCGCTCGTCGGTGGTGGCCTTGCCCGAGCTGCAGGCAGCGGTGCTGAGCGTGAGCAAGAGCGCGAGCCGGAGCATCGAGGCCTCCGCTACTGACGCTCGCCGCTTCATGACGACATGATGTCGTGAGTGTTTCGGTTTGACAAGCGATCTGCGTCGGTGTTTGTCGGCGATGTTTCGTGCTGGGCGAATGGCGTCAAACTCTTGCTCGAACGGGGCGAGAGTGTTGAAGATCATCACACGCCCCGATGCAAAAACTGACTGGCCTCTCCAAGCTGCTGATCGCAGCCATCTTGATCGGTTCGGGCGCGACGGCTTACCGGACCTATGGCGGCATGCTGCAGGCAAGCGCGGAGCCCACGCAACCGAAGACGCCCACCACACCGGGCGCCCCCGCCGCACCGCACGCACCGGCGGCGGCCGCCTCGCTCAGCCCCGCCAGCAAGCCCGCGCCTTTGAAAGACCGCCCCGTGCGGGTCGCGCTCTCGCAGTGGCCGGGCCACATGGGCCTGGTGGTGGGAGCCGGTGGGCTGCGCACGCAGCCGGGCTCGATTGCCGCCAAAGAGGGGTTGGACGTCGAGATCGTGTTCATCGAGGACGCGCCCAGCAAGAACAAGGCGCTGCAGACCGGTGACGTCGACTTCGTTTGGGAAACCGTCGACGAATTGCCGATCGCGCTCTCCGGCTACCGCGCGCAAAACGTGGAAGCTCGTGCGTTTTTGCAGATCGATTGGTCGCGCGGGGGTGATGCCTGCGTTGCCAGCAAAGAAGTGCAAAAGGTCGAAGACATCTTGGGGCGCAAGTCCGCCGTGTTGATGTTCTCACCCGACCACACCGTGTTCGAGTTCATGATCACCAACTCCCGCCTCACGCGCGAGCAAGTGACCGAGGTGCGCAAAGCCACCAAGTTCTCGATGGACGACTTCACGTACGCGCGGGTGCTGTTCGAAAAGAAGGAGATTGACGTCGCTTGCTTGTGGGAGCCAGACGTGACGCTGGCCCTGGCCAGCCGCCCCGGCGCGCATCGGCTGTTTTCGACCGCGGACGCCACCGAGCTCGTGGCCGACACGTTGTTCGCGCGCAAAGACTTCTTGGATCAGCACCAGGACGTGGCCCAAAAGCTGGCCCGCACCTTTTTTGCGGCGGCCGCCGCCGGAGAGCGCGACAAACCTGCCGCCGCCAAGCTGATCTCCACGGTCGCGCCGCGCTTTCGTGACGAGCTCGGCTACGAAAAGACGCTGGCCGCGCTCAGCTGGGCCAAATGGACGACGCTGGAAGACAACGTGCGCCTGTTCGGCCTCGACGGCAGCGCGCCGGGCTTCGACCGCGTCTACAACCAGGCCGACAGCATCTGGATCAACTACCCCGAGGCGGAAATCAAAGACCGCTTCGCACCGGTCGTGGTGCGCGACGACCGCGCCGTGAAGGCAATCTGGGAGGCGGCTGGCAAGCCCGTGGCCAAGGCGGAGGAGGTCGCGGCCGAAGACGTGGCGCGCACCGGCGCCGCCGTCTTCACCAAGCCGATTTCGATCACGTTCGACAGCGGCTCCGACCGGCTCTCGGCGGAGGCCATCTCGCTCATCAACCAGCAAGTCTTGCCGCAGCTACAGATTGCTGGCGGCATGTACGCGCGCGTCGAGGGCAACACCGACAGCATCGGCGATTTTGGCGCCAATCAAGCGCTCAGCGAGCAGCGCGCCGCCGCCATCGTTTCTTATTTGGTAAGCCGCGGCATTCCCGCGGCCCGCCTGGTGGCGCGAGGCAACGGCTCCGCGGCGCCCGTTGCCACCAACAAAACGCCGGAGGGGCGCGCGCTCAACCGCCGCACCGACGTGCTGTTCATCCGTCGTTCCAAGGTTTGAGCCATGACCAGCGAAGCCCAGCCCAGCTACCTTTCCACCGCATTCTACTCGCAATACAACCTGATCTTGCTCGGCGGCTCGGCGTTGTTCTCGCTGGCCGCCGCGTCACCGTTGCCGCTGTTGGTGGGGGTTGCGGGTGAGCTCGTGTGGTTGGCGATCGGGCCACGGTTGTCGGTGTTTCGTCGACAGGTCGAGCAGCGGCAGGACAACGAACGTCGGGCCCGTCTCGACGACGAAGTCATGCACGGCATGCGCACCCTCGCTCCCGACCACAACGCGCGTCTGCTGGCGGTAGGCCAGAGCATTTCGTGGATCGCGCTGAGCGCGGAGTCCCTGGCGCGCGGGCCGTCGGAGCGCGCCCTGTTGGCCGAGCTCGAGGGGTTGCGTCCGACCTTCTTGCGCTTGTGCCAGCTGCAAGAGCGACTGGCGCAGCGGCTGGAGGAGCTGCGGCTGGCGCCGCCCGAGCACGAGGTCGCGCGGCTGTCGCAAGCGTACGCAGCCGAGAAGGACCTCGGGCTGCGCTTCACCCTGCACCAATCCATCAAGCTTGCCCAACGCAAGATCGAGCAACAAGCCCACATGATCGACTCGCAACGGCAAATCGAGCTGAAGCTGTCGCTATTGGAGCAGTCGCTCTTGCACCTGCGAAATCAGCAGCAGCTGGGCGTGGCTTGGCCAGATTTGGCGCGAGACATTCAGGGGCTGCTCATTCAGGTCAACGCCGCCGCCAATTGGGAAGCCGAGCTGATCGAGGTTTGAACGAGGCCGGGTCGCGCCGCTTCAGGTGCGCGGGGGAGCGTCCAGCGTTTCGCGCACTTTGCGCTTGAGGCTGCTGGGCGTCACCGGCTTCTGCAAGAACGGTACGCCTTCGTCCAGCACGCCGTGGCGCAGAATGGCGTCGTCGGTGTAGCCGGACATGAACAGCGTCTTGATGGTGGGCCGCAGGGCGCGGATGCGCTCGGCCAGCTCGCGGCCGTTCATTTGCGGCATGACCACGTCGGTCAGCAACAGATCGATGCGCATGAGCGACGACTCGCAGATGGACAGCGCTTCCTCGGGGCCGGCCGCCGTCAACACCGCGTAACCACCGCGCTCGAGGGTGCGCTGGACGATGGCTCGGACTTGCGGCTCGTCTTCCACCAGCAAAATCGTTTCGCTGCCGCCTTGCAGCGCGGCGGTTGGCGTTTTGCGCGCGCTCTCTCGGTCGACTCGCGGCAAGTACACCTTGAAGGTGGTGCCGTGGCCGGGCTCGCTGTACACCCAAATGCTGCCGTGGCTCTGCTTGACGATGCCGAACACGGTGGAAAGCCCCAAACCCGAGCCGGAACCGGCGGGCTTGGTGGTGAAGAACGGCTCGAAGATGTGCTGCTGGGTCGCGCGATCCATGCCGACGCCGGTATCGCTCACGCTGAGCATGACGTGCGGCCCCGGCACTACCGACAAATGCTCGGCGGCGTAGCTTTCGTCCAAGTCGACGTTGCTGGTGGCGATCGTGAGCTTGCCCCCGTCGGGCATGGCGTCGCGCGCGTTGACCACCAAGTTCACCACCACCTGCTCGATCTGTCCCGGGTCCACCTTCACCGCGCCCAGCTCGGCGCCCGGCACGAACGCAAGCTCGATCTGTTCACCGACCAGGCGCGCCAGCATGCGCCCGAGGTTTTCGACGATGTCGTTCAAACCGACGACTTTGGGTGCCAGCAGCTGCTGACGGCTGAAGATGAGCAGCTGGCGCACCAGATCGGCCGCGCGCTCACCGGCTAGCTTGATTTCCGCGAGATCGTCGTAGCCGCGAAGGGTCTTGGGCAGCTCTTGCAGCAGCTCTTCGGTGTAGCCGAGCACGACGCTCAACAGGTTGTTGAAATCGTGGGCGATGCCGGCGGCCAGGCGCCCCACCGCCTGCAGTTTCTGAGCCTGGCGCAGCTGGTCTTCGCTGCGGCGCAGCGCGTCTTCGGTCTGCTGGCGCGCGTTGACCTCGCTGGCCAGCTCCTCGCTGGTCAGCTCGACTTTGCCTACCAGCTCGCGATGTTGAGAGCGTAGCTGCTCGTTGGCGCGTTGCAGATCTTGAGCCCGCGCGTAGAGCTCGCGTTCCATTTGCGTCACCTGCGTGCGCAGCTTGTCGGTCTCGACGACGGCGCGCTTGCCCTTGCTCTGCAGCCGGGCAAAGTCGGTGACGTCTTCGACGCGGTGAATGATGAATACGACGCGCCCGTCGCGCAGCACCGGCGTGTTGACTGGGCTCCAGTGGCGCTCCTCGAACCCGCCGCCTTCGCTCTCGGGCTTGCGGATGTCGTACTTCTGCACGGCCATGGTGTCGGCGGTTTGGTGCCGAAGCACCCGCTCCAGCGACGCGCGCAGGTTGCTCACGCCGTTTGCGGCAATTTCCTGGGGATTGTCGGGAAATACCTGAAACACGCCACGCCCCAAAATGTCTTGCCGGCGGGTCATGGTGGCGCGCAAGTACGCATCACTGACGGCCACGATGGTGAGCTCGGGCGTCAACACCAAGTACGGAGCCGGGGCTTGCTCGAACAGCTCCCTGAAATCGAGATCGGCGCCCGCCATCGGGAGTTGGATGTATACCCGCTTTCGTGACGAGCTTCACCCTCTCGGGTAGCCGACTCGACCGAGCGTCTACTCAACTTCGTTCAGCGGCAGCGCGACTGTAGCAAAGTTGTACCAAGCCCGACTCGTACGATTTGCTCGTTTTTAGGACGAGCAACTGCTCGGGCACTTCTTGTCCGAACAACGGGACACCCTGACCCAACAGCATGGGCACGATGGACAACGTCAAGTCGTCGATCAAGCCGTCGGCCAAGAACTGGCGAATGACCGCGCCGCCGTCGACGTACAAGCGCTGCGCTCCCGACAGGCCCAGCGTATCGACGAGGGCGGCGGGCTCGCCGGCGAAGAATTGCTCGCCGTGCACGGAAGGAGTCTCGCGGTGAGTGAGCACGATGCAGCGTTTGCCGGCGTACGGCCACTCGGGAAAAGCCAGCGCCGTCTCGTAGGTGTTGCGGCCGATCACCAGCGCGTCGACGCTCGCGAAAAACTCGGCAAAGCCGTAATCCTCGTCCGGGCGCTCGACGATCGACAGAAAGTCGAAGGTGCCGTCGGAACGAGCAATGTAGCCGTCGAGGCTGGTGGCGATGAATACGGAACAACGCGGGCGCTGCATCACGGCGGAGCTTAGCCAACATTTGCGTCGAGTTGCTGCACGAGCTGAGGCAACAGCTGGCCGGCTGGTCCGGACAGGACGACGTCGGCGTGGGGCGTCAGCGGCGTCGGCTGCGGGTTCACCTCGATCAACAGCGCGCCCCGCCGTTTGGCCAGTAGCGGGAGCCCGGCGGCCGGATGCACCAAGCTGGAGGTCCCGATGGACAGCAGCACGTCGCAGGCTTCGGCCGCTTGCTCGGCGCGCTCGAGCACCGTGCGGGGCAAACTTTCCCCGAACCAAACGACGCCGGGGCGTAGGAGCGCGCCACAGCGCGGGCAGCGCGGAGGCGTCCGGCCGTCGTCAGCAAAGTCGCTGACCGTGGTTCCTTCGTCGAAGCAAAGGGTGGTGGCGATGTTGCCGTGAAGCTCCAAAACGTCGCGACTGCCGGCGCGCGCGTGCAAGCCGTCCACGTTTTGGGTGACGAGCGTGAAAGTCGAAAAGCGAGCCTGCAAGGCCGCCAACGCGTGATGTCCGGGGTTTGGCTGAGCTTTGGACGTGAGCTCGCGACGCCAGCAGTACCAGTCCCACACCAGCCGTGGATTTTGCAGAAAGGCTTCGGGCGTTGCCAGCTCTTCGGGGCGGTACTTTGCCCATAGACCGGTTTGGGCGTCGCGGAAGGTGGGCACGCCGCTTTCGGCCGAGATGCCGGCCCCGGTCAAGGCCACCACGCGCTCGGCGCTGCGCCAACGTTCGAGCGCGGCTGGGTCGAGCGACGTTAGCGCGGAGACCAATGCGGAACGCCCAAGAGCAACCCATCGGCCACGCCGATGCGGTACGCGAGGAACAAGCCAAACGCGATACTGACCAGACCCGTGACGCGCGCCATCAGCTGTTCCACGTTCGCGAAGCGGTGCGAGAATGCGCTGATGGGCAAGGCCATGGCCAGAGTGAGCAGCATCATGCCCGCCATCGTTCCGGCGCCGAAGATGGCGAGGTAAAAGAGCGCCATGCCCGCGCTCTTGATGGTGGTCAGCACCAAGAGCGCCACCGCCGCCGAGCCGGCCAAGCCGTGCACGACTCCGATCAACAACGGGCGCAGCGGCGCACGCGGGTGCACGTGGGGCACCGAGGCCTCTTCCGGCTCCCCGTGCTGATGACCTTTGGCGACCTGATCGATGCGGGACAGCGCCCCGCTCAAGTTCATGGCGCCCAAAACGATCAGCATCACCGCGACGGACATTTCCATCGACAAGCCGAGGCGCGGCGGGATGACCCAGCCGAACAAGACGATGGCGCCACCGACGGTCAAGATGGTGGCGCTGTGGCCGAGGCCCCAAAGTGCACCCACCCACAAAGCGGCGCGAGCGCTCTTGGCGCGGCTCACGATCGTCGTCACTGCGATCACGTGATCGGAGTCGGTGGCGTGGCGCATGCCGAGAAAGAAGCCGAGCGCGAGGATGGCGAACAGGGTCATGGCGCGAACCGGGCTTAGCCTAACCCGTAGCGTTTCAGCTTGTCCAAGAAGGTTGGTCGGGAAAGCCCGAGCTTTCGCGCGGCTTCGGACTGATTGCCGCCCGCGGCCGTCAGCGCCTGGCTGAGCAGAGTTCGTTCCAGCTGCTCGACTCTTTCTCGAAACGAGCCGGTCTCCAGCCTGAGCGGTGTTGACGCTACGGCCACCGGCGCCGGGTCATCCAAGCGGGCCCGACCGAGTGGACCGCCGTCGCTCAGGGCGACCAGTCGCGTCACGATGTTCTCCAGCTCACGCACATTGCCGGGGTAGTTTCGCGCCGTGAGCGCCGCCAAGAGCTCGGCGTCGAGCGTTACTCCCTCGAGGCCAAAGCGCTGGGCGGCTGCGCGCGCGAACACCTCCGCCAAAAGCGCAATGTCTTCGCGGCGTTGCGCGAGCGGCGGCATAGTGAGCTCCACTACCGCCAGCCGATACAACAAGTCTTCGCGGAAACGCCCCGCTTTCACCTCGGCGTGCAAATCACGATGCGTGCAAGCGACCACGCGCACGTCGACACGGGTCACGGCTCCGCCCACCGGTTGGATCTCGCCGAACTGTAGCGCGCGCAGCAGCTTGGGTTGCAGAGCGGGTGAAAGCTCGCCGACTTCGTCCAGCACCAGAGTGCCACCGTGAGCCTGGGCAAAATAGCCACGATGCGGGGCCGTTGCGCCCGTGAACGCACCGCGGGCGTGACCGAACAGCTCGCTCTCCGCAAGCTCGGCGGTGATGGCGGCGCAGTTGAAGCGGACCAGCGGCGCGCTCTTTCGGTCGCTACCGGTATGAAGGAGCGACGCCAGCAGCTCCTTGCCGCTCCCGGTTTCGCCGCGCACCAGCACCGGCACGTTGCGCGGCGCAAGCTTGAGCGCGCGATCCACGACTCGCCGAAACGCCGGAGCGCGACCGACGAAAGCTCGGCCGAGCAGCGCCGCCGCCGCCGCGCGGCGCGCCTCACGGCGCAGGCGGCCCGTTTCCAGGGCGCGCGCCACGACTGCCTCCAGCTCGTCGAGCTCGAACGGCTTCGGCAAGTAGTCGAACGCGCCCTCCTTGATGGCTCGCGCCGCCAAGCGCTCCGACCCGCGCGCCGTGAGCAACACGACCGGTAGCTCGGGCTGATGACGTTTGAGCGCGGCCAGTAAGCCCAGCCCGTCCAGCTCGGGCATGGCGAAGTCGGTCAAGACGAGCTCGACGTCGTCCAGCTGGCCGCGGTCAGCCAACGCCGCCGCCTCCACGCCGCTCGAGGCCGACACCACGTCGTGCCCCCGCTCTTCCAGCACTTCGCGTAGCAGAAAGAGCACGGAGCTCTCGTCGTCGACAATCAGGACTTGGGCCATTCAGCTCGGCTCCGCTCTTGGCTCGGCGCCCCCCAACGGTAACTCGAGCAGCGCGCGTACGCCTTTACCTGGCTCGTTTTCGATCCGCAGCTGCCCGCCGTGTTGACGCATCACGCTCTCGGCCAGCATGACACCGAGGCCCGTGCCACCTTCGCTGCCGGAGGCGAAGGGTTGGCCCAGCCGGGCGTACAGCTCGGGGGGCAGCCCGGGGCCGTCGTCGGCCACCGTCAAACGCGCGCACGAGCCGACGCGGATTGCGCTGACCTCCAGCGTGCCACCGGAGGGCAGGGCGGTGATGGCGTTCAACATCAAGTTCAAGACCGCGTCGCGCAGGCGCTGGCGATCGGCCACGACTTCTAGGTCTTCTCCCGAAACGCGGAGAGTCAGGCGCTTGTCGAGCGCGCGCGCTTCCAATACCCCGGCCGCATCCTCGAGCAGCGGCAGCAGCTTCACGGAGCCTAGCTTGAGGTCGCTCAGCGGACGCGCGAAGCTCAGGTAGTCCTCCAGCACGCGCAAGGCGCGATCCACCTCGGTGACGACTACGGACAAACGTTGTTGGTCACGCTCGTCGGTCGTCCGTCGCTGAACCAGCTGCACCAAGCCGCGCGCTGCCGTCAGTGGGTTTTTGACCTCGTGAGCGACCTGGGCGCCCAAATGCTCGACGCTGAGCGCGCGCCGCTCGGCCTCCTGCAGCATGTCGCCGCGCAGTCGGTCGAGCTCGGTTGCGATACGCGCGTGGGCGTCGACCAGACCGATGACGCCGACCGCCAACAGCACCAACGACGCCGCGCTGCTGACACCCAACATGCCACGCACGGTGGGCGCGGGTAGCTCGGGAAATGCCGCGAGCGGTCCCACGACGCCGAGCAACAACGACAAAACCAGCGTTTCGCCGAACAGCAGCCAACTCGGGCGCGCTCGCGCGAAGGCCGCGAAACCGACGACGGTGGGCGCGAACAGCAGCGGCAATACGGGGCTGGTCAGGCCGCCGCTCAGCAGGGCGCCTACGCCCAGCGCCGCCAACGTCGACGCCAGCGAGACCAAGAGCCAGCGCTCGCTCAATGCCCGGTGCCCGAGCATCGACGCCTCTGCGAAGAACGCGCCAATCGTCGTGGCGAAGGCCACACCTAGCGCCGCCTTCTGGGCGGCGGGCGCGGCCGACGCTGCCAAGAATGCGGCGTTACCGAGAGCGGCGACGCCGGCAATGCGGGGCCGCAGTCGCAAGAAGCGTTGGGCCACGCGCAGGCGCTCGCGGCTTTGCAACAGCTCCAGGCTGCTCGACATGCCGCTCACGTTAGACTCGGGGTTGGGCCGCTTGGAAGCGCGCCTGTCGGAAAACCGACAGCTGCCGGAAACGCGACAGCCGCCGCCGGCCCCAGCCGCACGAAAAACGCGTCGTAGCCGCATGCTCGTGCGGCAAAGCAGGTGGCATGCCGCGTGCTGTGGGGCCGAGCATGATACCTCGTTCCTCCACCTTCGTTCTGGTTGCCATTCCCGGGCTGGCGTTGCTGGTAGTCGGATTGGTCGGCCTCATCGTGCTCGGCGTGTT
The DNA here is from genome assembly GCA_040348565.1 of Myxococcales bacterium. Classification (GTDB taxonomy): domain Bacteria; phylum Myxococcota_A; class Polyangia; order Polyangiales; family Polyangiaceae; genus PMG-095. The sequence continues at coordinate 1,644 of JBEQSW010000629.1, read as the reverse complement.
GGGCCGGCGTTCCGCTTTTCGCTTCGCGCTGGGCGCGGGGGCGTGGCTAGCGATGTCGGCCGCGCTGGGTCTCAGCGGCTTTCTCGCCCATGACGGGCTGCCGCCGCGGGTGTTGGTTCTATTGTTGCCAACGATCGCGCTGCCGTTGCTGGTCGGTCTTTCGCGCGCGGGTGCGTCGCTCGCGAACGCGCCGCTGTGGACGCTCGTCGCGCTCCAAGGCTTTCGCCTGCCGCTCGAGCTGGTCATGCATCAGGCAGCCGTCGAAGGCGTGATGCCTCCGCAGATGACCTTCACGGGGCTGAACTTCGACATCGCGACGGGGGCGACCGCCCTGCTGGTGGCGGCGCTGGCCGCGCGCGGTCTCGCTCCGCGCTGGCTGATCGTGACCTGGAACGCGGGGGGCACTCTGTTGCTCGTGGCCATCCTGGCGATCGCGGTGGTGTCGTTGCCGGCGTTTGCGCTGTTCGGCCAAGCGCCGGCTCGGCTCAACACGTGGGTGGCCTACTTTCCGTTCGTTTGGTTGCCCGCCGGCCTCGTCAGCACGGCGGTTTTGGGGCACGTGCTGCTGTGGCGGCGGCTGCTCTCGTATGGTATGCGCGGCCGTGCTTCGGAGCCTGTTTCACGAGTCCTTTCGCCATTCTGAACCCCCGTGCTGCGTCCGAGGGGAGGGCGGCCAGTGACGGCCAAGCTGTCTCGGGTGGTGATCGTGGGCGCGTCTTCCGGCATGGGTGAGGCCATGGCGCGGGAGCTGGCGCGAGCCGGCGCAGAGGTCGCCATCGTCGCTCGGCGCGAAAGCGAGCTCACGCGCTTGGCCGGCGAATACGCGGGCAAGCTGCGTCCGTACGTACACGACGTCGCGAACGTTGACGAGGTGCCGGCGCTGTTCGAGCGCATCGAGCGCGACTTGGGTCCGGTGGACGGCTTGATCTACGCCGCCGGCGTGATGCCGAAGATCGAAGAAGGCGAGTACGCCTTCGAAAAAGATCGCGCCATGGTCACCGTCAACCTGCTCGGAGCCATGGCTTGGATGAACCAAGCCGCAGCGCGCTTCGAAGCCGCTCGCGCCGGCACCATCTTGGGCATTTCCAGCATCGCGGGTGAACGCGGTCGACGTGGAAACCCCGCCTACTGCACCACCAAGGCCGCGCTCAGCACCTATTTGGAGTCGCTCCGCAACCGCTGCTCGCGCTACGGTGTGAACGTCGTCACCATCAAGCCCGGGTTCGTCGACACGGCCATGACGCGCGGCATGAAGGGCTTGTTTTGGCTGATCTCGGCCGAAAAAGCCGCCAAATTATCGCTCGCGCTCGCACGCAAGGGCAATAGCGGCTCGGCGTTCGTGCCGTCACGTTGGGCGTTGGTCGCGCTGATCGTGCGCAGCTTGCCGTCGTTCATCTTTCGCAAGCTCAACTTCTGATGTCCGAGCTGGCGCTCACCCCGTTTCGAGCTCACGCGCCCCTGCGCGTGCTCGACGGTTTCGGGCGCTCGGTTCGGGCCGCGTGTCGCTACGTCGTGCCCGCCAGCGTCGAAGAGCTGGCCTTCGCCGTCGAGCAAGCCCGCCGCGAGGGCTTGACGATCGCGTTTCGCGGCGCCGGTCGCAGCTACGGCGACGCTGCGCTCAACACCGGCGGCATGGTGATCGAC
>JBEQSW010000628.1:0-44127 GCA_040348565.1 Myxococcales bacterium | reverse complement strand
GCTTTCTGCGAAGGTTGAGGTTTCGGCGCTGAGCGCGTGGCGAACGCCAACACCAACGCAGCCGCCGCCACCGCGCCGAGCGCCCACACCCAGCCACGATTGCGCGGTTTTGTGCGCCGGCTTTGCTGCGTCCGCTCGAGCGTTTCGACACCGCTGCCCGCCAACTCCAGGGGAGAATCGCTGGCTGGCTCGAGGTCGAGCACGGTGGCGAGCGGCGTCAGCGTGCGGGTGAAAGCGCCACTCGGCCGCGGCACTCGCACCAGCGTTGGTGCCTCGGCCTGCCACCCATCATGCGGCTGCCGCGCGAAATGCGGCGCGACGGCGGCGCCGATCGCGTTGCTGAGCTCCACGGCGGTTTCGAACCGCAGCTCGGGGTACGGTGCGATCGCGCGCTCGGCGATCGCACACAACGGCAGCGCCCAGAGGTTTTCGGGCGCCGGCCGCAACGGCAGCAGCTTGCCCCCGAGCAGTCGAACGAGGACGGCATCGAGCGCCGGATCGGGGAAAAGGGTGCGCCCCGTCAGCGCCTCGCCCAGCATCACGCCGACGCTGAACAGGTCGGCGCGCGGATCGACGCGGGCGCTCAGCAGAAATTCGGGAGCGGCGTAGCCGTTCGCCAGCGTTGGCGCTTCGGGCAGCCAGTGCCGGCTGAGCACCGGCACTAGGCGCGCTGTGCCGTCTTCTGCCACGAAGATGTTTCGCGGGCAAACGTCGCCGTGCACGAAGCCAACCCCGTCTTCGACGTCTTCGTGGAGTGCGCTCAGCCCGCTCAGTACGTCCAGCAGCAGACGCACGACCTGCTCGAGCTCAAAACGCTTGAAGGTGCCCGCGGGGGTGAAATCCGACAGCCGGCGCCCGTGAGTCAGGGTCGGGGCCAGGCCGGCGCCGCCGGGCATGGGCAGCATGCGGACCAGATTGGGATGGCGCAGTTGCGCGATCCGCTGGGCACGGCGGAAGAGCCGCGCTTGTTCGCTCGACGTCGCGGTGGGCACGGGATGGTGATCAAGCCACGGACCTCAGCGCCGCAGCAAGCAACAGTGTCGTGTCTTAACGATGCGCGACCGGGAGCGGTTGCCTCAGGGCACGGCGTCCCACGGCTTCATGCTCGGACGGGGCCGAGTTTTCGTCGCCAACGCCAGCACGACCTCTTGCGCATCGGCGTGCGGTCCCCCTTCCGGCGCCGGGGGGCGGCGGTAGCGTCCGTCGGCGTCCATTTCGTAGGCGCCGCAGTCCTCGTGCGCGTAGGGCCACACGCATTCTTCGAGAATTTGCCGGCGAATTGGCTCGCTCAGCACCGGAAACAAGAGCTCGACACGCCGGTCCAAGTTGCGCGGCATCCAGTCGGCGGACGACAGAAACAGCTCTTCTTCGCCGTCGGCGCCGAACACGAACACGCGCTCGTGCTCCAAAAAGCGCCCGAGCATCGAGCGGACGCGAATCTTCTCCGACACGCTCGGAGTGCGCGGTCGCAGGCTGCACGGACCTCGCACCAGCAAGTCGATCTCGACGCCGTCGCAAGATGCGCGGTAGAGCGCGCGGATCACCTCGGCGTCGACCAGCGCGTTGAGCTTGGCGAAAATGCGCCCGCGCCCTCCACTGCGGGCTCGCCGGCTCTGCTCTTCGATCAACGATAGGATCTTGGGCCGCAAGGTGCCTGGGGCCACCGACAAAGCGCTGTACCGTGGAGCGAGCGAAAAGCCCGAGAGCGAATTGAACAGCTCCGAGACGTCCTCGCCGAGCTTGGTGTCGCACGTCAACAGCGCCACGTCCGAGTACAGCCTGGTGGTGGCGGCGTTGTAATTTCCCGTCGAAAGATGCACGTAGCGGCGCAGATCGGTGCCCTCGCGGCGCACGATCAGCAGCGCCTTGGCGTGCGTCTTCACGTCCGCCGCGCTGTAGAAAACGTGGGCGCCCGCCCGCTCCAGCGCGCGCGCCCAGGCGATGTTGTTGGCCTCGTCGAAGCGCGCTTTCAGCTCGATGGACACCGCGACCTGCTTGCCGTTCTCGGCCGCGCGCACCAACGCGCGCATGGCTTCGGCGTTGGAGCCGGCGCGGTACAAGGTCATTTTGATGGCCAGCACGCCGGGGTCTTGGGCTGCGAACGACAGCAGCTCCAGCACCGGCGCGAACGAGTCGTAGGGGTGGTGGAGGCAGACGTCGCCGGCGCGGATGGCGCTGAAGGGGTCGCCCTTGTCCAGCCAACTCAAGGGCACGCGCTGCAGCAGCGGCGGGTCCCGCAGCTCCGCGCGATTGTGCGGCGACAACTGGAACAGCGCCGAGAGCCCGAGCGGCGCCCGCGATTCGTACAAGTCGTCGGCCTCGATTTCCAGCTTTTCCAGGAGTAGCTGGCGAATGTGGGGCGGCAGCTGGGGTGACACCTCCAGCCTCACCGCGGCGCCGAAGCGGCGCTTGCGCACGCCGCGGTCCACCGCCGATAGCAAATCACCGGCGGCGTCTTCCAGCACGTCCAGATCCATGTCGCGCGTCACGCGGAACGGATGGCACCCCCTGATGTCCAAACCGGGGAAGAGCTCGTCCAGGTTTTGACCGATCAGATCCTCGAGCAAGACGAAGTCTTGAGGCTCCGAGCGCTTGTCGCCGATCGGCACGAAGCGCGGCAAGCTTTCGGGGACCTTCACCCGCGCGAAACGAGGCTCGTTGATGGTCGGATCGTGGAGCTCGACCGCCAACGACAGCGAAAGGTTCGAGAGAAACGGGAAGGGGTGGACCGGATCGACACCCAGCGGGGTGAGCACCGGAAACACGCTGGCACGAAAGTATTCGCGGGCCCAATCCTGGTCGGCTTCGGGCAGCTCCCGAAACGCGCGCACGCGCACGCCGGCGGCGGTGAGCTCCGGCAGCAGCACCTCACGACACAAATTGTCCGCGGCGTTGAGCTGGCGCTGCGCCAAGTTGCGGATTTGCGCCAAGAGCTCGCGCACTTCGATGCCATCGGCCTGCTTGCTGGCCACGTTCGCGTCCAGCTGCTCGTGCAAGCCGGAGACGCGGATCATGAAGAACTCGTCCAGGTTGGAGCCGTGGATGGCGAGGAACTTGACCCGCTCCAGCAGCGCCCAGCGCGGGTCACGCGCTTGGTCGAGCACGCGTTCGTTGAAGGCGAGCCAGGACAGCTCTCGATTGACGTACAGGGAGGGGTCGGACAAATCCACGCTGCTTCCTACCGGCGAACGAGCCCGACGGCGTTGCATGGTTGTGACGTTCGCGTGACGAGCTAGCGCTCCACGTAAGCCCAACCTGTGGAGTGCTTTCTGGCGAAACAGAGCGCCAATCTTGCGTGTCGCGCGCGCGTTGACGCCCTGAATCGCTCGTGGCTTGGCTAGAGTCCGTTGAGCTCGATCGACGACAGCGCATCTTTGCCCAGGTCTCGGGTAGGCAAGTACGAGGTCATTGCCCGCCTGGGCAAGGGCGGCATGGCCCAGGTGCAGCTCGCCGTCGCGCGTGGGCCCGGCGGGTTCAACAAGCTCGTGGTGCTGAAGCGCCTCGAATCCGGCGACGACAGCTTCCGTCAGATGTTCTTGGACGAGGCGCGGCTTGCGGCACTTTTGCACCACCCCAACGTCGTCCAGACCTACGAGGTGTCGAAGACCGACGGCTCCTACTTCATCGCCATGGAGTACCTGGACGGGCAGTCCCTGGACAAGGTCATCCGTGAAATGAAGAAGCGGGGGGAGGAGCTGGCGCCGCGCTTCTGTGCGCGCGTCGTCGCCGACGCCTTGAGCGGCCTGCACTACACGCACGAGCTTCGTGACTACGCCGGCACGCCGCTCGAGGTGGTGCACCGCGACATCAGCCCCCACAATTTGTTCGTCACCTACGAGGGCAACGTCAAAGTGCTCGACTTCGGGGTGGCCAAGACTTCGGTCAAGACGAGCGAGACGGCGGTGGGCGTGCTCAAGGGCAAGCTCGCTTATATGGCCCCCGAGCAGGCCGCGGCGACGCCGGTCGATCGCCGCGCCGATTTGTTCTCGATGGGCGCCGTGCTGTGGGAGCTACTCACGCTTCAGCGGCTGCGCACGGCTGATTCCGCCGCGGGCGTGCTGAACGAGGCTCTCCACGGCTACCTGCCGGAGCTGAGCCAGGTTCGGCCCGGCGTTCCGCGCCTACTCGAAGACGTGCTGCGGCGAGCGCTCGCGCACTACCCGCGGCGGCGCTACCAAACTGCCCAGGAAATGCGAGACGCGCTCGGCGAGTACCTGGCGCTCGAGCCATGCTCGTCGGAAGAGGTCGCCGCGCTCATGCAACGGCGCTTCGGGGCATTGCGGGTGAAGATGCAACGCCAAATCGGCGAATGCCTTGCCCGGGCCGAAGCGCGAGATCTGGTGATCGACCTGAACGAGGGCGAACCGGGGAGCCTGCCGGCCGTCACCGAGCTGGCGTTGACCGAACGCTCCCTGCCACTGCTCGAGAGTGGCTCTTTGCCGGTGAAGCGCGAGGACGCGACGACCCCGCTCGCCCCGAGCGCGCTGCTTCGCGCCAGTGGTCCGACCAGCATCCGAGCGGACGGCAGTGTCGGCGGTCGCTCGCGCGCCATCACGTTTGCAGAAGAAACCAGCGAGGGCGGCGTGTCGCGGCGCTGGTTGGTCGTCGGCGGCCTGCTGTTGGCCGCGGCGTTTGGCGTGCTGTGGTCGCGCAAGCCAGGGCCACCGGCGCTGCCTGCCGTCGCGGCGCCGCGCGACCGGCTCACGGCGCCGCCGGGCGAGCTGCTGTTGCGCTTGCACGGCTCCAACACCATCGGTCAAGACCTGGCACCGCGCCTGGCCGAAGCTTTCTTGAAGCAACAAGGCTACGCCGCGGTCGAGCGGGGAGCGCCCGGAGAACGAACCACCGTCGACGCACGCGACCCTCGCGACGGCAAGCGGCGCGCCATCGAGATCGTCGCGCAAGGGTCTGCGACCGCATTCAGTGACCTAGCGGACGGGACCTGCGACGTGGGCCTCAGCTCCCGTCGCATCAAGCCCGAAGAGGCGAGCAAGCTGCGCGAGCGGGGCCTGGGGGACTTGGAGTCCGCGGCTGGCGAGCACGTGCTGGGGCTCGACGGCATCGCCGTCATCGTTCACCCGAATAGCCCGCTGCAACGCATCGATTTGGCCAGCTTGCGCCGCGTTTTTACCGGCGAAGTAGCTGATTTTTCTGCGCTGGGTGGCGCCCCCGCGCCCATTCACCTGTACGCCCGCGACGACCGTTCGGGCACGTTCGACACCTTCAAGCACTTGGTGGTGGGGGACGGCGCCATTGCGTCGTCGGCGCGGCGCTTTGCCGACAGCGCCGAGCTGTCCGGAGCGGTGGCTCGCGACCCGCAGGGCATCGGCTTCATCGGCATTCCGTACGTGCGCGGCGCGCGCGCGTTGGCGGTCGGGGCGCCAGGCGCGTCGTCGCTCTTTCCATCGGCGTTCACGGTGGCTACGGAAGGTTACGAGCTGTCGCGTCGCCTGTACTTGTACCTGCCCGTGGAAAGCGTTCGAGCGTTGGCGCTCGAGTTCGTCAATTTCGCGCTCTCTAGCCAGGGCCAAGAAGTCGTCAAGGCCAGCGGCTTCGTCGACCTCACGTTGCGCGCGATGGATCCCGGCCCGTGCGGGCGCTGCCCCGCGCGCTATGCCGCCCTGTCGCGCACTGGCCGACGCCTATCGCTCGATTTCCGCTTCCGCACCGGTAGCTCCGAGTTGGACAACCGTGGCCTGCGCGACTTGGATCGGCTTCTGGCGTTCTTGCGGGAAAGCACGCCGGGCCGGCTGGTATTGGTGGGGTTCTCCGACGGTCGGGGTGGGGCCGCGCAAAAACGCGAAGCTGTCGCTCGAGCGCGCCAAGAAGATCGCCCAGCAGCTCCAGGAGCGCGGCGTGCACGCCGTCGACATCGAAGCCATGGGGAGCGAGCTTCCCGTGGCCTCGAACGATACCGACAGCGGCCGCGAAAAGAATCGTCGCGTCGAGGTCTGGCTGCGCTGAGCTAGGGCTCTTGCTCGGCGGCCGCGCCATCGACGCGCGTCAAGCCATGGCTCTGCAGGTAATCCTCGTAGTCAGCTCGTTTGCGGGCAATTTGCTCGGTGGTGAGCGGCGCGGCGGCGGGCGTGGCGGGCCCGAGGCTCGCGAGCTCGCGTTCGGGAGCCGCCTGCAGCGTGGAGGCCCGGTGGCGAAGGCGCGGCGCGAAGTTGCTGCGCAAGGGCTGCTCGGCGTCGGCCGCCATGCGGGCGGGGCTGAGCCAGCCGTCGGTCAGGGTGCGCAGCCGAATGCGCCCGCTCCGGTCGGCGGCGTAGACCACTGCGCTCAGGAGCAGCAGCAGGCAGACCCCGGCGGCGGGCCAACGCGAGCGGAGGCCGGCGATACGCAGCTCCGCTTCGACCGGGGGCGGAGCCGGCGTCGGGTGACCGTGCTCTGCCAGATAGCCGTTCAACGCCTCTGCCAGTTGAGCCATCGTTTGGTAGCGGGCGTTCGGATCTCGCTCCAAGCAGCGCGCGACGATAGCGTCCAGCTTGGGATCGAGTCCCGGCCGTGCCTCGCTCAGCGGGGGCGGCGTAGCGGCCAAGATGTGGCTCAGCACCTCGACCAGGCTGTCACCGTCGAAGGGCAGGGCGTTGGACAGCAGTCGGTAGAGCACGACCCCCAGCGACCAGACGTCGGTGCGAGAATCGACCAGCTGCGGCGTGCTCACCTGCTCGGGCGACATGTAACAAGGCGAACCGATGCTGTCCTGCGGACCGGTGACGCCGAGCGCGTTGGACGAGCCCAGCTGCTTGGCGAGCCCGAAATCCAGCACTTTTACCGTGTCTTGGTGGGGGCCGCCCGACCAAAGGAACAGGTTCTCGGGCTTGATGTCGCGGTGAACGATGCCAAGCGCGTGGGCTTCGCCTAGCGCCTGGCACACCTGCAGCACGTAGGTGATGGCGCGCTCGACCGTGAGCGGTCCGTCGCGCTCCAGCAACGCTTCCAGCTCGACGCCGTCCAGGTGCTCCATGACCAAGTATGGTCGGCCGGATTCGAGCTGGCCTACGTCCATGACTCGAACCACGTGCTCACTGCGCAGCGCCGCCAACGCACGCGCCTCGTTCAAGAAGCGCTGCACGATGGACGGGCGCCCCGCCAGCGCGCGGCGCAAGAACTTGATGGCCACGGGTTGGTCGAGCTGCACGTGCCGCCCGAGGCAGATGATACCCATGCCTCCCTCGGCGAAGACGCGCTCGACCGTGTATTTTCCGCCCAGCAGCTCCCCCGCCGGGACCGGCAGCTCGTCTTCCGGCTCGTCGTCGGGCTCCCACGTCTCCGGCGGGCGGCGGTCCGGGTCCGTCATCGTCTCCGAAGACGAGAATGGCTCGACGTCAGGCTTGGCTTCGCGCACACCGGTCACTTGAATGGCGTCGTCCTCGGGCGAACGCCCTTTCGCGGCAGGCATGGGGTCTTTCGGGGCGGAGATGCTCACGGCTCGTTGACGGTGGCGCCGGCGAGGCTCACCGCGGTTTGGGCCAAAAGCCGACCGTTGATGGACGCTCCCGTTTCGAGCTTGATGGCCGTTTTGGACAGCACGACGCCCTCCGCGTGGGAGTTGGCACCAAAGTCGACGGCACCTGCGACCTGCCAGAAGACATGGGCGGCTTGCGCGCCGCCGCTCATGACCATTTCCTTGGCGGCAGCCAGCTGAAGATCGCCGCTCACCTGAAAGATCCACACAGCGTCCGCGCTACCAGCCAGGGTGACGTCTGTTGGGATGGTGACGGTCGAGGTCCACTTGTACAGCCCGGGCTCGAGGCTGAGACCCCCGATCGCGCCAGCACCCAGGTTCACGAAGTCCGGCTTCGAGCGCCCGGCCGCGTCGGTGTAGGCAGACTGCATGTCGGCGATTGCCGTCGTCAGCACGGTCGGAGTTGGAGGATCGTTGTTGGCGGCGAAGACGTTGCCCACGACCTGTGACGAGGTCCAACTCGTCCCCGCCTTGGTGAGTGAGAACCCGGTAACGTAGCTGGCAGCGGCGGGGCTGAGGCCCAAGTCACCGGTGACCTTCGAGGTGGGGACGTTGGAAATGGCCGACTTGGCCAGGATGGCGTAGCCCTCCGCCGTGCCGAGTGGCACCGCCGCTGGGCCAAGCTCGGAGCCGTCTCGGCCACCCGAGTTGGCGTCGCCGGCTTGGGCGCTCGGCTCCGTCGAGCTCCCGGCGCCGCCGGGAGTTGCGGCACCCGCTCCTGCGTCCGCGCCCGAGGCGCGTTCTCCTGCCGACGAGGTCACGCCGCCCGCCGTCGAGGTCGCGCCCGAGCCGGCGCTGCTGCCGTCGCTCGCGTCGCTGGCGTCGTCCCCCGAGCAGGCAGCGAACATCAAAGCGAGCGGTAAGAACGTGGAGAGAGGAAGCGCCATCGAAAGCTTGTTCATGTGGTGGGCAGCACGGTAACCACGAAACGCCGCCCCACAACCTGGCTGGGCCAATATGTCCACAAAAATAGCTCCATCTCGCGCATCTCGTCGACACGCCGAATAGTCCCAAACCGTGGCGCGAGAGTGTGGCGTGGTTGTGGGATCGGCCCGTTGGGCGCGAGCGTCGTGCGGTATCGGCCGCGATAACGCACTTGGCACGGACGCTGCTTAGGGCGGCGACACCAAACGAATCCTCCTCGCTGAACCAGCGCGGACATTGGAGTAACACCATGCAGAACTCGACAGTCTTATTACTAATCGCCGTGCCGCTGCTCGGCGCTTGCGGGGGCAGCTTTCCGCCGCCCAACCAGCGTTTGGCGGATGCCCAAGCCGCAGAGCGCAGCGCGCGTGAGGTGGGTGCCAACGACGCTCCAGCCGCGCAGCTCTCACTCAAGCTTGCCGCCGATCAGATCAGCCAGGCTCAGAAGGCGATGGCCGACGGCGAAAACGAGCAGGCGGACTCGCTGCTCATCCGCGCCAAAATGGATGCCGAGCTAGCGCTGGCCCAGGCGCGCGAAAAGACGGCGCGGGTCGATCACCAAGAAGCGGCTGCCGATTCAGCCGAACAGAAGACGACCAACGCCGTGCAGGGAGCAGTCAAATGAGAACGCGTAGCTACAAATTGATTTTCGGCTTGGCTGTCGGCAGCCTGACCCTGGGCGCGTGTGCAGCCAGTCTTCCCCCTCAAGATCTGGTCAGTGCTCGTGACGCTTACAGCCGCGCGAACAACGACGGCATGACCGGTCGCCTCAACCCGAGCGATCTGGACTCGGCGCACAAGCAGCTGGGCGCGGCCGAAGCGTCGTTCGCCGAGAACGGCGACACTCAGGGTACGCGCGACCAAGCGTATCTGGCCTTGCGCCGCGTGGAGTACGCCGAGGTCATCGCGCGGACGCGGCAGACCGATCAGGCGACGGGAGCTACCGTCGACGCCATGCACGCCGACGAAAAGAAGACGGTCGCCGGCACCGCCGCCGCGCTGGCCCGCAGCAAGACCGAGCTCGCCTCGCAAAACAGCGCTCTCGCCGCCGGCAAGGTTGCGCTGAAGGACGAGAAGACGCGCCGTGAGGAGGCCGAGAAGCGCGCCGCTCAGGCCATGGCCGACTTGGCCAAGTTCGCGTCGGTCAAGCAGGAAGCTCGCGGCATGGTCATCACGCTGTCCGGTAGCGTGTTGTTCGCCTCCGCCAAGTCCGATCTCTTGCCCGCCGCACAGCTCAAGCTCAACGAGGTCGCCGACGCGTTGATCAAGGAAGACCCGACGTCGAAAATCGTGGTGGAAGGGCACACCGATTCGCAAGGCGGCGTTCCCTACAATCAGGATTTGTCTCAGCGTCGCGCGCAGTCCGTGCGTGACTACCTGGTGTCGCGCGGCATCGCCAGCGACCGCGTCACCTCCCAGGGCTTCGGCTCTTCGCGTTCGATTGCCGACAACACTTCGGCCGAAGGCCGCGCCAACAATCGGCGCGTCGAGATCGTCGTGCAGCCTTCGACCCCCGCGCCGTAGCGCCGACTCGAGCCGACGCTCGAGCTTAGTTCGAGGAAAGGGCCGACCTGGTGTCGGCCCTTTTGCTTGTTAGATCCGCGGCTTTTGTCGGTAGACGCTCAGAGGAAGAACGAGATGCCGAGCGCCAACGCTGGGTGTCCGATGCGGAACGTCAACGCCGCCGCTCGGGCGAAGCGGTAACGGGCGCCGCCGTAGATCGTGAAGTCGGGGCCGCGGTCCTTGAAGTCGTCGCGCAGGCGGAGCGCAACACCGGGCTCGCCGAACACCGACCAGTGCTCGCTCACCCAAAAGTTCCATTGCATCACGATCGGTACCCAGGTCGTGTCGTGGGTCCAGTCGGCGCCGAAGCCGAGCCCGACGGTGTCGTTGACTCCGTCGATGAAGCCATTGCGCGCCAACGTGACGGTGGCGCGCACGCCGAAGCCGGGCAGGCCGTGATTGTAGAACGGCGCCAGCAGCGCGTGCGGCTCGAGCTCGAGCGCGTGGTCGGGATGATTCCATTCGTCTCGCGCGGTGTTGTCTTCGGCGTGCGCGGCTTTGGTGTGTAGGCCAACGGCGAGGACCAACGCGAGCGGGGCGGCGAATAAGTGAGTCTTGTATTTCGGCATCGCGTCGCGTCGGTGCACGCGACGTGCCATGCGTCATTTCCGTCGTTTCCAAGCTGCGTGGCGTGGCGATTTGGCCGAGCTGAGTCAGTTCCGACGCCTCAGCTCGGCATTTGCGGGGTTTTCGCGGGGCAATTCGCAGTGTGCGCTCTGGCACGGCTCCTGCTTGAGAACGATTTGAACCGGCGCTTCGGCGCCACAGCAGAAGGATTGGTCATGTTGCATTGGGCTGCCGTATTTTTCGTCATCGCGCTCTTGGCTGCTGTTTTCGGCTTCGGTGGCATCGCTGCTAGCGCCGTGGGCGTCGCGAAGATTCTGTTCGTCGTCTTCCTGGTGTTGGCGGTGGTTTCGCTGATCTTCGGGCGGCGCGTTTCGGCGTGACCTCGCCCGTCGTGGAGAGCGCGCCCGCCGCGCGAGGCGCTCTCGATACGCCAGCGCAGGCGGTGGCGTCGGTCATCGACAACGCCACCGCCCTGGCGCGGGCAGAGCTGCGTTTGGGCGCAGCGGAAGCCAGAACCTGGCTGGTCCGGATGAGCGTCGGGCTGGTTTTGGCCTGGCTTTCGCTGCTGCTGATTCAAGTCTTCGTGCTGCTGCTCGCGCTCACGCCGGTGCTCTTGGACCAGCATCCGCTGCAGACGGTGCTCATCACGCTGGCTCTGGCCCTGGTGCCTGCGTTGGGCGTCGGCGGATTGGCCGTGTACGAGCTTCGCCGTCGCATGCGCTAACGCGGACGGCTTGTCGGCGTTGCCTGGCGTTCCGCTAATACCGGCGGCGCCAGATCAGGTCCAACGCCGACGCCCCGTGATCCCCGAAGACGGCCGACAGGGCCCAAGCCCGCCTCAATCGCAGCTCGAGCGTCAAAAACGTGCGGTCCGGGCTTTCGCCGGCCGCGGGCGCGCCCACCGCTCGCGTGACCTTTGCCGATACGCGCGGTGAGACCTGGAAGACGAGCTCCGGTCGCGCGCTGCCGGTGGTGGTGTCGACGCGAGCGCTCACGTCCAGGTTCGTGAAGTCATCCAGCACTTGGTTCAAGCCCTTGGTAGCGGTGTCGCCCGCCACGCTGACGGCCAAGGAAGCGGCGTTGGGATCCGAGCCGCTGCCCGACCCTTCCGGGCTTCCGAACAACAGCAGGCTGGCAATCTCGTCCTGCGTGAGCGGAGGCTCGGCGTGCAGCTTGATGCGCCCGTTTCGCACGTCGCCCACGTAGTCGGCATAAACCGTGTACCCGGGGGCGTCCCAACGCGCGGTGGCGGTAATCGTTGGGTTGCTGGGGTCGTTGCCTTCGAAGGTGATGACCCCGCGCTCGATTTCGAAGGTCTTGCCGGAAACGTCCAGCTTGCCTCCGCGCAGCTCGATACGGCCGCTGACTTCGGTCTCCAACCCGCTCAAGATGGTGAGGTTGCCGGTCAGCTGGGCTTGCGCGGTGCGGCCGCGCTCGACCACCACGTTGTTGCCGAGGGTGATCTGGATGCGCAGCGGTTGCGCGGGCTCGCCCGACGCGGTTTCTTTCTTGCCGCCCGGCTTGAGGGGTTGGACGGGAATGGTCACGAACTTGCCGTCGCTGCGCCGCACCCCGACGACGATGTCGTCGTCGCTGTCCAAGCTTTGCAGCCCGTGGCCGCTGGTTTCGGGTGTGACCAAGTGGAAGTTGGGCAGGTCGATGCTGAGCTTGCGCTCGCCAGTGGGCGGGTTTTCGAACTTGGCGTCGACGTTGCCCCAAGCGTCGCCCAGCGCTTCGCCTTCGAGCGTGAGGGGCAGTGCCTCGTTTTTGGCGATGGCGACTTGGGCCTTGGCTTCGCGAAGTGAGAAGCCGTCCAGGCGGGCGCCGCCAGTGACCGTGAGTCGGCCCGTTGTGCCGCGAGCTTCGAATCTTTCGATTTTGAATTGGTTGTTGGCGACGACCACGCGGGCGTTGATGTCGCTCAGACGCTGCCCGAGGGCTGGAAGCTGCATGACCCCTTGGGTCAGCTGGGCGTTGCCGGCCAGCGTCGTGGTGCCGGGCGTCACCGTCACTTCCGTGTTGGCGTCCAGCACGCCGCCGATTTCGCTGACGTAGGCTCCGAGGAGAGGGCTGAGGGTTTCCAGCTTGAAGGCCTTGGCGGAGAGCTTGGCGGTGCCGCGGTGGCCGAGCTCCGGCAAGGGCCGCTTGCCCCAGCGCATATCGGCGTCCAACGCTGCTTTCGCCGTGCCGCTACCGACCTCGAGCTCGACGGCGGCGACCACTTTATCGGCTTCGCTGCGAGCCGTGAGGACGAAGTCTTTGACCGGAACCTTGGCAACGCTGAGTGACGTGGAGCGCAAGTCGGCGTCGACGTGCGCGTCGGTGCCCCAGCCGCTGAGCTTGAAAGTGCCGCTCAAGCGGCCGTCAATCTGCCGATCGACGATCTGCGGCACCACATCGAGCGGGAAGTCGCTGAGCTTGATGTCGGCGCTGCCGCTCAAGGCCGACGCACCCTCGTGCAATACGTCACCGCGCCACGCCGCGACCAGCGCTGCCAGCTCGGCTTGCGTTCGCGTCAACCTCGCCCCGACCTTGACGTCACCGCCGGCGAACCCCGCCGTCACGTCCGCCGTCAGGTCGATGGGATCTTTGGCGCCCGAGGCGCGCAAGCGTTGCAACGAAAGGCGAGCCTTGACGGCGGGGTCCGCAATGCTGCCATCGAGGCTGGCTTCGAGCGCGACGCGGCCGCGCAGGGCCGGCAGGCGCAGTAGCGACGGCAAGCTCTGCAATCGACGTTGCGGCACTTCGACCGTGGCTTTCAGCGGCACCCGAGCGAGGCGGGCCACGTTCATGAGCTCCATCGGGACGAGCCCAGCCAGCTCGGCTTCGGCCTGGGTTTCGAGCAGGGTGCCGCCGGCGTCGCGTAAAATGAGCGTCCCGACCAGCTCGCCGTTCTTGGGCCAAGTGTGCACGGACAGCCGTAAATCGATGCCCTCGAGCGCCAGGGGCTCACTGTCGATGGCGTCGGCGGTGGTCCTCATCTCGTCATCGGTTTTGCGTTGCTGGACGACGCGCAAGCCGTTGGTGTCGACCTGCAGCGACAGCTCGAGGCCCTGGGCGTCGTCGCGGCGGTGCCGAGCCCCGAGCTCGAAGCGCACGCTGCCGGTGGTGCGCTCGATGGGCAGTCCCGCCGCCGTGATCAGCGGCGAGACCGCTTCGAGGTCCAGCGCGCCGGTCGCGCGCAGCTCGCCTTGGAGCGCGGCAAGGTGCGTCAGGCTCGGGCTCGAGCTCGGAAGCTCGAAGTCGGTGGCCAAGAGCTTGACCGCGCCCAGCTTGCCGAGATCGGCGTTGGCGTCGAGGTTGAGCCGGTATCGAGGCGAGCGGCCCGAGCCCTCGAGATGCGCGTTCAAGCCGACGATGGCGCGCTTGACGGGGAGGGGAGAGTCCAGCGTTTGCAGCAAGCGCACCAAATCCAGATTCGCCGCAGAAACATCCAGCGTCTGCCGAGCCGCCGAGTAGTCGAGATCCGCATGAGCGCGGCCGGACAGTGCCTCCAGGCTGAGCGCGGCGCGCAGCCGGGGATCCGAGATCGGGCCGACGGCGTTGGCTTGCAGCTCGATGTTCTGGGCGTGCAGCGCCTGATAGTCCACGTACAGCAGCTCCAGCGCAGCTTTGCCCGACACGCTGTCTCGGCCGGGGCGCACCTCGGCCGAAACCGTGGCGGTGCCGCAGGTCTTGATGCCGAGCGCGCTCAGCCGTCGCGGTTCGTCGAAGGCGGCTTCCAGCTTGGTCGCGAGCAGGCCGTCTTTGCGATTCGGATCGCTGGGCAGCCAAACCTGATACACCCCGCGCAGCGAAGCGCTGGGCTCGCTGGCGGCCAGCTTTCCGTTCGACGCGATGCCCGCGTCCGGCTCGAGCTCGTCCTTGCCGGTGAGCCAGAGCGCGGGCGTCGTTTGCCCCGCGATGTGGCCGGGCGCGACGTCGACTCGGTGACTGCCGACGAAGTGACCGTCATCCTGCTCGAGCAAGAAGGCGTTGGCGGTGAAATCGAGCTCGCTCGCGGGCGCACCTTCGGCCACCCGCGCCAGGTTGACGCGCGTCGCCACCACGCTTGCGGCAAGCTCGAGACCGCTCGTGATCACGGCGTAGCCGCTGGCGCTCACGTGCGCGGCCGTACCGTCGATTTCCGCGTCGAAATCGAGCTGTGGTATCGGGCCGTCGACGTCCACGACCAACGCCAAATCGCCGTCGAGCGCGAGCCCCGCCGCTTGTCGATTGACGAAGGCGGCCGGGATACGCCACGCCCGTACCCCGGCGTGCAGCTGATCTCCCACCCAGCTCACTTCGAGCGCGAGCGGCGAGGCGGCGGCCTGGCCGTCCAGGGTGAGCTCGAGACGCAGCGGCCCCGAATCGTTAGCGGGGGACTCGACGATGCCGGCCACGTTGCCGCGCGGATCGGCCCCGAGGGGCAAGCCACGGGTTACGAGGTCGACGCTTTGCAGCTCCAGGCGAAAGCTGTCGATCGGTGACTGCCATAGGCTGGCCACCAGATGATTGAGCTCCGCGTCCAGGGGCGGCGAGCCTTGGGCGCGTCCATGCGCCCAAATGCCGTCGAAGCGGATCTGGCCAATGTGCAGCCGGGGACCACTGCCGGGCGCGGTGGTGGCAGTAGGGGCTTCCGGCTCGGGCTCGCGCGGCAGGAAGGTGGAGGCGATGGTGACGCCCAAGTCGGCGTCTTCGCGCAACGTGACCTCGGTATGGGCGACGTGAATCGACGAGAAATACAGCTCTGGCGCGTCGCCGTGGGCCAAAAATTGCCAACCCAAGCTTGGTAGAAACGCCGTCACGCTGAGTCCGCGTGCCCAAATTACCCGCTGACCGTTGGCGTCGAAGACGCGCGCGTCGACCCCGCTGATACCCCAGGGGGTGACGGGGCCGAGCCGATCGATCTCTATTTTGCCCTGAAAGAGCTGGGCTAGCGCCGAATTGACCTGGGTCCGCACCCGCTCTCGCGCAAATGAGGTCTGGAGCGCCACGAACAACAAGGCGAGCAGCACCACCAAGCCCAAGACCAGGTACAGGGGCCAACGCCACCAGCGCTTGCTCCGTGCCGCGCGCGCCATCGGCCGTTCGGTGCGCGCCATCAGTAGGACTCCCCAATGCCGAACGAAACCGCGAGCGGTAGCTTGAAGAGCGGAAACGGCTTCGGCACGGCCTCGTCGGCTGCGCCCGCCGGCGCCTGCAAGCCCGGCACTCGATAGCCCAAGTCGAAGCGAACGGGGCCGACCGGCGTGTCGTAGCGCAAGCCCACCCCGACGCTCAAGTGGGGCCGATTGAAGCGGAACGACACCGGCCGTGGCGACACGTCGCTGGCGTCGCCGAAGACTGCACCGCTGAGCGCGCCCGACAACGGATAGCGTAGCTCGAGCCCGGCCTCCCACAGCGTGAAGCCTCCCAGCGGCAGATCACACACCGCGGGGTTGTATTTGGCGCTGCCGGCGGTGCAGTTCACGCCCAGGCTGGTCTGCGTTTGCCCGTAGTTGAAGAAGGGCACGACGCCGTGCGGACCAATCTCGCGCGGGGCGTAGCCGCGGTTGGAGCCGGAGCCGCCGGAGAAGAAGCCGCGCATGAACATCAGCTGCACGTCTTTGACCCAGTCACGGCGGAAGCCGGGGCGCGTAGGGTCACCGGACGGAATGCCCTTGAGCGCGTTGTCTTCCACGGTTTGGCCGTAGTTTTGCGCGAAAAGCAGGCCGATGGTGCCGCGCCCGGCCAGCGTGAGGCGCCTGCCCAGCGGCACGTAAGCTCGGACTTCGGGCTGCACCTTCAGGTCGCGCGCGTCTCCACCCACGCCCGCCACCTCCAGCTCGTTCGCCAGAAAGACGCCCTTGTGAGGGTGAATGGCGTCGTTGCGAAAGTCGAGCGTGGTGTAGAGCGCCGGATACGAGACGATCACGTGGTGCAGATCCGGGTCGTCGTTGCCCTTGTAGAAGAAGGGCACGTTGAGCTGCACGTTCTGCGAAAGCGCACCGTAGAACCGATGATGGGTACGCTCGAGGCCAGCCGACGCGCGGTAGTCGAAGTAGCCAACGATGGGGGCGGCCGCGTCGTAGCTGGTCGACAACAGCACCGGGTAGGCCGACACCTGCGCCTTCAAAACCAGGCTGGTGCGGCCGGTGATGAAACCCGGTTGTCGGAACTCGGTGCGGAGCCGACCCTCGGGCAGCAGGCGCTCGGGCTTCTGAAAGCTGGGAAAGCGCGTCGGATACACCACCGCGCCGGGTTGCACCTCGACCTGCAGCTTGCGCATGGCCCCCAAGAAGCTTTGATCCTCCCAGCCGAACGTGAGGTGAACGTCGCTCTTGAGCGCGTCCACCAACACGCCTCCGCCCACGTGCACGCTGCGCAGCTTGGCTTTCTCGAGCTTGACCACGATCGGCACGCGCAGCTTGCCATTCGGCCCCGGCGTGGCGGCGTCGACTTGCGGCTCGATGTCGACCGAGCTGAAGACGCCCAAGTCGAGCAGCTGCCGCTTCGATTCATCCAGCTCCGACTGCGCGTAGGGCATGCCCGGCTCGAGGCTCAAGGCGCCGCGCACGCGGTCTTCGGGCAAGTCGCCTAGTCCTTGCAGCTTCACCTCGCCGATCTCGGAAGGCTGGCCCGCGTCCACCCAGTAGCCGGCCGCCGCCACGTGAGCCGGCAGGTTCACCTCCGTGTGTTTGCGCACCACGGCTTGGGCATAGCCGTTGTCGGCCAGCGCGCCTGCCAGCGCCTTTGCGGCTTGGTCCAGCTTTTCCTCGTCCAGCGGGCCATCGAGGGGCAAGGCGCCCGTCACGGCGCTGCGCGCTTCGGCCCGGAGCTTTTCGGGCAAGGTCTCGATGCCGTGAATATCGACCCTCGCCAGCACCGTGGGGCGACCTTCTTCGACGACGATTTCGACGCGCACCTTCGAGCCCGAGCGGAAAACCCGCCCGGCGCGCGCATGGGCTTCGTAATAACCGCGGCTGCGGTACAGACGCTCGATGCGCTGCAAATCGCGCTCGAGCACGAAGCGATTGAACAGCTCGTCGTCGTAGATGACGCCTGGAAACAAACCGAGAAACTTGGGCGTCTCGCGCGACGCGATGCGCTCTTCGATCTCATCGTCGTCTAACTGCGAGTTGCCGGTCACCTTCACGCTCTCGAGATTGAAACCTCGCGTCTGCGGATGCGCGCAACCGGCCGCAAGGCAGAGCAGCGCGCCGAGGCCCGCCGCTTCGTGCAAGCCAGCGCTACGAATCACGGCATGCGAACTGCAAGCGGTGGGCCAGCCACCATGATTCGCGGCCCTTGGTTGATTGCGCTCGCGCTGCTCGGCTGCGGCGGTAGCTTGCCCGAGCCCGAGCACGCGGAGCCGCCGTTGGCCGCCTACGTCGAAGTGCCGTACCCACCGCCGGCCGCGTTGGCAGAGACGGTCCCGCCGCGTCCCGAGCGTGATGGCGTCGTGTGGATCGACGGCGAATGGGTCTACCACGGCGACGCGTATGCCTGGCGCCGCGGCGGCTGGGTCGTGCCGCCTCCAGGGGGGCGCTTTGCCGCGTGGCGTACTTGGTATCGGCGTGATGGCCGACTGATGATGGCTTCCGGCACCTGGTACGGACCGCGACAAGCCCGCTTGCGTCGGCCGGAGCCGGTGCGGGAGGCAACCACGCCTCCCAACGAAGTCACTTCCGAATCGCAAACCGGGCGTTGAGCACGTTCATGCCGCGCTGGAGCAGATTGCGACAGCGCGGCATGAAACAAGACGTGTTACTTGGCGCGGCGACGGCGGGTAACCGCGGCCAGTGCGCCCGCCGCCAGCATGCTCAAGACGACATTGCCAGAAGCGTCGCCTCCCGTCGGGCCGATGCTGCACTTGACGGAGTCTTTTTTGCCGTTGTTGTTGACGTCCGTATTGGTCGTGATGTCGACATCCAAATCGATGTTCACGTCAATCGACAGCTGCGCCGCAAGCTCCGCCGCGCAATCCTTCAGGTTGGTGACCTTGAGGAATTGACCGTCGCAGAAGATGGCCCCGCCGCTGTCGTGGCAGTCGGTCTGACACGTATTGGTGGTGGTCGTCTGGCAGCTCTCGAAATTGGTGGTTTGGCAGTCGATTTGGCAGGTGCTATTGGCTTTGGCCACACAAGTGTCCTCGCACACGGGCGTACACTTGGTATCGCAGACTTCTTCGGTGTCGTCGTCGCGACAGTGGTCCTCGCAGCGGACGTTGCAATGCTGCTGACAGCAGGCCTCACAGCGACCGTGATTATCCTTGCCTTCACACTGGGCGCTGCAGTCTTGGGCGCAGTCCGCGCGGCACAAGCCACGCGAGCTTTGCTTCTCGACGGTCATGCACGTTTCGGTACAGCTGGGAGTGCAGCTTTCCGTGCATGAAGTCTCGGCGCTGGCGGTGCATTCGCTCTCGCAGCTTGCCTCGAGGGTGGCGACACAAGCGGTCTCCACCGAGGTGGTCGTGCAGTGGGTTTCACACTCTTTGTCGCGCACGAACTCGCACTTGGCGTCGCTGCTCAAGAACACGCCGCCGCACGCTTCCAGCTTGGCTTGTGCCAAGGACGGCAACAGCAACCCGACACAGAGCGCACTCGAGGCGATTATTTTATGTTTGATATTCATAGTCCCGACTCCTTCGCTCCTCGAAGGAGCGCCGGAACCAACACACTGCAACTCGCATTCCAACCTGACGAAGAACGGAGTTGAGTCGCGATAACCGCCACTTGGCGCGCTAGCCGTGGAACCCGCTTTCGGCCCGTGGCTCGCAATCCGCCTCACCGAGGCAAGATGGTAGTGAGGCGGTGCGTCTAGAACGCGGGGCCGCTCTAACCGACGGAGCCCGAACGATGATTGGAGCGGCGTGCGGTGGCCGGCGCGCCGGATTGAACCTCCTCGAGCGCGGCGACCGCTTGCTCACCGAGCTTTTCGACGGTTTGGCTCAAACGCTTGCGCGTCTCGCTTCCGCTCGCCGGCGCCCACAGCAGCGCCACGCCCGCGCCCACCGCGGCCCCGACGCCCAGCAACAGCAGGTTTTGGCCGAGATCGCTGCGGCGACGCGCGAGGCCCATGACCCCGAGCACGTCGTTGAGCTCGATCGCGCCCACGCTCTGCCCGAGCTCGCTTTTGGCGAGCGCGCTTCCGATCATCATCAACATTTTGCTGGTCTGCATGGGCTCCGCCGGTGCAAGGCCCGGACCACCCACCGTCTCAGTCCGAACGTTCCGTCTCGTAGCGCTCGAGGCGGCGGTACAGCGTGCGCCGGTCGATGCCCAGAATGGCAGCGGCCCGGGTCTTGTTGCCACCAAACTGCTCGACCGCCTTGAGCACGTGGTCGCGCTCGGCATCGAACAAAGACGTCACCGGGGCCGCTGGCGCATCCGCGGACGGGCGCTCCGAGACGGTTCGGGTGAACGAGCGGATACGCTCCGGGAGGTCATCGAGGGTGAGCTCCTCGGAGCGAGCCAACGCGACGGCGCGCTCGATGCAGTTCTCCAGCTCGCGCACGTTGCCGGGCCAGTTGTAGCTCAGCAAGCGCGCCGTCACCGCCTCGGACAGGGTGACGACGCGGCGAGAGCGACCCACGAAGCGCTTCAAGAAGTGCTGCGCCAACAACAACACGTCTCCACCGCGCGCTCGCAGGGGCGGTACGGTGATGCGCACGACGTCGAGGCGGTAGTAGAGGTCTTCTCGGAACCGCTTGGCCTTCACCTCGACCTCGAGGTCTTGATTGGCGGCCGCGATGATCCGGCAATTGAAGGGGATTTCGTGATGCTCTCCCACCGGCCGCACCGTACGCTCTTGAAGGGCGCGCAGCAGCTTTGGTTGCATGGCCAGCGGCAGCTCGCCAATCTCGTCGAGGAAGATGGTGCCGCCTTCGGCCTGCAACAGCAGGCCTTTTTTGGCGGTCTTGGCGTCGGTAAAGGCACCGCGC
The DNA here is from genome assembly GCA_040348565.1 of Myxococcales bacterium. GTDB lineage: Bacteria > Myxococcota_A > Polyangia > Polyangiales > Polyangiaceae > PMG-095. Next base: position 23,698 of record JBEQSW010000628.1, on the reverse strand, counting down.
GCGTGGCCGAACAACTCGCTCTCCAACAACCCCGACGGCATGGCCGCGCAGTTGAGGGCGATGAATGGACCTGCGCTGAGCGGGCTAGTGGAATGCAACGCGTGTGCGATGATCTCCTTGCCGGTGCCGGTCTCGCCCTGAATGACCACGGAGGCCACGCTCTCGGCGAGGTCCAGCACCAGGCTGCGAACCTTGCACATGGCCTCGCTCTCGCCCAAGAGACCGGCCAGCCTCAGCTCGGACGGTTGGCCCGCAAATTCACCGGGCAACTCCGAGGAGCGAGCTCGATCGGGGTGGCCGACGATGCGCACGACGGCGGCCAACAGCGCGCCGGATTCCAGCGGCTTGGCCAAGAAATCGCGAACGCCCACGCGCAAGGCACGCGTGATGGTGTCGACGTCGGCGCGCCCGGTAATCATGATGATCGGTAGCCCCGGCCGCACGCCGGCGACCTTTTGACAGAGCGCCAGGCCATCCATCTCTGGCATGGTCACGTCGGTCAACATCAGGTCGTAAGTACGGCTCACGACGCGCTCGAGGGCGCCGAGCGCGGTCGTCTCCGTGCTGACCGTGTAGCCTTCGCGCTCCAAGATGTGCCGCATGAGCTCGCACGCGTCGGGCTCGTCGTCGACGATCAGGACGTGGGCGCGGTTTTCACTCGAGGACTCCGGCGCCTCCGAGGCTTCGGACGTAGAGTGTGTGCGTTCTTTCATGCGGTCTCCTTGCTGACGCTCGAAACGAACGCACGGCAGGAGGCCACCTTACCATCACCCCGGAGCGCGCGCGGTCGATCGCCCAACAATCCACCGTGGAGGATGCTTTCCCGCACACAGGAATCGAGCGCGCCGCATTCGCGCCGCAACTTGCAAAAGCGCCGTGGCGCGCGCGGTGTGTGACCCTACGATGACGCAGAGGCGGTTGCTGCAGGCTGGCCTGCGGAATCGCGAAACCTTTCTGCCAGCTTGAGCGCTACGCGCAGCGCGATGGCGCGAGCGAGCCAAGTTCCCGCGGCGCGCGCCAGGGTACCGCTCAACGAGGGCTGACGTGGCGCGCGCCAGCGGGGGCGCGAACGACCTCCGCCCGCCACCAGCGCTACGCCGGCCACCACGGCCACACCGAGAACGACGGCGATGATCAGTGGTGGTGTCACCTTGTCGCGCGCCGCCACCGCCAGGCGCGAGCCTGCCTCGCCGGCAAGCCGCAGGCTTTCCTGGAGGTGCTGCTTGCTACTGGCTACGTCTCGCTGAGCGTCTTCGACATCCGTGGTCATACCGCAAGCTCTGCAGCGGGCGTGCCAGCCGCCACTCAGTTGGACGGCGCGCGGCTCTCGCGCCCGGCCAGACGCGCCACCGCGGTCACCAGCTCGGCGGCGGCCACGGGCTTTTCGAGGTGTCCCTGGAAGCCACTGGTCAAAACTCGCTTGCGGTGATCGTCGGTGGCGTAGGCGCTCACGGCGAGCGAGCGCAAGCGACCTCCCGCGTCGGCGGGCAGGGAGCGGATGCGGCGAATGAGCTCGTAGCCGTCGGCGCCCGGCATGCCGATGTCGCTGACCAGCACGTCGGGCAGCGCGACTTGCAGGGCGGCCATGGCCTCGACCACGGACGCCGCGGAACGCACCTCGGCGCCGTAGCGTTCGAGCAAACCCGCTAGGGCGTCGCGCGCGTCTGCCTCGTCGTCTACGACCAGCACGCGCAGGCCATCCAGGAGATGGTGCGAAGGCGAAGAGGGCTCTTCCGGGAGGGGCGGGATGGTCTTGGCCCGGGGCGGAATGGTCGAAGGCTCGAGGGGCTCGGCGCTTTCGGGCTGCAACAAGACGGCAGGAATTGGCAGGACGATCGTAAATTGCGCGCCTTGGTTCTTACCCGCGCTCTCGGCCCGCACGGTGCCTCCGTGCAGCTCGACCAGCTCACGCACCAGCGTGAGACCGAGACCGAGACCTGGTTGCATGCGGGCGCTGGAGCCCTCCGCTTGGCGGAAGCGATCGAACACGAACGGTAGAAACTCGGCCGAGATGCCGCAGCCGGTATCGCGGACGCTCAGCTCTACCTGGTTGGCGACGCGCCCCAACGAGACTTGCACGGAGCCGTGAGCCGGGGTGAATTTGACCGCGTTGAGAAACAGATTCCACAACACCTGCTGCATGCGATCGAAGTCGCCGAGCACGATGCACTGCGAGCCGTCCGGCTTCAGCCGCACTTTGATGTCTTTGGCGTCGGCGGCGGCTTGGACGCCGATCAGCGCCGCCTCGGCCACCGCTCGCAAATCGATGGGCGCTCGCCGCAGCTCGATCTTGCCGGCGACGATTTGCGCGTGGTCGAGCAGATCCGAGATGAGGCGTCCTTGCGCCGTGACGCCGCGGCCGATGGCGGCCAGGGCTTTGGCCAAGGTCGCCGGATCGACGGTGGGACCCGCATCCAACAAGATGTTCATCCAGCCCGAAATCACGGTGAGCGGCCCGCGCAGCTCGTGCGAAGCGGTGGCGACGAACTGGTCTTTGAGGTTGTCGGCGGTTTCGGCTTTGGTGCGCGCGTCGTGCTCCAGCGCCAACAGCGCTTCGCGACCGCGCTCGGCGCGCTTGATCTCGGTGCGGTCTTCGATCGCCAACAGCAGACGCCCGCGCGCCTCACGGTCGGGTTGCAATCGTCTGGCGTTCAGCGACATGGACCGTCGGCCCAGCCCGGTGAACTCCACTTCCAACGCGCGCTCTTCGAGCATGGCGCCGCTGTCGAGCACTTCTTGCAGCGCGGAAACCAGCTCGGGCTGGCCCCATTCGGCGGCCCCCAGCGGGCCGAGCAGACGACCGCGCGCCAGCTCGGCTTTTGTTTTGAAGATCTCGTAGAAGGCAACGTTGGCCTTCTCGATGCGCAGCTCGGCGTTCAAAATGACGAGCGGCCCCGGCACGGTGTCCACGAGCTCGTTGGCGCTGTCTAGCCCGCGCTGAATTTCTTCGTTCGAATGAGCGAGCGCGACGTTCCGGTCCTGCAGCTCCTGATTCAGGGTGGCAAGCTCTTCGTTCGCGGACTGAATCTCCTCCTTGGCGGTCTGCAGCTCCTCGTTCAGACTCTGCAGCTCTTCGTTGCTGGACAGGGTCTCTTCGGTCGTCGACTGCAGCTCTTCAAGCGCCGCCTCGTGCTCCCGCACCAGGGTGTGCACGTACTCGGTGGTTTGAGCCAAGCCCTGGCTGAGACGCTCGATTTCCAGTTCTTTGCCGTCGCCGTTGTCGGCCGACGCGGTCATGGTCGAAGGTTCCGTCGCGACCGGCGGCCCCTCCAGCTCGAACAGCACGAGCAGGCAGCGCTCGGCGGCGGCGCGTCCCTTGATCGGCGCGACCTCGATGGTGACGCTCTGCAGGTGTTGCCGGTAGCGCACCCGCAGCCCGGGCTTTCGCACTGCGGCGTCGCTGCGGCGCGCCTCCGCAATCGCTTGGCGGAGCTCCATCATCAAGCCCTTGCGCACCAGCCGCTCGAGGCTGAGCGTGGCCTTGCCTCGACCGTGGTCGAGAAACGGCTCGGTATCGCCCCGGAACTCCAGCACGCGCAGGCCTTCGTCGACCACGACCCCCGCTGGACCGAAGCGAGCCAACAGCATTCTGTCCGCTTCTCGGGGTACCTCGGAGGCCGCCGGCTTTGGCACCAGCTGCTGGGCGCTGGCCCGCGAAGGGTTGTGTCCGCGCACGGCCAACAGCCGCGGCGGTCCGCTCACCGTCTTTCGCGAGTAAACCCGGCGCTTCTCGTCCACGGCCGCGAACAGCGGCGAAGACGTGCCCACGGTCTCGGCGGAGCCCACGACCAGAAAGCCGTCGGCCCTGAGCGCGTAGTGAAATGTGGCAAATACCAGCTCTTGCAAGCGCGGCTCGAGGTAGATGAGCACGTTGCGGCAGCTGATCAGATCGAGGCGAGAATAGGGCGGATCGCGCGTGAGGTCGTGGCGAGCGAACACGCACATCTCGCGAACGGACTTGCTCACCTGGTAGGTTTCCCCCACCTTGGTGAAGAAGCGCCGCAGGCGCTCGGGGGAAACGTCGCGCGCGATGTTGACCAGGTAAGTGCCGTCACGGGCCTTGGCCAACGCGCTCTCGCTCAGATCGGTGGCGAAGATTTGCAGCGTCGGTGGCAGCGGTTCGGTTGCGCCGACCCGATTGCCGGTCAGCTTGGCCATGCCCTCGAGCAGGGTGATGGCAAGCGAGTAGGCTTCTTCACCGGTGGCGCAGCCCGGCACCCACAGGCGGAGCGGCGTGTCGGCGGGGCGATCCTTCATCAGCAGCGGCAGCACCTGCTCGCTCAGCACCTCGAACATCTCGGGATCCCGGAAGAACGACGTGACCGAGATCAGACAGTCTTGGTAAAGCGCGTGCGCTTCGGTGGCGTTGCCTTCGAGGTGGAGCGCGTAGTCCTTGAGCGACTCGATTCGGCTCACGGCCATGCGCCGCGCGATGCGCCGGCGCAGCGTGGGTTTCTTGTAAGCGTTGAAGTCGGTGCCGCCGGTCTTCAGCAGCAGCTGCAGAATCCGCGTGAAACTGTCGTGGTCTTCGTCCGCCTGGGCGCGCGTGAGCGCGGCCTCTGCCTTGCTGGCCTCTGGCGTCGAGCCAGCCGCCAGGTAGGGGTGTTGACCCAGGCGCCGCAGCTCGGTGGCGATGTCCTCGGGCGTCAGCACGAAGTCGACGCCTCCGGCCGCGATGGCACTGCGAGGCATGTCGGCGTTCTTGGCCGACGTCGGCTCTTGCGCGAAGGCGATGCCGCCCGCCGCTTCGATGGCCTGCAGCCCAAGGGTGCCATCCGTGCCCATGCCCGACAAGATCACGCCGACCGCTTGGCTGCCTTGCACCTCGGCCAGGGTCTTCAAGAAAGAGTCGATCGGCATGTGCACCGCGCCGGAAGGCACGCGCGGCACCAGCTTCAGCACGCCTTCCACGAGGATCAGACCCTTGGACGGCGGAATGACATAGACTTGGTTCGGCTCCACCCGAACGTCGCCTTTGACCTCGGCCACCGGCATTTGGCTGACCTCGGACAACAGCTCCGCCAAGATGCTGTCGTGGTTCGGATCCAAGTGCTGCACCAGCACGTAGGCCATGCCGGTGCTCTTCGGCAAAGCGCCCAGCAGACGACGGAAAGCCTCGAGGCCGCCGGCGGAGGCGCCGATGCCGACGATGGGAAACGTGCCCTGCTCCGAGTTAGTCAATGATGGCTCTTTCCACGTGAAGGGGCGAGGTGGGCTTGCCAGTGGCGCCTGCCGCCAGGCTCGTGACGGCTCGGATCAGCGTTTCGGAATCGATCGGCTTTTCCAGCAACATGCGGAAGCCCGCGGCCAATGCCTCTCGCAGATCTTGCCCGGGCGCGTAGGCCGAGAGCGCGGCGGCCGGCGGAGCTTTCGGGCCTTCGCGCGCGACGATTTTGCGCATCAGCTCGTAGCCGCTGCCGCCGGGCATGGCCAGGTCGCTCAGCAACACGTCGGGCTTGGAGCGAGCCAGCGACGCCAGCGCCTCTTTTGCGGAAAGAGCGACCGATACCACCGCTCCCTGAGCCTCCAGCACGAACTGCAGGACCTCGCCGATGTCGCGGTCGTCGTCGACGATCAACACGCGGATTCCGTGCAGCGCGCCCGGCGTCGCTCGAACGTCGGCGGTGCGTTGGCTGAGCATCGGCGCCGGCGTCGTGGGTGCGGGCTCGGCTTCGAGCAGCGGCAGGACCACGGTAAAGGCCGAGCCGTGCTGTGCCCCGCGGCTTTCGGCGCTCACGCGGCCGCCGTGGAGCTCGACCAGGTCTTTCACCAGCGCCAGCCCCACCCCCAGGCCGCCCTGCTCGCGCGTGGTCGAAGCGTCGACGGGGCTGAACGGCTCGAATAGCTTGGGCAAAACCGCGGGGCTGATGCCAGCTCCGCTGTCGATCACCCGGATGCGCGCCAAGAGCCCCTGCTGCTCGAGGCGGACCTCCACCTGGCCGCCGTTGGGCGTGAACTTGATGGCGTTGCCCACGAGACTCACCACCACTTGGCTCAGGCGGTAGGGATCAGCCAACAGGGGTCTCACGGACTCGTCCAGTGTGGCGTCGAGCTGGATCGACTTCTGCTCGGCGCGCGTCTTCAGTGTCGAGAGGGCGTCTTTAATCAGCTGGGCCGGGTTGACGGCGTGCAGGTCGAGGCGCAGCGTGGCCGACGCGGTGCCAGCCAGATCTAGCAGATCGGAAACCAGCTTGGCTTGGGCTCGGACCGCGCGCTCGATGCCGTTGACCGCTCGCAACCGGTCGGCGTCGGGTGTGTCCCGGGAGCGCAAAGCGTCGGACCAAGCCAAGATCGAGGTCAACGGCGTGCGCAGCTCGTGCGAGACCAGGGCCAAAAACTCGTCCTTGGCGCGAGCCGCCGCCTCGGCGGCGAGCTTGGCGTGCGCTAGCTCGGCGGTGCGCGCGGCCTCGCGCTTGAAGGCGTGCAACATCGAGAAATAGGCGGCGAGCTTGGCCGCGACCACCGAGAGCGCGCGCAGATGCGGCTCCTCGTATTCGCTTTGCCCGCGCTCGACCAACAACACGCCGACTACGCTGTCGAGCCCCACCAGCGGCACCGCCAGGTGCAGCCCGGACCACGTCGGCGGCTCCATCGGGCGCCCCGTTTGATCCACGAGGGTACGGAACAAAGCCAACGTTGCCCTCTCGAGCGCGGCGCGTTCTGCAGGCAGCGTTTCCGGTGGCGCAATCAGCCGCGGCTCTGACTGGTGGGGTGCGTGGAGCACCGCGCAGCGCTCGTAAGGCACGAGCGAACGCAGGCGGGCCAGCACGCGCATCACGCGCGCCTCGGAGCTCTCCGCCGACTCCAGCAGCTGCGAAATATCGTAGAAGGCGTGGCTGGGCGATTCTTGGCCGAACGCCTCGGGCTCTGACTCTGGCTCTGTCTTCATGGCGTCACCGTGGACGGCACCGGTAGCCCCGTCAGCACTCCCCGCAGCCCCGCGAAAGGGCCGCCCACCTGCACGCCGCCTGGCTCCACGCTCAGCCGGCGGACGTCGGTGGCGTGGGGCACCCCGCGCGCTTTCAACACCGAAATCCCGCGCTGCAAGTGTCCGTCGATTTCCACGTATTTCAGCTGGACCACGTTGTCGGCGGCGAACGACACGCCATGGCCCGAGAGCTGGCCTGTGCCGAGCAAATCTGCGACTTCCAGGTTCATTTGCAGGCTGATGCCGCGCGCGTGAAAGTCCTTGGCGAGCGCGTAGACCAACTCTTTGAAGCGCCGCTTCGAAGGCACGCCCAGGGCCATGCTGGTCAAGCTGTCGAGCACGGCGTGGCGCGCGGCCAGACGCTCCACGTCGAGCCGTGCCCGAGCCAGAAACTTGTCGGGTGAAAGCTCGACGGGCGAAACGTAGCTGAGAGTCAACAACCCGCTGTCTTCGAGCAGCCGCAAGTCCCAACCCAGGCTGAGGGCGAAGGCTCGAACCTGATCGGGCGTCTCTTCCAACATGAACAAGATGCCGGCTTCTCCACGTCTTGCTCCTTCCAGCAAAAATTGCAGGCCCAGCAGCGTCTTGCCGGTGCCGGTGCCGCCTTGCACGACGGTGGTGCTGGCGCGGGGCCAGCCGCCGCTCAGCATGGCATCGAGCCCGGTGACGCCGGTCGATACTCGCTCGAGGCTCGCGATGGGCCGTTCACCGGTCGACTCTGACTGGGCGCTGACTAGGTCCGGGCCGCGCACGCGCGGGAAGAAGGTGAGCCCGGTCGCGCCAATCTCGTAGAAGTGACTGCCGGTGACGTAGTCGGCCCCGCGCAGCTTCAGGACTTCGACCTCGTGCACGGAGGTGAGGGCATGGCGGGTGTTGCTGAAGTGAATGATGCCGTCGGCGATGGCAAGCTCGGCGTTGCTGGCAATCTCGGCGTCGGTGTACTCGCCGACCAACAGCGTTGTTGCGCCCCAGCTCGCGGTATGCACGGCCAAGTCGTACACGAAGGTTCGCAAGGTAGCCGCGTCACCGAGGATGTCGCGCACGGCCTTGAAGCTGTCGATGACCACCACGTCCGGCGCTTCGCGCTCGACGCGGTCTGCGATCTCGCCCAGCGTCGCCTCGGCGCCTTTGCGGCGAATCACCGAGCCCAAATCGGCGAACACCATGCTGCGCCCGAGCAGGGCTTCGTCGAAGAACTCGAACTCTTGCATGTACTGCAGCAGCTTCAAGGACGGCTCGGCCAGCGTCGTGAAGTACAGACATTTTTTGCCTTGCTGCGCCAACGCGAACAGCATTTGCAGCGAGAAGAGCGTCTTGCCGGCGCCGGGTTGGCCGGCCACGACGTTGATGGAGCGCGCGGGGACGCCGCCGCCCAAGATGCGATCGAACGCGGCGCTGCCCGTCGTCAGCCGCTCCAGCACGGGACGAGCCGGGCTCATGACCGCGACCCCCGTGGCGGTACGAGCCCATGCTGCCGAAGCTCCGGGACTTGCAGGAGATGGTTGGCCACGACCGAACCGGTCAGCTCCGTGAGCAACGTCCACAGCTCACTGATGAGTAAGAACAAGGCCTCGGGGGGCTTGGTCGCCGCGTGGTTCCAGGCGGTCGGCACCTTGTATTGATACTCGAGAGAGACTCGCTGGATCTCGAGCGCGGCGAGCTCCGGAAAGGTCGTCGCGGCGCGCTGCGCTGAGCGTCGCAACAAGGTGGCGGCCGCGGCCGTGCCCAGCATGTCCGAAAGCGCAAGCCAGAGCAGCGCGAACAGCTCGGCGCCCGAGGCTTCGCCCACGCCGGCGCCGCTGGCGTCTCCCGGCATGGGCGCGCGCAACCCGCCCGCTCTCGGAAACTGTAAGACCTGGCCGAGCCCCGGGGGCTCGAGTGGTCGCTTGTCGCGTGGCTCGTCGTCCAATGCGCTTGCCTCACCGGTGACGTTTGGCGTGCCGGTCCTTGGCGTGAGTGCCGCAGGCAAAGCGCGAGAGAGGTCGCTGGCATGGCCACCTTACGCTTCCCGGGGACGATTGGCCAGCTAGCATGAGTCGACTCTCCAGCACATCACGAGTGACTGACGCGAGCGCCCGGTGAGGCGCGATAGCTAAGGCGTGGGGGCAGCGGTTCGCGCAGTGCGCGTCTCGAGCAGGGTTGCGAGCTCCGTCAGCAGGCGCGTGAAGTCGACGGGCTTGCTCAGGAATAGGTCGAAACCCGCTTGCTTGGCGCGTTCGACGTCGGAGCGGCTAGCGAGACCGCTGAATGCGATAGCGGGCACGTCGCGCTCGCGCTTGAGCTGGCGCACGAGATCGGTGCCGAGCCCGTCGGGGAGGCGAATGTCGCTGACGATGGCGTCGACGCCTTCGAGGTCGACGCTCACGGCCGACCCAACCGAATCGGCCGACACCACACCGTAGCCGTGGCGCTCGAGCATCTCTTGCATTGCCTCCGACGTTTCCAAGTCGTCTTCGACCAACAGCACGCGTCGCGCCGCGGCGGCGGTCGGCGCGGCGCCGAGCTGCTGTCGCAAGTCTTGCAGAGCGACGTGCAGAATGCCGGCTCTTCTGAGCGAAAAGCGCCTGGATATTCCCGTAAAAGCCAAGCCGTCATCCGGCAAAATCAGCCGCGCGGTGCAGCTGCTGGACGTGCCCGGCGCGTTCAAACAGCTGGTGAGGGTGGCGCGGTCGAGCGCGTGGAACAGCAGTCGGAAAGAGCGGCCCAAAAGCCACGTGCGCTCTCGCTCGAACAGCTCCGCCGTCGCCAAGTTCGCGCTGCGGATCGTGGCGTGCGCGCCCAGGGTCAACAACGGCAGCGGCGCCAAGTCGTAGAGCTCGGCGTAGTCGTCCCGAGCCACCGCGAGCTCCTCGTTGTCTGCACGCAGCAATTGCTCGGCACGACGCAGGCGCAATACCTCGCGTATCATGGCCAGCGGAGCTCCGTGTTTCGAGAGATTTGGGTCGCCGCACTTCGTCATCGTGTAACCAGAGAGTCTCCGCTCGTTCGGTCGGGTTCGCGGTAGGTGGCGCGGCGGCTGTGGCGCTGGCGCCGACGATGTTGCTCGCACCACGGCTCTTGGCCTATTGAGCGGTTGCGCGCCTCGACGCACGCAGGGCACGCGGGCTCGCGCTTCGGCAGCTTGGTGGTGGCTTCGGGCGGGACCAGCAGCACGGGGCAGGGTGCTTGGCGCAGCACGCCTTCGGCGACCGAGCCCAGCAGCCAACCGGCGACGCCGTGCTGGCCGTGCGTGCCCAGAACGATGAAGCTCGCCCGCACCTCGGTGGCCAATTGAATGATGCCGTAGAGCGGCACGTCGACGCGGAAATGTGAATAGACGCGCATTCCGGGATGGCCGTGCCCGCCGAGAGCGAACAACAGCGAGCTCACGTGCTCGGTCAGCTGCGTCGCGCCATGTTCCAGGTGTGCAGGCCCGGCCGGCTCGCGCACTCCGGTGAGGGCATCTGCTGCGGCCGTCGGCCTCACGAATACGGCGTGTAATTCCGAGTTGGCGGAGGAAGCTGCCAGCTCGTGCGCCTGCTGAAAAGCGCGGTAGCCCAGATCGGAGAAGTCTACGCCCACGACAATCACGCCGGGCTTGGAATGCACTGAGACGCCTTTCGAAGATACGCGCATTGGCAGGAACGATTCGGCGGCGGCTAGCGCTCGACGAGCAACGGCGCCGGCGCGTCGCTCGTGCGATCTCGTTGGTGGTAGGTGTGGCGACGGCCATCCGGCTCGCGATGCTGGCTGCACCAGAGCTCACGCCCCTTGGATTCCTTGCGCACCCCGATGCAGAGCGAGCAGGCCGGCTCGAGCTTCGGCAGCTCCACCGCCGTTCCCTCCAGTGGGATGACCAGCACGGGACAAGGCGCGTGGCGCACCACGCCTTCGGCGACCGAGCCGAGAAACCACCGCGCGATGCCATGGTGCCCGTGAGTTCCCACGACCACGACGCTTGCTTCCACCTCGGCCGCCAGGCGCGTGATGCCGACCCATGGAACGCCGATTCGAAAGTGGGAGTAGACCCGCATCCGCGAGTTGGCGATGCCTCCGAGCTTGAACAGGAGCTCGTTCACGTGCTTGCTGAGTCGGCTCGAGCCTTCCTCCAAGCGAGCGGCGTGGTCCGGTTGTACCGCGTCGCAGCCCAGAAGAGGGTCGACGGCGGCGGCCGCCGTCACGAAAATGGCGTGAATTTCGGAAGTGGAAGAGACCGCAGCCAGCTCATAAGCCTGACGAAACGCTCGCTCGGACAGCTTCGAGAAGTCCAAGCCGACAACGATGGTTCGAGACTTGAGTTGCATGAGTAGGTTTCGACTTCCGCTCGGCCGTCGAGACTTGCGTCAGAGCAAGGACCGCACCAGACCCGCTGCGCGGCGACCAACGAGCCGAATCGTCCGCGCAAAGCGTCGATTCGCAGCGCTGACGGCGCTGTCTAACTTCGTTTGCTCCACCCCACCACGCGCCTCACCGCGGCGCTTCGCCCCAATTGCCACCAAAGCGCCGCGGCGTCGCCGTGCGAATGTCGGAAAACACGAGCCAACCCGCCCGCTCTGGCGAGGCACGAAAGGTGCACTGCGCGATGCGATGAGCGCGCGGCAGGACCCCAATTGGTGGAATGACGAGCACTCGTCTGCCTGGGAGCGCTCGAAAGAAGCCCTGCGTCGAGACGGGGAGCAAACGAAGGCCGATGGGGGTGCCGGCGGCCGAGAGCTCAACCAAACCTTCGGCGACTCGCTCCGACAGGCGACCGGACAGCAGCCGACTCCACCCGCCGACCGTCCGAACCCCAGCCCGTCGAACGATCTGGCATGGGCCGACGCGCACCCCGCCATTCGCTTCGGCTACGGCGCTGGCATGCACCACATCGACAGCGACTGGGACGAAGCACTGGAAGGCCGCTTGCGGCAAGACTGGGAAACGACCCTGACCGACACTCCCTGGGTGCGCGTCAAACATGCGGTCCGGCGCGGTTGGGACAGTGCCAAGGGCCCGGCTTCGGTCGAGCGGCGGTGAGCTCCGAGACGACTGCTCCCGAGCAAGTGTTCGGCGACCGCGTGAGCCTGCTCGCCGGCCTCGTGCCGCAGTTTACCTGGCAGGTGACTGAGCTGCCCGACGGCGTGCGGGTGGACTTGGGCGGTCCCCTGACCATCGAGGAAGCTCCCGCGCTGTGGAAGCGCCTGACCGAGCTGCTCGAGAGCAGCTCGAGCAAGACGCGTGTGCAGGTCGACAACTCGGGGGTGACCAGCATCGACGGCGCTTGCACTGCGCTCCTGGTGCACCTGCGCAGCGAGCTCAAGGCGCGCCGCGTTCACTGTGAATTTACCGGTGGCTCGCCGGCGGTGCGCAGGCTGATCGAGCTGTACGGTGGCCGGCGTCGGCCCAAAGCCAGGCGGGCGCGCCCGGCCGACAACGCCGTCGAGCAGGTGGGGCGGGCGACGGTGGCCATGTTCGGCGAGCTGGTGTCGGTGCTCGATTTTTCGGGGCGCCTCGTGCGCGGGGCTTGGTTCTCGCTGCGCCACCCCAGCCGGCTGAACTGGCGCGACATCGGGGTAACGATGGAGCGCGCCGGCGCCGACGCGGCGCCGATCGTGATGCTGATCAATTTCTTGATCGGCTTCGTGATGGGCTACCAGAGCGCGCTGCAGCTCAAGCAATTCGGGGCCAACATCTACGTCGCCGACTTGGTCGGCTTGTCGGTGACGCGCGAGCTGGGTCCGTTGATGACGGCCATCATCGTGTGCGGTCGAACCGGGGCCGCTTTCGCCGCCGAGCTTGGCACCATGAAGGTGTCCGAAGAGGTCGACGCCCTGCGCACGCTGGGCTTCATGCCCCTGCGTTTCCTGGTACTACCGCGGTTGTTGGGGCTCGTGCTGGTGGTGCCGTTGTTGACCTTGCTGGCGGACGGGGTCGGCATTCTTGGCGGCCTGTTGGTGGCGGTGCTGACCCTGGACATCACTCCCGTGGCTTATTGGGGTGAGACGCTCAAGGTGGTCGAGCCCTGGGACGTCTTCTCGGGGGTGCTGAAGAGCGGCGTGTTCGCGGGGGCCATCGCGCTGATTGCCTGTCAGCAGGGGCTCGCTACCAGCGGCGGCGCCGAAGGGGTCGGGCGGCGCACGACCTCGGCGGTCGTGACCATCCTGTTTTCGCTGATCTTGCTCGACGCTATCTTCACTCTCGTGCTCGGAGCCTTGGCGCCGTGAGCGAGGCCTTGATTCGCGTGCGCGATTTGCAGGTGGGCTGGGGCGACCGGGTGCTGCTCAGCTCGGCCAGCTTCGACGTGGCGCGAGGCGACGTGTTCGTGATTTTGGGTGGAAGCGGCTGTGGCAAGTCCACGCTGCTCCGCCACTTGATCGGGCTGGAAACCGCCCGCGTCGGTACCATCTCCATCTCGGGGGTGGGGGCGCCGCGGTTGGAGGGGGCGGCACCCGAGTACGGCGTCATGTTCCAGTCGGGAGCTCTGTTCAGCTCGATGACGGTTGGCGAGAACGTGGGTTTTGCGCTGCGCGAGTGGACCGAGCTGCCGACGGACGCCATCGACGCCATCGTCAAAGCCAAGTTGGCGCTGGTCGGGCTGGAGGGCGCCGAGGGCCGCCTGCCCGCCGAGCTGTCGGGCGGGATGAAGAAGCGCGCCGCGATCGCGCGCGCCATGGCCTTCGAGCCCAAGCTCTTGTTTTTGGACGAGCCTTCGGCCGGTCTCGATCCGGTCAGCGCCGCCGAGCTCGACGACCTGATCATCGCGCTCAATCGCGGGCTCGGCCTCACCGTCGTGATGGTGACCCACGAGCTCGAGAGCATCTTCAAAGTAGGAAAGCACTGCATCATGCTGGACAAAGACTCTAAGAGCATCATCGCCAGCGGCAGCCCCAGCCAGCTCAAGACCGACAGTCAGGACCCCAAGGTCCATCAATTCTTCCACCGTCAGGCCAGGGTGCGCTGATGGCCATCGGCACCAACCACTGGAAGCTCGGCCTGTTCGTGATTGTCGGCCTCGGCTTGGCCCTGGCGGCATTGGTCGTGCTGGGGGCGCGCAATTGGAACGACCACACCATCGGCTACACCAGCTTCTTCGACGAGTCGGTGCAGGGGTTGGAAGTGGGCTCGCCGGTGAAGTTTCGCGGCGTCACCATCGGGCGGGTTGCTGCCATCGACGTGGCGCCCGACCATCGCCACGTCCAAGTCTTGAGCGAGCTGCTCGTGGAGCAGCTGGGACGCCTAGATTTGCGGCTGGGTCACGGCGGGACCGACGCGACCCTGGGCCTGCGCATGCAGCTGGCCCAGACCGGCATCACCGGCGTCAAATTCATGCTGCTCGACTATTTCGACGGCAACGCCTACCCGCCGGTGGTGTTGCCCTTCAAGGTGCCGAAAAACACCATCCCGTCCACGCCCTCGACGATGAAGAACCTCGAGGACTCGGTGGTGCGCACGGCCAATCAATTTCCCGACATCGCGACGGCTCTGTTGGGCACCGTGACGCGGCTCAACGACCTGATGAGCCAGGTGGAGCAAGAACAATTGCCAGCGGACGCCGCCGGCACGCTGGCCGAAGCCAACGCCACCATGAAAGAGCTGCGCTCGCAGGTTCAGGCCCTGAACGGCGCGGCGCTCTCCGCGCACGCCGAGCAAAGTATGACCGCCTTCAACCAGACTCTGAGCAATACCGACCATCTGTTGGCGCGCCTGGACAGCGAGAAAGGGCTGCTGCGCAGCGCCGAGCGCGCCGCCAGCTCGCTCAACGAGGTGGCGCGCGGCGCCCAGGCGGTGGGGCCGGAGCTGGAGCAAACGCTACGCGAGGTGCGCGACGCGGCGCGATCGGTTCATCGCTTCGTGGACGCGCTGGAGCGCGATCCGGACATGTTGCTCAAGGGCAGGGCGGAGGCGCGCCGGTGAGGGCCAGTGCGTCTTTATGCGGTTTAGTGTTCGTCTGCTCGTTCAGCGCGTGCGCGCTGACCGGCAAAGGCAACGCGCTTTATCCGCGCTTTTTTAGTCCCGAGGTCGAAACCGCGGACGTCGGGCCGACGCCGCCCCCGGGACCTCCGCTCGCGCTCCGGCTCGGGCAGGTCGAAGCGGCCTCGCACGTGGAAGAGCGCTTCGCGTACCGGGTCGAGCCTTCGGAACTGTCGTACTACGAGGACCGTCGCTGGACGGAGCCGCCCGACCGCTACCTGCGCCGCGCGCTCGAACGAGAGCTGTTCCAACGCCGTGGCATTCGCCGAACGGTCTCGGGGCCCGGGGCGACGCTCGACATCGAGCTGACTGCGTTCGAGGAGCTGCGAACCCCGCCCGCGCGCGTCCGGCTCGCGCTCAGCTTCAGCCTGCACGACGACCGTCAGTCCGAGCTCGAGCGCCACGTGGTCGTGGAGCGCCCGTTGCCGACGAGCTCTTCGCCACCATCCGGGCCCGATGTGGCAGCCGCGCTGTCGCTGGCCCTCGCCGCGGCCGTGCAAACCGTGAGCGATCAGGTCGCGCAAGGCCTACACGCTCCCGTGCCCGAGCCTTGTGTCGGGGCCGAATGATGCGCGCGCCGCCCGCGCCCCCGGAGTGGGCGAGCTCGCTGTTCAGCGTGGGCGTCACTGGCACGAACGGCAAGACGTCTACCACCGGCTTCGTCGCCGCTCTGCTTGGCTTGGTGGCGCGCCCGGTAGCACGGGTGACCACGTTGGGCTGCTTCTTGGACGAAGAGCGCTTGGACGTGCCTGCCCACTACGACGGATTCTTGCAAACCCTGGAGCGCTGCCGGAGCGCGGGAGGGCGTTACGCGGCGCTGGAGCTGACCAGTGAAGCGCTGGCCCTGGGCTTTGCCCGAGCTTGGCCCTGTCGCGTCGGTGTTTTCACCAACTTGAGCCACGACCATTCGGACGCGCACGGCACCGTCGAGCAGTACCTGGCCGCGAAGGCGCAGCTGTTCATGGCCCTACCGGCGGGCGGTACAGCGGTGCTCAACGCGCGCGACGAAGCGGCCCGGCTGCTGTGCGACGTGCTCGCGCCCGGGGTCGACGTGATTCGCTACGGCGTCGCGTCGCGCGGAGCCGCGTGGGCGCCGCTCGATTTGTCGACCGAGGCCATCGAGCTCGACTGGAGCGGCACGCGCGCGACGCTGGCTCCGTCGACGCGGTTTCCCATGCTTCCGAGGCAGCTTCGTTTGCCGGCGATCGGCGAAATCTTCGTCGAAAATGCGCTGGCCGCGCTCGGTGCCGCATTGGCTGCCTCCGTGCCCGCCGAGCGAGCGCTGGCGCGTTTGGCCGAGCTGCCGCCTCCGCCGGGTCGCTTTCAGGTCGTGCGAACGCGGCCCTATGTCGTCGTCGATTACGCGCACACCCCCGACGCGCTCGCGCGCACCCTCGCGACCGCGCGCGCGCTTTGCCGCGGGGAGCTGAGCGTGGTTTTCGGAGCGGGCGGCGATCGCGATCGAGCCAAGCGCCCGCTGTTGGGCGCGGCCGCGCGCGTTGCCGATCGCATCGTGCTCACCTCGGATAACCCGCGCCGCGAGGAGCCGCTGGCAATCATGGCCGCCGTCGAGGCCGGCATTGGCCCCCACACCGATTTGGTGCGCGAGGTGGATCGCGCGGCTGCCATACGATTGGCCGTCGGGAGAGCCAAAGCCGACGACGTGGTGCTGATCGCGGGCAAGGGCCACGAACAGGAGCAAGTGTTGGCTGAGGCGCGCTTGCCGTTTTCCGATGTGGCAATCGCGCTCGAAAGTGACAGTCTCGCGGCCGGCGCGGCCCGCAACTAGCCGTCTCCTCGTGTAAACCGGGTGCGCACGAGACTTGCAGGCACGGGCTCGGCTTCGCGCGTCGCGAGCTGGCTCAACGAGGTGCATTGATGGCTATCGATCGATCCAATTTCCTTCTCGTCGCGGGGGCGCTCGCGGCTGGAGGCGTCGGTGGGTGGGCCTACCGCGATCGAGCGCCGCACGCGACGGTTCCTCCTCCCGTGAGCGAGCCGCGCGAGGCGAAGACTTCTCCGCCAGCGGGCCCTGTGCCGGTGACGGTTTTGGACGCACGGGTAGCCAACGCTCCGGTTTGCGACGACGGCCAAGGCACTCCGGAAGAGTGCCCCACGGTGGGGCCCTCGGACGAAGGCGTCTGCGCCAACGTGATTCTGAAGCGGTGCCAAGAGTTCAAACTCGCTTTCGAGCCCAACGTCGCTGCTCGAGCCGTGGCCTGCTTGCGCGCGCTCAAGCCGGGCGAGCGCTGCGATCCGGTGCGCATCAACCAATGCGGGCACTCGGCTCTGATGGCAGCGTGCCCAGAGCCGCCACCGCCGACCAAGGCCCAATTGCAGAGCGCGTCGGCGAACGAGCCGTCCACCGTCACGATTGCGCTCGATGCCTCTGCTCCCCCCAGCCCCGTCGCTGCTGCCTGCGAAAGCATTCAGAAGGCGTGTGGCAACGCTGCGCTCGCCCCGACCGCCGCCGACTGTCGCCAGACCTTGGCCGGCTTGAATGACGTTGGCCGCGCCAGCATGGTCGACTGCGTCAGCGCTCACTGCACCGATCGCGGCTTGTTGGGCTGCGAAGCGGTGCCCAAAGCGGTCAGCGTGGCGAGCGCCACGGGTGCTCGCTGAGCGGCCGCTACTACTTGCGCGAGCTGCGATCCATGACGGCCGTCATGGATCGTGTCGCCACCCGGTCCGGCTTATAGGATTGGTCTTGAGGCGCGAGCGGCGCCGTTGCGCTAGGTTCCTCACCATGGACATCCGAGCGTTTCTGGCGCGCTCGCCGCTGCTGGCGAACGTGGACCCGGCCCTAGCTCGTCAGCTTGCGAGCAGCGCTACTTCGCACACCTACGAGCGTGGCGCCTTCTTGTGGCGCGCTGGCGACGCCCCGCAGTCTCTGATGGTGGTGCGGAGTGGTTTGGTCAAGCTGGTCCGGCCGGCGCCGCATGGCCGTACGGCCATTTGCGGCTTGTTCGGCCCTCCGAGCCCACTCGGTGAGCTGGCGCTGATCAAGGGCATTCCGTTTCCGACCTCCACCATCGCCGCCACCGCCAGCGTGACCGTCGCCAGCATCCCGCGCGCAGAGGCGTTGAGCGCGCTCCGCCAAGACGCCGCTCTCAGCCTCAACCTGCTCTGCACGCTCGAAACCAGGCTGGCGCTCTTGCACGACAAGATCGACGTGCTGAGCGCGGGCGCGGTCGAGGCGCGCCTGGCCACGTTGCTGCTCAAGCTTTACGAGCAGCTCGGCGACGACTTCGACGACGGCACCTCGCGCATTCCCGTTCCGCTCTCGCGCCAGGAGCTGGCCGATCTGGTTTCGACGTCGTTCGAAACCGCGATTCGCGTGCTCACGCGCTGGGAGCGCGCCGGAGCCGTGACGACCGACCCCGACGGCTTCACCTTGCACGACCTATCGTTGCTGCGTGAAACCGCCGGTATGGCCGCGCCGGAGCCGGCCCCCTCCGCACGCCCGGCCTCTATTTCCGCCACTGCCTCACGATCTTGACCAGCTCTTGAACCACGTCGGGCTTGTTCGCAAGCTCAGGATTAGCGGCCATGCCCGGGCTCAAGCCCACGCCCGGTCCGCCGAGCACGATGGTCTTTGCGATGTGCTCGTCGGTGGTCGCGGCTTGCCAGGTGGCGTCGCTGAACTTGCGCGGCTTGGGATCGAGCGCGGCCGCGCCGGGGCCGTCGCCCTCTCCGCGATCACCGTGGCAGGTGACGCACTTCTTTTGAAAAATCTCCTTCGCCTCGCTGGCAGGCGAGGGCGGTGGTGGTGGCGGCGCAGGTGCAGCAGCGGCGGTGGGCTTCGCTTCGGGCGCGGGCTCGGGCTTGGAGCAGCCGCCTGACGCGGCTGACGTGGCAAGAGCGAGCAGGAGCAGCCATGCGCGTGGCATGTTGGCCATTCGTCGAGTCTCCGGGTGAGTTGTAAAAGTTGGCGTCTTATGGCGCTAGACGCGAATCCCCGCAACTGCGCGCTTCTAGTTTGAGCAACGCAGCTGACGGAAATCATTTGGGGAACCGTTTCGCGTCGCGCGAACTCTACGGCTCACCATGTCGAAGCTGCATTACCTATCGCTTGCTCTCGTGGCCCTAGGCTGTGGCGAAACGCCCGAAGAGCAGAATACACCCGACAAAACCCCGGTCGTCGATCCCGAGCTGGCCGCCAGCGGACGAGACATCTTTCGCTACGACACCTTCGGTGACGAAACGTTTTGGACCGATCAGCTGCAGATGAACGACGTCGTGGCGGCGGCGGTCGATCCGACCACGGCTTTGAGCGTAGGCCTGAAAGTCGACTCCGAGGCGCTACCGACCGAAGTGGTCGCCGGCATCGAAGACGGCTCGATCAGCTTGAGCGAGCCTGCGACCACCTTGGCGTTGTTGAAGTTGGACGCCGTCGTGGGACTGAAGGGGCAGGTGGTCGACGGTGACGACGGGCAGAGCGAGCTCCGCAGCCTCGGCATCACCTGCGCTCTCTGCCATTCGACCGTCGATGATTCGTACGCCCCCGGCATCGGCAAGCGGCTCGATGGCTGGCCAAACCGCGACTTGAACCCCGGCGCGATCATCGCCCTTTCGCCGGGCGTGCCGGCCGAAGCCAAGGACGTCTATGCCTCGTGGGGGGCGGGCAAGTACGATCCGCGCTTCAACTTGGACGGCAAGAATGGCCCTCAAGTCATTCCGCCCGCCTATGGCCTGCTGGGCGTGCCAAGCATCACCGCCACTGGCGACGGCGAAGACATCGAATATTGGAATCGCTACGTGGCAGTCACCCAAATGGGGGGACACGGCACGTTCGAAGAACCGCGCACGGGCGTCAGTGTCACGAACGGCGACGACGATCTGGTCAGTGACAAGCTACCGGCTCTCCAGGAATACCAGCTGAGCCTCGACGCTCCGGCGCCGCCGGACGGCAGCTTCGACCCTGCCGCGGCCGCGCGCGGGGCCAAGGTATTCACCGGTGCGGGGAAGTGCTCGCAATGCCATTCGGGGTCGCAGCTCACCGATGCCGGCATCCGTCTGCACGACCCGAGCGAGGTCGTCAGCGAGCCCGAGCCGGACGGCGCCCCTAGCTACGCCTCGCGCAGCGCGACCAAGAAGTACCGCACCGCCCCTCTTCACGGGCTGTGGCAGCATCCGCCCTACTTCCACAACGGGATCGCGGCGACGCTGGAGGACGTCGTCGACTTGTACGACGAGCGGAAATCACTGCACCTCTCGCTGGCCCAACGCAGCGATTTGGTCGAATACCTGAAGTCGCTGTAAGCGGTGCAACTCGTACAAACCTCGCGAGTCGTAAGGCTGGCTCGCTCGAACGAGACAAACCGCTACGCGTCCGGCTCGGCCTACACCGGGAACGGCGCAGCCTCGAACGGACACATATCGAGTTTAGTTCGACTGGCGGTTTCTCACGTTGGTTCGGCGGGCGTCGCGTGCTCTTCTCATACTCGAGGAATGCTGCCCCGAGCCGCGTCGAGATCGTCGAGCAGTCGTCCACCACGGGTGCTCGTCGTCGACGACGAACCACAAGTCTTGGTCGCCCTCCAGGACCTGCTGGAAGGTGACTTCGACGTCACTGCGACCGACAAGCCCGAGCAGGCGCTGCGCATCGCCGAGCAGGAGCCCGACATTGCGGTGGTGCTGTCGGACCAACGCATGCCCGGCATGACCGGTGACGAGCTGTTGAGCCGGCTGCGAGAGCACTCGCACGCCAGCCGGGTGTTGTGCACCGGCTACGCGGATCTCGACGCCGTGGTGCGCTCCGTGAACGAGGGCAAGATCTTCGCCTACGTCACCAAACCGTGGGACGGCGTCGACCTGCGCCTGAAAATGCAGCATGCGGCCGACTATTTTCGCCTCAATCACGAGCTGGCGTACGAAAAGCAGCTGCTCGACGACTTGATGAGCGGTATCCCGGACGCCATCTTTTTCAAGGACGCCGAGCAGCGCTACATTCGGGTAAATCCGGCGTTCCTGGACGCCTTTGGCCGCGCCGACGAGCAGGTGCTCGGCAAGCGCATCTCCGAGCTGATGAACGACGCGGCCGTGGCCTTCGAGATCGAGGCGCGCGAGCGCGAGATCTTGACCGACGGCTTGCCGCGCCGAGACGTGCTGCATTTCCGCGCGCCCGACGGCCGACGGGTGTCGTCGTCCACCACCCGCGCTGCCATTCGCTCGCCCGAGGGCAAGATCATCGGCTTGGTCGGGGTTGCCCAGGACATCACCGAGACGGTGCGCACCCAAGAAGCGCTGCGCATCAGCGAAGAGCGGCTGCGCTTGGCCTTCTTGGCCTCGAACAGCGGCTTGTTCGATTGGGACTTGGAGACTGGTGAGACCTTGTACTCGCCCTCCTCGGCCGCGCTCGAGCAGAGCGGAGCGACGGCCGTCGACGACTTTGCGGCTTTGGAACAGCGCGTGCACCCCGACGATCGCGGGCGACTGCGCGAGGCGCTCAACGCTCACTTCGACCGCCGCGAGCCGCTGCGCGGGCTCGAGCTGCGCGCGCTGGCCTCGGACGGCACTTACCGTTGGTTCGAAATCAGCGCGCAAGCAGCCTGGAACGCTGCCGGCAAAGCGGTGCGGTTGGTGGGCGCTACGTCGGACATCACCCAGCGCAAGGAACAACACAATCGCCTGGCCCGCCTGGACTACCTCACGTTCCACGACGAGCTGACCGGGCTTGCCAACCGCCTGCAGCTGGTGGCCGAGCTCGAACGCCAGTTGCCGACGTCTCAGGCTCACGCCGAAAAGCTGGCGCTGGTCGCGGTAGACGTCGTGCGCTTTCGCCACGTCAACGACACGCTCGGGCGGCGTGCCGGCGACTCGATGCTGCAAGAGGTGGCGCGCCGCTTGGAAAGAGCGGTCAAGGCTCCCGGGTTGGTGGCGCGCTTTCAAAGCGACTCCTTCGTGGTGATGATGCCCGGTATTGCTCACGAGTCGGACGTGGCGCAGTGGGTGCAGCAGACCCTGGCGCCGGCTTTCAGCCAATCCCTGCTCATCGACGGCACGGATTTGACCCTGTCGACGAAGTGCGGCATCGCGCTCTACCCGTCCGACGCCGCCACCGCCGACGCGCTGATCGCCAACGCCGAGACCGCGCTCAAGCAGGCCAAGCACAGCCCGCTACCGTATCTGTTCTATGCGCCCAGCATGAACAGCCGCGTGGCGGAAAAGCTACGGCTCGAAACCAAGCTGCGACGAGCGCTGGCCAACAACGAATTTCTGCTGTTCTACCAGCCCAAGGTCGACCTCAAAACAGGCCAGATCGTGGGCGTGGAGGCGCTGATTCGTTGGCGCGATCCGGAGGTGGGCCTGGTGCCGCCTGGCAACTTCATTCCGCTACTCGAAGAAACGGAGCTGATTTTGCCCGTCGGCGCGTGGGTGCTGGAGCGCGCCGCGCAGCAGTACCGCGAATGGCAGGCGCTGGGCGTCCCCGTGCCTCGTATTGCGGTCAACGTATCTGCGCTGCAGCTCGCGCAGCGCGAGTTCATCGCCCAGTTGGATGCAACCTTGGCTCGCTACCCCGAGGCTGCCAACGGCATCGATTTGGAGCTGACCGAAAGCGTCTTGATGGACGACCTGTCGGGCAACATCGAGAAGCTGCGCGCGGCCAAGGAGCGGGGACTTCAAGTCGCCATCGACGACTTTGGCACCGGTTACTCGTCGCTCGGCTACTTGAGCCGTTTGCCGCTGGACGCGCTCAAGGTCGATCGCTCTTTCATCGACAACATGGCCGAAGACCCGCAGCAAATGTCGATCGTCACCGCCATCATTTCCTTGGCGCACGCCATCGATCTCAAGGTCATCGCCGAAGGTGTGGAGACCGCTACCCAGGCGCAGCTGTTGCGGCTGCTCCGCTGCGACCAAATCCAGGGTTACCTCCTGGCTCGGCCCGAGCCGGCCGAGACCGTGGCCAAGCTACTCGGCCGCAAGATCGACATCCCGAAGCCCGCGCGCGCCTGACCGGGCCCAAGGTGGGCCTGCTGGGCCCAGGCGTCGCCGTCACGAAATCGTTTCGAGAATTCTCGAAATAGCTCTTGCCCACTTCTTCGAATTTGTTAGAAGTAGCCCGTGCCCTCCAAATTGGACCGACACGCCGAGCAGCTCAGTGCGTTGGGCCATCCGGTGCGTCTGGCCATCCTGCGCTTCGTCGTCCAAGCGGGGGATGGCGGGGCGCCGGCGGGTGAAATTCAGGCTCAGACCGAGCTACCGGCGTCGACGCTCAGCCACCACCTGAAGCGCTTGACCGACGCGGGCCTGCTGAAGGCGCGAGGCGAGGGCACCTTCCACTACTACTCGGCCGAATACACGTCTCTGAGAGCTTTGACGGACTACCTGTGGGAAGACTGCTGCAAGAAGGGCAAGTCTGGCTGCTGCTAGTCGTCCGGTTTTTTTTTCGTGAAGGGAACCCACCATGCAGATCCTCAAGCCGCACGTGTCGTTGAACGTCTCCAACATCGAAAGGTCCGTTGCCTTTTACGAAAAGGCCTTCGGCGTCACCGTCACCAAGCGTCGCCCCGGCTACGCCAAGTTCGACTTGGAAGCGCCGTCGCTCAACCTCACGATGTCGGAGGCGCCGCGCACTGGCGTCAACGCCAGTCATTTCGGTATTCAAGTCGCCAGCACCGCCGACGTGCTGGAGGCCAAAGGCCGCTTCGAAGCGGTCGGTCTCGCGACCTTTTCCGAAGAAGACACCGAGTGTTGCTACGCCGTGCAAGACAAGGTGTGGGTGGAAGATCCCGACGGCAACTCGTGGGAAGTGTTCGTCGTCAAGGCCGACGCGGCAGTGATGAAGGCCGACGCCAGCAGCTGCTGCGCGCCGGTGGGCATTTCGAAGAAACCGGC
>JBEQSW010000413.1:0-17990 GCA_040348565.1 Myxococcales bacterium | reverse complement strand
CGGAGTGTGACGAGCGGTGCAGCTCGATGCCGGCTTGCTTGGTGTCCCAACCGCGGCGCTTGTCCTCGTCGGTCTGGCCCACGGACGAGGTGTCGTAGTCCGAGCTGTCCTTCTGCTTCTTCATCTGCTCGGCGCCGGCGGCTTCCTGCTCGGCGATCAGCTCGTCCGGCGTCTTGACGTGGTCCGCTTCCATGCTGGGACCGCACGCCGTCATCAGACCTACAACGAAAGCACCCAAAACTACGCGCTTCATGGCCGGCATCCTAGTCTCGAGTTGGGCGGTCTTGGAAGACCAGATCACGATCCCCGTCGACCCAAGAAAAAGGTGCTGGTTCTTTATCTCCTCCTTGCCTTGCCCAGGCGTTCGGCGGCTCGCGCGTTGCGCGAGCTTGCCACCAGCAGCCCCACATCTTCGATCCCCGAGCGCAACGAAAGCTTGGTCAGGGCCCGAGCGGGCGCCACGAACGCCCCACTACAAATCCACGATTTGGTAGTCTTTGATCTTGTACAGCAGCGCGCGGTGCGAGATCTCCAGGACCTCGGCGGCGCGCGTGCGGTTACCTTTGGTCTTCTGTAGCGCGCGGCGGATCAGGATCTCTTCGATGATGCGCGTGGTCTTTTTGACGGACAGCTCCCCGCTGGCCAGCTGAACCTGCACGGGGTCGCGCGCTTCGCGGATGCGCTCGGGCAAATCGGCGGCGATGATCTGCTCGCCCTCCGACAGCACCATCGCACGCTCGATGGTGTTCTCCAGCTCGCGCACGTTGCCGGGCCAGCTGTACTCGTACAAGAGCCGGCGCGTCTCGGTGTCCAAGCCGCGAATGGAAGTTCCCAAGCGCGTGTTGTTCTTGGCCACGAAATGATCGATCAGCAGGGGAATGTCGTCACGCCGCTCGCGCAGCGGGGGGCAGTGAATCGGCAGCACGTTTAGCCGATAAAACAAATCTTCGCGAAAACGCCCCGCCTTCGTCTCGGCGTGGAGATCCCGGTGGGTGGCGGTGATGATGCGCACGTCGACCTGCAGGTCGCGCGTGTCGCCCACGCGTCGGATCTTCTCGTCCTCCAGCACCCGCAGCAGCTTCACCTGTAAGCCGAGCGGCAGCTCGCCGATTTCGTCGAGAAAAAGCGTGCCTTCGGTGGCCTCTTCGAACAGACCTCGCCGGTCGTGCACAGCATCGGTGAACGCGCCCTTCTTGTGGCCGAACAGCTCGCTCTCGAGCAAGTTCTCGGGAATGGCGCCGCAGTTCACGGCCACGAACGGCCCGCCCCGTCGCGAGCTACGACGATGGATCGCGCGCGCGACCAGCTCCTTGCCCACGCCACTCTCGCCCGTGACCAAGACCGTCGTCTTGTACTCGGCGATCTTGGTGATGGTGCGGAAGATTTCCTGCATGCGCCCGCTCTTCGCCAGGATGTCCTCGAAGCGGTGCTCCTTGCGAATCTCGTCGCGCAGGGCGCGGTTCTCGCGCCGCAAGAGCTCGCGCTCTTCGGCCTTGCGCAGCGCCAACACGACCTCGTCCGGCTTGAATGGCTTCTGGACGTAGTCGTAGGCGCCGGCCTTCATCGCATCCAGCGCCAGATCCATGTTGCCGTAGGCGCTCATCACGATCACGGTGGCTTCGTTGCCCTTGGCCTTCAGGGTGGACAGCAGATCGAGGCCGCCCATCTTGGGCATGCGCACGTCGGTCAGAACCACGTCCGGCCCGAACGAATCGACCATGCCCAGGGCTTCTTCCCCGCTGGACGCGGTTTCGACCTCGTAGCCATGCCGCCGCAACAGTGTGCGCAGCACCACTCGCAGGTTTTCCTCGTCATCTACGACCAAGACTCGGCGCACTGTGCAAAAAAGTTACACCACCGCGCCAGACCCCGCAATGACTTCAGCGCCGTCAGCCGCGCCTCGGCCTCCGGCCCGGTGAGTCCCGCGTTTCAGCGAGGCTTTTCGCGTACCGGCGATCGCGCCAGGCTGTATACCGCTCCCCATGCTCGCCGGCCTCGACCAGCTTTACAGCGCTCAGATCGGAAACCTCCGCCGCCGTCTGCGTGGCGAACGGCTCGCCGTGCTCACGCACGCCGCCGCCATCGATCGCCGCGGTCGACACTTGCTCACCGTGCTCGAAGAGCTGGGAGCGAGCCCGCAGATCATCTTCACGCCCGAGCACGGCTTGTTCGCCGACGCGCAAGCCGAAGAGCCCGTGGCAGATGCGAGCGCGCCCGAAGCCACGCCGGGCCCGCGCGTGATCAGCCTGTATGGAGACAACAAGGAGCGCCTCTCGCCCAGCGCCGAGGAGCTGGAGGGCATTCAGCTGTTGGTGATCGATCTGGCCGACGTGGGTAGCCGTTACTACACCTACGTTTGGACGGCGTTGCTCGCGGCGCGCGCGGCCGCCGCCAAAGGCATTCACACCGTCGTGCTCGATCGTGCCAACCCCATCTCGGGTGATCCAGCAAGCCTCGAAGGTGCACCCCAACGCGATGGCTTCCTATCGTTCGTGGGGCTCGAGCCATTCCCGATCCGACACGCGCTCACGCTGGGAGAGATGCTGGCGCAAATCTTCGAGCGCGACGGCCACGCGCTCGGACCGGACGGAGCGCTTTCGGTGGCGCGCGTGCTCGGCTGGGAGCGGCAGCGCACCGCCGAAGCCTGGGGCCGTCCGTTCATCATGCCGTCCCCCAACATGCCCACGCTGGAAACAGCGCTGGTCTACCCGGGCGGTTGCCTGGTCGAGGGCACGAACCTGTCGGAAGGCCGAGGCACCACCGCGCCATTTCAGCTGGTGGGCGCGCCGTTCTTGGACGGCCCCGCCTTGGCCCAAGCGTTGGCCGAAGCCGGCACGCCTGGGGTGCTGGTGCGCCCCGTTACTTTCAAGCCGACGTTCGAAAAGCACGCCGGTCAGCGCTGCAACGGCGTGATGCTGCACGTGACCAACCCGGCCTTGTTCCGTCCGGTCGCCACCTACCTCACGCTCATCACGCTCGCGCGCGCCCAGGCCCCCGAAGCGTTCGCATTCCGCACCAC
Organism: Myxococcales bacterium; assembly: GCA_040348565.1. Lineage (GTDB taxonomy): Bacteria > Myxococcota_A > Polyangia > Polyangiales > Polyangiaceae > PMG-095. The sequence continues at coordinate 14,971 of JBEQSW010000413.1, read as the reverse complement.
GCCGTACGAGTTCGAAGCCACCATCCCGGCCTTCGATTTGCTCACCGGCTCCGCCGAAGCGCGCAACGCCATCTCCGCCGGCGCCTCCGCCGAAGACGTCGTCGCTACGACGGCTCCGGTGGACCCGGCGCTGCGCGAAGCCGTCCTGGCCGCCGAAGCAAGACTCGACCGCGCCGCCATCTAAGCTCGCTCGGCGGTCGGGCGTGCCGTCGCGACGCCAAGCTAAGCCAGCATGGCGTCTTGAACGTCGGCGACCGACTTGGGCACGGCGGCGCTGAGGACCTCGCAGCCGGCCTCCGTGACCAAGACGTCGTCTTCGATGCGAATGCCGCGCACGTCGGCGAAGCGGGCCAGCACGGCGCGGTCGAGCGCGCTCTCGAGATCTCCGATCTCGTCGGGCCGCGAGAGAATGCGTGGAATTTGGTAAAAGCCGGGCTCGATGGTGACGCACATCCCGACCTGCAAATCGCGATCGAGTCGCAGGTAGCGGTCGCCCGGCGCCGTGGCCCGCGTCCGGCCGGGCGCATAGCCAGCGCGATCGCCCAGGTCTTCCATGTCGTGAACGTCGATGCCCAGCAGGTGTCCGACGCCATGCGGAAAGAACAGCGCCGCCGCGCCGCGCGCGTACAGGTCTTGGGCGTCGCCGCGCAAAATGCCAAGCCCGATCAAACCTTCGACGAGCGCGAGGCCCGCCGCGCGGTGCACGTCCAAGTAGCGCACGCCCGGCTTCACGGCGGAGATGGCGGCCAATTGCGACGCGAGCACGACCTCGTAGGCGGCGCGTTGCGTCGCCGAAAAACGACCAGCAACCGGCCAGACGCGTGTGACGTCGCCGGCAAAGCCTTCCGGCGTTTCGGCGCCCACGTCGGCCAGCAACAGATCGGTCTCGCCGAGCAGGCCATCGTGTCGTTCGTTGTGCAGCACCTCACCGTGCACGGTGACGATGGAGCCGTAGGCGGTGTTGCAACCGGCGGCGATGATTTCCGCCTCCATGGCCGCGCGCACGCCAGCTTCGCGACCGCCACCGTGCGTGGCGCGCATGCCGGCGAGGTGCGCGCGGTACGTCACCGTCGCGGCCTCACGAAGCTGAGCGATGGCGGGCGCGTCGTGACACAGCCTGAGCGCAATCATCGCCTCGGCCAGCTCGACGTCGCGGCCGGCGAGCTCGACGCCGCCACCGGGCTCCAAATCGCGATCCAGCAGCTCCGACAACCACAGGGCGGTTTCCAAGTCTTGCGGAGGCAACGCGGCGATGTCGGCGGCCCCCGCAAGCTCGTCGAGCGGGCGCACCTCCAGCCCAAGCTCGGTCGACAGCTGTTCGAGCGTGGTCATCGGACCGGTCCAAAGCTCGGCCTCGGGGTCGGCCGGCGGTGCGAACAGCGTCGCAGAAGTCGGCGTCAGCAGGAGCGCCGCGCTCTCGATGGAGCGCCCAACGAGGTAGAGGAAATGGCTTTCGGCCCGGAACGGGAAGCGATTGTGCTGAAAATTGCGGGGGCGCGACTGGCCGGCGACCAAAAGTGCGGGGCCGCTCAAGCGCGCGGAGAGGCGGGCTCGGCGGTCGGTGAAGGCTTTGGCGTCAGATGCTTTCGTCCACATCGGAATTCGTAACCGATCCGGCGGCTTTCGCCGCGCGTACCTTAGGTCGGCAAGGCCGCACGGAAGTGGCGGCACGGCAAGCCTAGCAGGTAAGCTTCGCTCCGCTGAAACCGGACGGGGCTTCCGCGCATAGTCAGCCTGCACGGAACAACGTCAGTCGTGGACGGTTTAGCCGTCTCAGCAATCAACCCCCAATTCGTAAGAGGAGTGGCAATGGCTTTTAGTTTTTCGAAGTCGATCGTGTCTGCGGCGTCTGCTGGTTTGATGGTCGGTGCCCTGGCGGCCTGTGGCGGCGCAACCCCCGCCCCGGAGGCGCCCGCGGCCGAAACGCCGGCTGCCCCCGCCGCCGACGCGGCCGCTCCTGCCGCCGATGGCGCGGCCCCTGCCGCCGACGCGGCCGGTGCCAAGGAATGCTGCAAGGGCAAGAACGAGTGCAAGGGTAAGGGCGACTGCAAGACGGACGCGAACGCGTGTGCGGGGAAGAACGAATGCAAAGGCAAAGGTGGCTGCAACGGCCATTGTCCGAAGTAACCGTCTAGCCTGCGCATAGCCACACCTGCCGATTTTGGGTTTTGGCGTCGTTGTCGCTGCGGTCCGATGCTCACGTACTCAAGTACGTTCCGCTTCGGTCCTCGCGACGCCTAGCCAAAAGCCCAAACTTGGCAGGTGGTGACCTGAACCCGGGCGACGGGTGGAGCGATGCACGGGCGACCGGAGACCGAATGATTCGGACCCACCTGGATGACGAGCATGTCGAAAATCGTTCCTGACCTCGGGGTGGGGGTGGGGTTGAGGGTGCCGCATTATTCGGGGATTTTGTCGGAGAAGCCGCGGGTCGATTTCTTCGAGGTGATCAGCGAAAACTTCATGGTCGCGGGCGGCAAGCCGCTCTACCACCTGGACCGCGTGCTCGAGCACTATCGCGTCGTGCAGCACGGGGTGTCGTTGGGCATCGCCGGGCCGGACGAGCCCGATCGCGAATACCTGAAGCGGCTGAAGCAGCTGGTGCGCCGGACCAAGACGCCCTGGGTCAGCGACCACTTTTGTTGGTGTGGCGCCGGCAACGCGCATTTGCATGATCTCTTGCCCATTCCCTACACCGCGGAGGCGGTGCGCAGAACCGCCGAGCGCGCGCGAATGATTCAGGATTTTCTAGAGGTGCCGTTCGCCCTCGAAAATACCTCGAGCTACCTCACCTACCGCTCCAGCACGCTCAGCGAGTGGGATTTCATCTCCGAAATTGCCGAGCGCGCCGACATCGGGCTGCTTTTCGACGTCAACAACGTCTACGTCTCGGCGTACAACCACGGCTTCGACGCCGAAACGTTCGTGCGCTCCGTCCCGCATGAACGAATATTTCAAATCCACCTCGCCGGGCACACCAACCTCGGCAAGTACATCATCGACACCCATCGCGGCGCCGTCAGCGATGCCGTGCTGGCGCTGTACCGGCAGACCATCGCGCTCACCGGTCCCGTCTCCACGCTGATCGAGTGGGACGACGAAATCCCGGCGCTCGACGTCTTGTTGGCCGAAGCCGAGCGCGCCCGGCGTGCGCGAGACGAAGGCTTGGCCGCGCGAGACGGCCGCAGCATGCCGATGCTTCCGACGCCGTCCGCGGCGCCGGCCGAAGCCAGCGACGCTCCGGGCTGGAAGCAGGGCGGTCCGCGCGAATCGGCGGCAAACGAGGCGGTCGGATGAGCGACGCGCTCTCCGAGCTGCAGCGCGGCATGGCCCGAGCGCTGCGCCACGGAACCTCGCTCACGCGTGACGCGAGCCTGAGCGCCTTCGCGCAAGAGCATATTTCAGGCAACGACCGGGTCTCGCCGGTCGAGCAGCTCGACATCTACCGCGAGCAGTTCTGGCTACGGCACACCAGCTCCCTGGTCGAAGACTTTCCCGGGCTGGGCGGCATCTTGGGGCAAGCCGAGTGGGAAAAATTGGCGGAAACGTATCTCCGTGAATACGCGCCCGATAGCTACACCCTGCGCGATCTAGGGGCGCGTCTGCCAGAGCTGATCGAGCGGGCCAGCTGGCTCTCCCACCAAGCGCTGTGCCTGGACATGGCGCGCCTCGAGCTTGCCTATATCGATGCCTTCGACGCGACGGACACCGCACCTCTGGCCCCCCAGCGCCTGGCCGCGATCCCGGAAGATGCCTTCGCGGATGCGCGGCTGGTGATCGCGCCGTCGGTTCGGATGCTATCGGTGCGCTACCCGGTCGCAGATCTGCGACGAAAGCTGCGGACCGAGGGGGACGAAGGCGTGGCCATTCCGGCCGAGAGCCCGCAACATTTGGTGGTCTACCGCCGCGACCTCCGGCTGTGGGACATGCCCGTGAGTCAGGTCGCGTTCACGTTCTTGGGCGGGCTCGGGTCGGGCCTTTCGCTCGGTGCCGCCGCCGAGCTCGCCGCCAACAGCCCCGAAGCCGAAGCCGAGCTTGGCGCGAGCATCGGCGCGTGGCTCCAGGAGTGGACGGCCAAGGGGCTCGTGAGCGACGTGATTCTGTAATATTTCTCGCGGCAAAACCTTGCAGAGTGGCCCACATCTTGCTACCCGCAAAGGGTGGGTGCGCTGTCGACTCAGATCGGGTCTGTCCCGAGCAGGCGTCGAGCCTTGCTCATGGGCGTCGTGAATGCGACGCCGGACTCGTTCTATCCAGCGGGCAGGAGCGAAAGCCAAAGTGCCGCGCTCGCGCGCGTCGATCAGCTTCGGGACGAAGGCGCCGAAATTGCGGACATCGGGGGCGAGTCGTCACGCCCCGGCGCCGCGGCCGTCGCCCCCGAAGAGCAAATCGCTCGCATCGAGCCCGCGGTGGCCCGAGCCGTTGCGACCGGAAAGCTTCAGGTCTCGGTCGACACCACTAGCCCCGCCGTGGCCGAGCGCATGCTCGCAATAGGTGCGGTGCTGGTGAACGACGTGTCATGCCTGGCCGACCCTGATTTGGCCCGCGTGACCGCGCGCGCGGGCGCGACGCTGATCTTGATGCACGCGCGCGGCACCTTGGGCTCGATGCCGGGCTTCTCGGAATACCCGGACGATGCCTATGAAGACGTCGTGGTCGACGTCAAACGCGAGTGGTGCGCGGCGCGAGATCGCGCCGTTGCCGCCGGGCTGCCGCGCGAGCGGGTCTGGTTCGACCCCGGCATCGGCTTCGGCAAAAACGCCCGCCAATCGTTCGAGCTGTTGCGCCGCCTGTCCGAGCTACGCGATTTGGGGGTGCCGCTCGTGGTCGGCGCGAGCCGAAAGTCGTTCATCCGGGCGGTCGACGACGCTGGCCCGGAAGAGCGCTTGGGCGGCACCATCGCCGCCTGCCTGTGGTGCGCGGCCCAAGGCGCTGACGTGCTACGCGTCCACGACGTGCGAGCGGTGCGCCAGGCGCTGTCGGTGACCGAAGTGCTGCGCGATCGACCAGTGCGGGAGGCGGCCCATGTTTGAAGCCGTCCGCGCCTACTGGGAGGGACGCACGCCGCTGCTGTTGGCCAAGGACGCGCTCGACGTGTTCTTGGTTTACTACCTAGCCTACCGCGCTTTGCTGGTGCTCCGCGGCACGCGCGCCATGCAGGTCGGCCTGGGCCTGTCGCTGGTGTTCTTGCTGTACCTGGTCGCGCAGTACCTGCGCCTGGTGACGGTCATCAGCGTGATGGGCGCGCTCATCTCGAGCATGCTGCTGATCGTGGTGGTGGTGTTCCAGAGCGACATCCGCCGCGGCCTGCAGCGCGTGGGTAGCCGGGCCTGGTTCGGCAGCCTGGTGCGCGCCCAAGAGACCAAAGTCATCGACGAAGTGGTCGAGGCCGCGACCGAGCTGGCGCGCCACCGCATCGGCGCCCTGATCACCTTCGAGCAGGACGCGAATTTGGACGAGTTCGTGGGCGTGCACAAAGGACATACCCTCGACGCCCAGGTCACGCGCGAGCTGCTGGTGGCGCTGTTCCTGCCCGAAAGCATGAACAAGCTGCACGACGGCTCGGTCGTGATTCGCAACCTGCGCATCGCCAAGGCGGGCGTGTTCTTCCCCATGCCCGAAGGGCGCGTGGTCGACGACAGCTTCGGCTCGCGTCATCGCGCCGCGCTGGGCATCACCGAAGAAACGGACGCCGTCGTAGTCATCGTCAGCGAAGAGCGCGGCACCATCAGCTTCTGCTTCAACGGCAACATCGCCAGCAACCTCGACGGCCCGAAGCTGCGCACCATGCTCGACGCCATCTTCAGCCCGAAGGTGCGCAAGAAGTCGCGTCGCAACAAAGCCGTGCGCGAAACCGCGCCGCCCGAGTCGCTGTCGAAACCGCCGCCGCCCCTCGACCTCGACACCACCCCGACCAGCCGGCGCGATCCGCGGGAACCACGCGACAGTCAGCCCGAGTCCCTGCCGCCACGCATCAGCCTGATCGCGGCCGAGTCCGACGCGCTGGTGGTGCGGCCCAAGAGCGAGCCGCCGCCGCCGCTGCGTACGAGCGGGGCAGTGGTGTTGACGCCGCCTTCCCCGCCCGCGTCGGCCCCGCTGCGCGCCGCCCCGCCCATTAACCCCGCAACTCCGCTGCGCACGCCCGTCACCACCAGCACCGACCGCGAAGCGGTGGCCCCGCCTGCTTCCGGCAACCGCGACTCGCATGGAGACAGCTAGCGTGTTGCGCGCCTTTTTCGCCAGCTTGCTCACCTTCGTGCGCGACTCTTTGACCGAGAACCTCGGGTTGAAGGCGTTGGCGATGGCCTTCGCGCTCAGCCTATTCGCGTTCGTGCACGGCCAAGAAGAAGAGCAACAGCGCACCGTGCCGGTGGCGCTGGTCATGCGCTTGCCGCAAACCGCATCCGAGCGTGAGCTGATGACGCCGATTCCGGCCAGCATTCACGTAACCTTGCAAGGCAGCGCCCGCGCCATCGACAACCTGCTGCAGGCCGGCATTCCACCGGTCGAGATCGATCTGCGCGACGGCCGGCGCGAGTCGGTGGTGTTCGACGAGAGCATGTTCACGCTCCCGCCCGAGACGAAGATCACCATCATCGATCCTTCGAGCATCGAGCTGACTTGGGAAGACGTAGCCACGCGCCAAATCCCGATCCAAGCCGCCATCACCGGTCAGCCCGCGGACGGCTACGTGGTCAAGGGCGAGCCCGAGGTCGATCCCAAAACCGTCACCGTCAGCGGCCCGATCAGCTCCATCGAGGTGCTGCAATTCGCGCGGCTGTCGGCCTTCGACGTCTCCGGCCTGAGCGAAGGCGTGCACAAACGCCGCCTGGGCATCGACTCACCGCCGCAGCGCGTGCGCTACCTGGGTCCGCAGGCGGCGCTGGTCTCGGTCACGGTCGCCCGACGCGTGAGCGAAGTGCGGTTCGAGAACCGTCCCGTCGAGGTGCTGGGAGTGCCGGGCGGCAGCGTGGCGCCGCGCACCGTCGACGTCGTCGTCGCGGGCCCGCCCGAAATCGTGCGCGCGCTGCGCCCGGATCAAATCGTACCCGTCGCTGACCTGACCAAAGTCGAAGGCCTCGACCTCAAAGAGCTGAAGCACGGCTCCGCGTCGGTCAAAGTCACGCTCCCCCTCTCCCACGCCGAAGCCGAGCTGCAGCCCCCCATCGTCAACGTCAAATGGTAGCCCCGTAACGGCTCCCTGAATTTCACAGGGAGATCGGGAGATCGGGAGCCGTGCGAGGGGCAAGAACGCATTTCTTGTTTTGGAGGACCAAAAACCAGAAATCATTCCTTCGGGGAGGGCATGAGCTCGGTGCACTCGCGGGCGGCAGCGCGAGCCCACAAGATCTGGGCTCGCACGACTCCCGATCTCCCGATCTCCCTGTGAAAAAATCTGGGGACTTATGGAGTCTTGTCGGCGTCGGCCGGCTTGTCCGCGGGTTTGGCGGGGGCTTCGGCGGGTTTGGGGTCGTCTTCGCCGAGTAGCGCGGCGAGCTTCTTCTCGCGTTCGGCGTCGGTGCCGGCGACGTGGCTGATGTCGAAGGTGAGGAGCGGCGTTTTGTCGCCGCCTTGCATCATCGGCAAGCGGCCATTCCAACGCTCGATGGCGCGGTACTGCAGCACCGTTCCGGTCGTGGAAAGCCGGATGATCTCGTTGGCGCGAGCGTCCGCGCGAGCGCGAATCAAGACCGCGTCGGCTTCGCCTTGAGCGCGCTGACGCGCCGCCTCGGCGCCGCCGTGCGCTTCGGCCACCGCTTGGTCGGCTTCGGCCTTGACCTGGCGCACGCGGTTTTCGGCTTGAATGGCCTGCTGCGTGGCTTCCATGGCGCGGTTGATGGCCGTCGCGACGTTCTCGGGCAGGCGTAGAGCGCCGTTGATCGTAAGCTGGTCGATCAGAAAGCCGTCCTTGCCGAGCACCCCCGCCAGCGCCTTCATCACGTTGGCGACCAAGCGGCCTTTGCCGGCGCCGTAGATGTCCTGCACCTTCATGCGAGAAGCTTCGTCGTTGAACGCCTCGCGCACCGAGTTGCGGACGTAGCCGTTGGCCAGAAACATCAAATCCACCTGCCGAAATCGCAGGTACAAGTGCGGCGCTTTGGACGGGTCGATGTGAAACGACAGCCCGAGGTCGGCGTTCACGTTCACGCCCTCTTCGGAAGAGAACGTGATCGACTCGTCGGTCGTCGTGCCCTCGGTCGGGCTCTTGGTCCAAACGATGTTTTGCACGCTGGTCGGGAACGAAATCACCTGCTCGGTGAGCGGATTGAAGAAAACCCAACCGCTGACGATGGGAATGTCTTGTACGCCGCGTGAATTGCCCGCGAGCTTGACGCGAATGCCCACGTGGGCCGCGTCGATGCGCATGGTCGTGGCGTCGCCCAAGAAAATCAGCCCGACCACCACCACCGCTGCCAACACCAGCCGCCGAACGGACACGAAGGAGCCCGCCGGCTCGTAGACTTGTTTTGCCACGCCGCTGACTTAGCCCCGGGCGGCTTCGGGGTCGAGCGTGGCGTCGTATTGGCTGTCGGGCTCGACGAAGATCTTCTTCATTTGCGGCAAGGCCGCGCGGATCCGCTGCTCGAGCTCGTTGATGGCCAGCTCCAGCTGCTTCAGGTCCATTTCCGGTTGGAAGCGCACCTTCAACGCCAACAGCACCGAGTCGGGCCCTAAATGCAGGCTGAGCAGCTGCCGCACCTCGAGCACCGACGGCGCCTCGCCCGCCACCTGCAGCACGCGCTCGCGCATCTCGTCGGTGATGCCCTCGCCGATCAGCAAGCTGCGCGTGTCTTTGGCCAAGGCCACGCCAATCACGCACAGTAACGTTCCGATGGCGATCGAGCCGATGCCGTCGAAGCGCGCGTCGCCGGTGATGGTGGTGACCACGACGGCCACGAAGGCGAACAGCAGCCCGAACACGGCGCCGGTATCCTCCAGCAGCACGACGGGGATGGTCGGATCTCGGCTGTCGAACAGCGCCTGGCGAAAGCTCTTCTTGCCGCGGGCTTTGTTGAACTCGCGGAAAGCCACGCTGAAGCTCATGCCCTCCATCACCAGCGACAGCGCCAGCACGATCAGGGGCGCAATCTGCGAACCCGGCGGCTCGGGCGGCGCCGTGAGCTTGTGCACGCCTTCATAAACGGCGAAAACGCCGCCCATGAAGAACAGGAACAAAGACACGATGAAGGCCCAGAAATAAGCCTCTTTGCTGCGGCCGAGCGGGTAGCGCTCCGGCGCGGTCTTGTCCGACAGCTTCATGCCCACGAGCAGGAAAGCCTGGTTGGCGGTGTCGGCGACCGAGTGCACCGCCTCCGCCAGCATGGTCGCGCTGCCGGACAGAAACGCGGCCACGAACTTGGCCAGAGCGATGCCGGCGTTGCCCAGCAGCGCCGCGATGACCACCTTCTTCGGATCGCCTTGGCCGTGTCCCATGCTTGAGCTCAGAGAAGCGTAACCGTCACCCGCGAGCGGGCCTCTTGGAAGAACGAAGACATGGCCGACGCGAGACGGCGGCTCACGTACCAGCGCAACAAGAGCGGCCGCACGCGAACGAACGGCTCGTTCTGCAAGGCGGCCGGCGCGCTACGCTGAATGGCCTCCAGCTCGGCGTCGCTCGGCCGCAACATCGGCGCCACCATGCGGTCCAGGTACAAGCTGGCGCGCGCTTGTCGGCGCAAAATCCCGGAAAGCTCGGCGTTGCTGATACCTTCGGCGCGCTGCGCCTCGGTGAGCGCGTCGTCACCGCCCACGCGATCGCTCATCAGCTTGCGGGCCAGCTCGACCTGGCGCGTCATGACGGCTTCGGTCGGTTCCGGCTCAATGCGCAGGCTGGCGAGCAGCACCTCCGAGATATCGCGCTCCAGCGCCGCGCTGACGTGGCGCTCGCGGTACGCCTCGGCGCTGCCGCGATCTTGATCGGCCAACGCCTCGACGCGAGCTTCGAACGCCAAGCGCCGCTCGTAGATGAAGCGCGGGTGCTCGACTCCGCCGGTCTCGGGCGCGTAGAACCGCACCACGACGCGATCGAGCGTGACTGGTTGCGCGCGCGCGCTGGCTGGCGCGGCAGGACCCAGCGCAACGGCAATGACCAGCCAACGGAACCTCGGCATGCGCGGCGAGCCTAAAGCGACTGGCCCAAGCCGCAAAAGCTTTTCAGCGCGCGGCCGGGCGCTTCCGCGACGAGGGCGTCGCTTCTTCGTCCACGGGCGAGCTGTTGGGCTCGACTGCCGCCGAGTCGTCCGCGGGAGGAGGGCTGAGCGGCGCCGGAGACGCCACCGGGTCGCTCTCCAACGTGGGGGAGTCGTGCGAGCCCTCGCGCGGCGAAAAGCCGCGGGCGGCGCGGCGCGCCTTCACGAACTCCGCGAAAGCGGTCACCTTGTCCAAGTCGCGCACGCTCAGCGTCTCGACCAAATCGTGCAGCTGCTTGCGCAGCGAATCGATGCTGCGGCCGCGGCGCGCCACGCTTTCTTGCGGCGCCGAAAGCTCGGTCTCGCGCGGCTCTTTGGCGGTGTCGGTCGGCCAAACGACGCGCGCGGTGGGCTTCAACGCGTGCGCGGCCAGCCAAGCTTCCATGAACACGCGCAGCCGCTCGCTGCGGAACGCGAACCAGCGCTCGCGCTCGGCGCCGTGGCTCATCAGCACGTCTTTGAAGCGCCGAAACGCGCCCTTGCCGTCGATGGCCTGGGTCAGCAAATCGGACAACGGCTTGTCCTCGACCATCGGGATGAAGCGCTCCATCCAGCGGTACTGCTCGCGCGAGCTCACGGGCTCGATGCGCAAATAGCTGGCGTCGGAGGCGATGCGCTGATGCATTTCCGGATCGGCGATGCCGTCGACGACGCGCAGCACTTCCCCCGTCGAAAGATGCAGGTAGCTGTGCACCTCGGGCGCGTTGTTTTCGAACGCATCCTCGAGCGCCTCCCAGTCGATTGGGACGTCGCGCGGCGGCTGTCCCGCCCCAGCACCGCTCTTGTCCGAGTCCGACATCTATTCTGTTCCTTTCGCTTTCGACCCGGTGCCGTCACGTTGCCGAAGGCCGGGACCGAGCCCGCCCGACGGCGTCGTGCCAAGCCGCAAGGCGAGAAGCACGTTCTGCGTCCTTCATGTTGGCAGGGAAAGCCCTGTCCAGCTTGACGATTTTTGCGGCTTCGGCGGCATGAGCATAAATACCGGCCCCAAGGCCGGCCAACATGGCCGCGCCGCGGGCGGTGGATTCGAGGTCCTGTGGTCGCTCGACCGTCAGGCCCGAGATGCCAGCTTGGAGCTCCATCAGCAGGTCGTTGTCTGCCGCACCACCATCGACGCGCAGCCTCTCGATGGGGCGACCCAAGTCTTCGCACATGGCTTGGACGACGTCGTTCACCGACAAAGCAATGGCGTCCAATGTGGCTCTTGCCAAGTGCGCGCGTGTAGTTCCCCGAGTGATCCCCGAAATCAAACCGCGCGCATCGGCGTCCCAATAGGGCGCGCCCAGCCCCGAGAGCGCAGGCACGAATGCCACGCCTTCGCTGTCGGGCACGCTGCGCGCCAACGCCTCGATCTCTTTCGCCGAGCCGACGACGCCCAGGCCGTCGCGCAGCCACTGCACCGCGGCCCCGGCAATGAACACGCTACCTTCGAGCGCGTACGTCACCTCACCTCCGGCTTGAAAGCCCAGGGTCGACAGCAGGCCAAAACGACTCGGCACCGGCTTCTGGCCGACGTTGACCAGCAGAAAAGCGCCCGTGCCGTAGGTGCATTTGGCATCACCCACCGCCAGACAGCCCTGACCAAACAGCGCGGCGTGCTGATCTCCGGCGATTCCCGCGATCGGGATACCATCGGGTAGTCCACGCACGCCGCGGGTGGTTCCGACCACACCCGCGCTCGGCACGATGCGCGGGAGCAGCTGCGCAGGTACACCGAGCAGGTCGCACATGGCGGGACTCCACGAAAGCTGCCCGAGGTCCATGAACAGCGTGCGCGAGGCGTTCGTCGCGTCCGTCACGTGGGGGGCCGCGCTGCCACCGCCCGCCAGCCGGTATACGAGGTACGAGTCGACGGTTCCGAAGGCAAGCTCACCACGTTCGGCCCGCTGGCGCGCGGAGGGAACGTGCTCGAGGAGCCACGCCAGCTTGGTGCCGCTGAAATACGGATCCAAAACGAGGCCGGTGATCTCCCGTACCCGAGCCTCTTCGCCGGCGTCCTTCAGGCGCTGGCAAAGGGGCGCCGTGCGCCGATCCTGCCAGACGATCGCCTTGTGAACCGGCTGTCCGGTGTCTCGTTCCCAGAGCAGCGTCGTTTCGCGCTGATTGGTGATGCCGATGGCTGCAATGTCGGAGCCCTGCACACCAGCGGCGGCGAGCGCGCCTCCGATGGCAGCTTCAACCGAAGCCCAGATCTCGAGCGCGTCGTGCTCCACCCAGCCCGGCTGCGGGAAATGTTGCGGTAGCTCGCGCGTCGCGCGCCCCAGCGTCGCGCCCTCGCGCGACATCACGAGCGCCGTGGTGCCCGTCGTCCCCTGATCGATGGCCAAAAGATGCATTAGACCGAACGCGACTCTACCGGAACTCATCGCTCTTGTGCCATCGGCCGGGCAAAGCTAGCCTGTCTGGCTGGCATGGCCCGAATCCTGCTCGTCTCCCCTGAAGGTCAACAGGTGGTCGAGCTGCGCGATCACAACTCGCTCGGGCGTCATCCGTCCAACACGGTGCAGCTACTCGACAAGATTGTGTCGAAGGAGCACTGCATCATCGAGCGTCGTCCCAACGGCTTCACGCTGCGCGACCTCGGCAGCTTGAACGGCACGTACGTCAACGGAGAGCGGGTCGCCGGTGAGCGCGACCTCCGTCACGGTGACGACATTGCGCTCGGCCAAACGCGCGCCCGCTACGACGACGGCAGCGGTCGCCCCATGCCCGCGGTGCCCGGGTACAGCCCGGCCGGCGGTGTCGGCTCCTTTCAACCTCAGCATCCGCCCCAATCCGGGTGGCAACCGGCTGGACCCGCCAGCATGGGCGCGCCCTCCACGGTTGGCGCTTCCGCCCCGTACGGCGCCGTGCCCCAAGCCCCGATGTCGGGCCTCGGCATCGGCACGCCCCACCTCAGCCCAACGCCGGCAGCCGGTTTTCAGCCGTTGCCGCTGCAGGGCCAGCCTCCCGGCATCCCCTCGGCCGTGCCCGCCGCCAACGTCGACATCAGCGACAAGGCCCGCCAAATTGGCACGCAGATCGCCGCGACTCAAAAGGGGTTTTTGCCGTTCGACAGCGTCTCGGGCAACACCCAGCAGCTGGCGGCGGACTATGAGCGTTTGCGCCTTTCGCACGAGCTTTCGCGAGAAATCGCGCTCGAGCGCGACCTGCCCAGCCTGCTCAACAAGATCTTGCTCACCATCTTCAAGTTCGTGCGCGCCGACCGCGGCGTGATCTTCTTGAAGGCGAACGATGGGCAGCTGGTGCCGGGCGCCAGTCAGCGCCGCGACGGGACGAATCAACCCATCCCGGTGTCGTCCACGATCATGAATCACGTGATCCGTGAGCGCGCCACCGTGCTCACGCACGACGCGGCCATGGATTTTGCCGCCTCCAAGGGCAAGAGCATGATCCTGAATCGGATCAGCTCCGCCATCGTGGCGCCGCTGCTGCACAACGACGAAATCTTGGGCGTGCTGTGGCTGGACAGCGAGACCCTGGCCCAGTTCCAACCCAAGGACATGGAGATCGTGACGGCCATCGCCACCCAAGCGGCGATGTTCATCGAGATCAACATCTTGGGTCGTAAGATCGAGCAGGAGGTCGTCAACCGCGAGCGCTTCAGCCGGCTGCTCTCGCCCAACGTCGCGCAACGCGTGATGTCCGGTGAGCTGGAGGTGAAGAAAGGCGGCCAGCTCGTCGAAGAGTGCACCGTCTTCAACTCCGACATCCGCGGCTTCACCCGCATGAGCGACGGCGCCAATCCGGCCGGCATCGTCGAGATGCTGAACGACTATTTCGAGCTGATGGTCGAGGTGCTGTTCAAGCACGAAGGCACGCTCGACAAGTTCATGGGCGACGGCATCATGGCGCTGTGGGGCGCGCCGGTCGTGCACGCCGACGACGCGCTGCGCAGCGTCGAGTGCGCGCTGGAACAGATGGAAATCTTGGGTAGGTTCAACCGCACGCGCATGGAAGAGGGCCACCCTGCCCTGGCCATGGGCATCGGCATCCACACCGGCCCGCTGGTGGCCGGCTACATCGGCAGCTCCAAAGCCCTCAGCTACACGGTCATCGGCGACACTGCGAACACCAGTGCGCGCCTGTGCGGCGTGGCCGCCGCCGGTCAAATCTTGGTGAGCGAGCAGACTCTGTCCAAGCTCGGCGGCAGGTTCGAGGTCGAGGAGCTTCCGCCCGCAAACCTGAAGGGCAAAGAGAAGCCCTTCCGCATGTTCGACATCAAGCGCGCCCACCCCAGCGTCCAAGTCCCCGCCAGCCTCCGCTCGGGCGGTTGATAGGCCTGTCCTAGCCGCCCCGCTGGGCGGCGCAAGACCTACGGAAACCGCGGCTACGCTGACACGGCCCCAGATTTTTTACAGGAGATCGGGAGATCGGGAGATTTTGGGGTTCGAAACCGGGCGTCGGCGTAAGTCGACTGCGCAGTCTCCGCGTAACACCGCTCGCCTCCAACCCCAAATTCACGCTCTGCTCGCCCTCCCGATCTCCCGTCCTCCCTGTAAAAAAATCTGGGTCCGCTTGGTTTGTCCTGGGTGACGCGCTGCGGCGCTGAAGGCGGGGCGCAAGGCCTCGACAGATGGCGGGCTTCGAGCCAAAGTCGCGCGCTCTGCGCCCCGAGCGGGCGCGCTCTTTCCAGAACCCTATGGCAGTCGTCCTCGCATTCGAACGCCCCGTTGTCGAGCTCGTCGCGCGAGTGCGCGAGCTACGTGAGCTCGCCAATGAAGACCCGCGCTTCGGAGCCGAGCTGCGACGTTTGGAAGAAAAAGCCGCCGTACTGGCGC
>JBEQSW010000365.1:0-7842 GCA_040348565.1 Myxococcales bacterium | reverse complement strand
TCGATCGCGATACCTGGCGCCGCCTGCTCGGCGATCGCGTCGCGCGCCGCACCGAGCCGGGCGGCCTTGCGGGAGGCGTGCTCACCATCTACGTGGCCTCGGCGCCGTGGGCTCAGGAGCTGTCGCTGCTCAGCAACGAGCTGCTCGAACGGCTGAAGCCGCTCAAGCTGCACATTCTTTCCGTGCGCTTCCGGGTGCGCCAACAGATCCAGGGCTCACTCGGGCAGCGGCTGAAGAAACGCCCGGCGGCGCGGGCGGCCTTGCCCAGCGAGCTGGCCGCGCGCGTACAAGCCGTGGACGATCCGGAGCTACGTCGCGTCATCGCCGACGCCGCCGAGCTGTGGCTGGGACGCGCCGCGAAGCTCAGCGCAAAATCAGCCGCTCCAGCCCCTCGATCCTCTGCGTCACGAAGCGCTCCGTCGGCGAGAAGGTCGACGACGCCGCCTTCAGCTTCTCCAGGTACGTCCGAAAACCCGAAATCGCGACGCCGCTGATCTTGCGCAACACCACGTACAGGTGATCGACGACGTCGCTCGGCAGCGGTCGCGCCGGTACCGCATACAGCTCGAAGCAATAGTCGACCCAACGACCTTTGCCGGTGGCGTCGGCAATGCGGACGGCGTAGCTGGCGGCGCGGGCGGCGGACGCGGGCGCCAGTATCGAGCCGCTCTGGACCTGCTTCAGCATGTTGCCGAGCGCCGTTCCCAGCAGCTTCTCCGCTTCGTCCCCGCGTCCCAGCGCCAGCACCTTGTCGGCCACGCCGCACAGAAGGTCGAGCGCGTCGGTGCGCCGCGTCAGCTCTTCGCGAGCTTTCTCCGGCTCCAACACCTCGCGCGGCAGCGTCTGCCCGTGCAGGGTCTCGGCGCTGAAACGCTCGGGCGGCGCCAGCTGCACGACCTTGGTCGCGCTGCGTAGCACGAAGTCTTGTTTTCCGATCTGCACCCGATCGCCGTCGCGCAGCGCGCGCTGACCCGAGATGCGCTCTCCATTCAGGTAAACACCGTTGACGCTGCCGAAGTCTTCGACGATGGCGGTCTTCGCGCTCACCACGAACTGCGCGTGCTTGCGCGACACGAGCCCATCGTCGAGCACGATGTGGCAGGTCGAGCTGCGACCCACCACCACCGCGCCGTTGCGCAGCTCCAGCGTGTGCCCTTGGTACTCGAGCCAAAAGCGGACGAGGGTCGTCCCGCCATCATTCTGAGTATCGACCTTGTCGCCGCCGTCCCGGCTCGAGCTCACCCCTCAAGCGTAGCCGGCAGCCGCGAAGTCTGTCGAGTTTCGACCCAAACGGTCTCCGGCTACTTGGCCGCGACCAAGCGCTCGAGACCCTCGATGCGACTGACGAGGAAGCGCTCGGTGGGTCCCAGAGTGGCAGAATTTTCCCGTAGGACCTCGATGTAGGTGCGAAGCGCACCGAGGTTGACCCGCTCCACTCGACGCACCAACGAGTAGAGCTCGTCGACGATCCCTGCCGGGCAGGGTCGCCTGACGCTGGCAAAAACTCGAAAAATGTACTCGATCCAGCGGGCGCTACCGGTCGCGCTGGCAAGCTTCATGGCGTACTCGCTCGAGCGCTCGAACAGCTCCTGTTTCACTTCGCGGCCCGCCTCCAGGTCGCCCAGCACCTGATCCAGCAGCTCGGTGAGGAGCCGCTCGGCTTCGTCCGCACGCCCCAGGGCGAACGCCTTGTCGGCCAGAATGCCGAGCAGCCCGAAGGTGGGCACCCGCTGGGTCGCCGGCTGGATGAGCGTGTCACCCATGTTCTCTTTGCGCGCCAGGTACTTGAGCTCCTGGCCCCCGATCACGATCTGATCCTTGTCTTGGACCGAGTAGCGGCTGCTGATGAGCTCGCCGTTGACCTTGACGCCGTTGCGCGAGCCCAAGTCCTCGACCGTGATGGTATCTCCTTCGACCGTCAGCTGCGCGTGATGCCGCGAGACCAACGGATCGTCGAGGGACAGCTGGCAGCTCGCGGCGCGGCCGATCACGAACTTTCCCTCCGATAGCTCGATGTCGTGGTGCTTGTAGCGCAGCACGTGCTTCAAGGCTTCGCGCTCCCCACGAGCTGTCCGAGCGCAGCGTGCCCCGCGATCTCCTCGGCGGACTTGCCCGCCCCCGCGCTATCGAAAGCTCGCTGAGCCGCCGGCCGCAGCAGCAAAAGCTCTGCCGGCGGCAGCTGAGCCAACAGCTCGACCAGCGCTGGCTTGGGCTGCAAGCCGAGCGAGGCATGAATGGACAGCGCCCAGCGCCCCCAGCCCGCCTCGGCCCGAGAAAGTGCCACTTCGGCCGCGGCCAGGCCAATCCCGTCGATCAGGTGTCGCTCGACGGTGCGGCCCTCGGCCAAGCGCTGCTCGAGGCCGAGCCGAGCGTGAGACAACACGCGCTCGAGGTCCTCCACCACGCCAGCCTTACGCGCGCGGCCGACGGCCTCCGCTGCCAGCTCCAAACCCCAATCTTTTTGGCTGCTGCCCGTGAGCGTGTCTTCTTCGAGCCGGTCCTTGCTACCGCACGCCGGGCAAACCACGAGCTCTGCCGGATAGGCGCGGGCGCACGCGGCGCAGTGGCACATGAATCCGGTTTGGCGCGTCGACCCTCGCGTGGCTGGCTCAGGGTTTGCCGCCAACTCCAAGAACACCAGCTCCTGCGTGCCGATGCGAATTCGATCTCCGTTGCTCAACGGCGCCTTGCCGGTGATGGGGTGGCCGCCGAGCTGAACGCCGTTGCGAGAACCCAGGTCCTCGACGGTGGCGCGCGCCCCCTCGATTCGAATCCGCGCGTGCTCTCGGGATACCAATGGGTCGTCGAGGGTGACCTGGCAGTTGGCACTTCTCCCCACGAGCGTATCCCCCTGGGGCAGGTCGATCTCTTGCAGGAGGAAGCGTAGGCGGAACCGGGTCAAGGTCGTGTGCCGTCCAAGACGGAAAAAAACCGAGCTACAAACATAGCCTTGGCGATGCCGAGCCGTCAAAGCATAGGCCGGAATTCCCGCGCAAATCTTGCCGCCGTCGGACCCTCGTGCGACCCCAGGGCCATGATTCGCCAGCAAGCTTGCCCGAGCGCCGTAGCCCAGCTCTTGCTCGCCGTATTTGTCGGCGTCTGCCCCTCGCGTCTGGCACACGCGGAGCCGGCGCCCTCGGTCCCACCCGTCGCGGGCCCGGCCTCGGCCTCAGCCTCACCAGCGCCTCCCCCCGTCGCGCCGACCGGGGCGACGGAAGGCGCGTCCCCGGCGCCGGCAGCTGCCGCTCCGACCCCGGCTCCGGCAGCGCCGCCGGCCGCTCCCCCGCCCGCCGTCGCGGCGCCCGCCGTCACGTCGCCCATCGCCGCGCCGCGCGCGGTCACGTCGCCCGGCGAAGCCTTGGTACACGTTGCCGTGAGTCACAAGGACGCATGGCTCGAGATGCGCAGCTACGTCGACGGCGGCGACTTCTTGCGCGTGTGCCGCGCGCCGTGCGACCTCAAGCTGCCGGTCGAAGGACGGGAAGCGCGCGTGACGGCGCCGGGCATGACGACCTCCAACGTCTTTCGCTTCGATGGCGGCGACGGCACCGCGGGCGTGCGCGTGGACGGAGGCTCGGCGAGCGCGCGACGCGCCGGCATCCTCACGCTGGCGATTGGGATTCCGGTTGCCCTGGCGGGCATGGGCCTGTTCGCTCAAGGCCGCGTGCGTGACAACACGGGCCTGACGGCAGCCGGCATCGCTGGTCTCTCGGCGGGCGGCTTGAGCATCGCGGTGTCGCTCCCGCTGTTGCTCATCGGCACCACGCACGTGAAGAACGCGAAGGGCTCGCTGATTGCGCTCAGCGAGCCCCAGCGCGGTGCGCTCTAGTCGTTACTTCTTTTTGCCGGCTTTTTTGGCCGGAGCGGGCGCCTTCTTCGCCGGAGCGGGCGCCTTCTTCGCCGGAGCAGGCGCCTTCTTCGCCGGCGCCTTTTTGGCAGCGGGCGCGGTCTTGGCGGCCGGCGCTTTCTTGGCGGCCGGCGCTTTCTTGGCGGCCTCCGGCGGCGCAGCTTCGGGCGCGTCTGCGGGAGCCTTGCTTGCCCAGACTCCGATCACGGAGCCCCTCGGATCGGCGAACACGCCGATAGAGCCCATCTCGCCAATCTCTTGGTACGGCAACATCGCGGTCGCGCCCGCCTTCACCGCCTTGGCGACGACGGCCTTCACGTCGTCGACCTGCACGTAAGGCATCCAACCCGTTGGCGCGCTGTCCATCGGCTTCGCCTGCATGCCGCCGCCCACGCCACCCGGACCGACGTCGATCATGGTGTAATTCATGCCGGGCATTTCGCTCAGCTTCCAGCCGAAGATCTTGCTGTAGAACTTCTGCGCGGCCTTCAAGTCGTCGGTGGTGAGCTCGATATGGGCGAACGGATTGGGCATGCTTTTCTCCTGTCGGAACGAACGCGGCAAGTCAGGCTAGAGCAAGCCGGCCGGTCGGGAACAGGGAATTTCACCCACAAAAAACGAACGCCCGGCGGCCATGAAGCCACCGGGCGCTGCGTCCCCGTAGGGAAGACTGCTTACTTCTTGAAGCCCGTGATGAGGTCGGCCAAAGCCGCCACCCACTCACGCGAAACCGCGTTGTAGATGGAGGCGCGCATGCCGCCGACCGAGCGGTGCCCCTTCAGGCCTTCCATGCCGCGCTTCTTGGCCTCGGCCAGGAACTCGGCCTCGAGCTCGGGGGTCGACAAGGTGAAGACCACGTTCATGGTCGAACGCGAGCCCTTTTCGACGGGCGCGGTGAACACGTCCGGGCGCGACTCGATGGCGTCGTACAGCAGCTTGGCCTTCTCGCGGTTGATCTTCTCGATGGCGCTGAGGCCGCCGTTGGCCTTCAGCTCGCTCAACACGTTGCGCAGCACGTACACGGAGAACGTGGGGGGCGTGTTGTACAGCGAGTTGTTCTCCGAGTGCGTCCGGTACTGGAAGATGACCGGGATGTCCTTGCGGCCAGCCTCGACCAAGTCCTTGCGCACGATCACGACCGCCAAGCCGCTGGGGCCCAGGTTCTTCTGAGCGCCGGCGTAGATCAGGCCGAACTTGGAGACGTCGATCGGGCGCCAAGCGATGTCGCTCGACATGTCGGCGATCAGCGGGACGTTGCCGACGTTCGGGAACTCGGCCCACTGCGTGCCGAAGATGGTGTTGTTGCTGGTGATGTGGACGTAAGCGGCGTTCGCATCCAGATCCAGCTCATTTTGCGCGGGAATGCGCGTGAACTTCTTGTCCTTCTCCGTGCTGGAGGCGACGCGAGCAGTGCCGATGGTCTTGGCTTCCTTGTAAGCCTTCTGCGACCAGGCGCCGGTCAAGATGTAGTCGGCGCTCTTGCCTTGCGGCAGCAGGTTCATCGGAATGACGGCGAACTGCTGGCTGGCCCCACCCTGGAGCAGCAAGATGTCGTAGTTGTCCGGGACGCCCAGCAGCTCTTTCGTGAGCGCGATCGCCTCGTTGTGAACAGCCTCGTACGCTTTGCCGCGGTGGCTGTGCTCCATCACGCTCATGCCCGTGCCGCCGAGATCGAGCAGCTCTTTTTGAGCGCGTTCGAGAGCCCCGAGAGGGAGCGCAGCCGGACCAGCGTTGAAATTGATTGTGCGAGCCATGTTCCTCCAAAGAACCAGAAACGAGAATGCGGGCTTTTTGCCGCGCTGAGGGCGTAGCGCCCGTGCCGCGTAGCGTCAAGGACGCTCTCCGCTGCTCACGTGGCGGCTGAAAACAAGCCGGCTCGGCCGGCGATGTCACGGCGGTACTGCTTGCCGGCGAAGTCGATCTTGCCTGCCGCCTGGTAGGCGCGGGTGTGCGCCTCTTGCAGGGTCGCGCCGTACCCGGTCACTCCCAGCACCCGCCCCCCGGCCGTTACCACGTCACCGTTGGCGGCCACGGCGGTGCCGGCGTGCAGCACGCTGACCCCCGGCTCGGCGGACGCAGCCTCGAGCCCATGAATGACGTCGCCTTTGCGCGGCGTCTCCGGGTAACCGTGCGCCGCCAGCACGATGCAAACCGCGTGCTGCCCCGAAGCGCGAATCGCGCTCGCGTCGAGCCGTCCGCGCGCGGCAGACGCCAACGCTTCGGCCAAGTCGCCGTCCAACGTCGCCATCAAGACTTGTGTCTCGGGATCGCCGAAGCGCACGTTGAACTCGATCAAGCGCACCTGCTCGTCCGCCGTGACCATCACGCCCGCGAACAACGTGCCGCGAAACGGTCGACCTTCGGCGGCCATGCCGCGCAGCGTAGGCACCACCACCTCCGCCTCGAAGCGCTGCATGACGGCGGGCGTCACGACGGGGGCTGGAGCGTACGTGCCCATGCCGCCGGTGTTCGGACCGCGATCACCGTCGAAGATGCGCTTGTGGTCTTGCGCCGCGTGGAGCAGCACGAACCGCTCGCCATCGCAGATGGCATGAATGCTGGCTTCGTTGCCGACCAGGCGCTCTTCGAGCACGACCGTCGCGCCCGCGGCGCCAAAGCGTGCACCCGAAAGCATTTCGCGCGCCGCCGCCAGCGCTTCGGCGTGCGTCTCGGCCACGACCACGCCCTTGCCCGCGCACAGGCCGTCGGCCTTGACCACCGGCGCCACCGGGAAGGACGCCACCTGAGCCTCGAGCTCGGCCTCGTCGCGAACGACCACGTGGCGGGCGGTCGGAATGCCGTGCCGAACCGCGAAGGCCTTCATGAAAGCCTTCGAGCCCTCGAGCTCGGCCGCGAGCTTGCTAGGGCCGTAGGTCAGAACACCCTCCCGGGTGAGATCGTCGACCAGGCCATCGCACAGCGGCCCCTCCGGACCTACCACCACCAAATCGACGTTTTCGCGCTGGGCGATGACCAGGGGGGCGTCTGGGCTCGAGCTCAGCTTCTTCCCGACGAATTCGGCCCCCGGCGGCGTTGCTCGCGTCCCGGCGTTGCCGGGGCTGACGATGACCTCACCCACACTAGGCGACGTGAGAAGACGAAGCGCAAGCGCGTGCTCACGCCCACCCGAGCCGACGACCAAGATTTTCGAGAGGCGAGCTACCATTGGAGACTCTGCGGGGCTTTTCGTGTTGGAACGCTTTTCGAGACAGTTCGAGACAGCGAGACTCGAAACCAACCGCCGCCTACCACAATCCGCTGGGAGATGGGGGAAAGCGGTGTTATTTTGGCAGGTCTAGCTGGAGGCTGCCTGGCTGTGAATCCCGTCGTCGTCCACGTGGTCCGTCCTTACGCGAGCGAGCAGGATTACCTGAACGCAGAGGCTTGGAGCATCGACGCGAAGGGAATGCTGCTGATCGACGCCGAGGCATTGCCGAACGAAACGACGGTACTGTTCGATGTCGCGCTCGCGGACGGACAGAAGCCGATCCGAGCCGAGGGCCGCGTGGTCGGGGTGACGCCGGGGGACGGCGTACGTCCCGGGGGTTTGAAAGTTCGCTTCAAACGCTTCGGCGCAGCGACCAAGGCGTTCATCGAGCGCGCGGTCAAAGCCAAGCAAAGCGCGGGCGAGCCGGAGCGACCGAGCGCCCCCGGAGCCGAGCGCCCCAGCGCTCCCGACGCCGAACGCCCCAGCCTCGTCGAGGCCGAGCGGCCCAGCTTGCCCGAAGTGCGCGCGAGCATGACCGACTTGGAAGCGGTGGCCGCGCCCGAGCCGCGCTCGTCTCCTGCCGTCGAACCGAGCGGCCCGCGCCAACGCGTGCCCGGCCCCGTCGCCGCGCCCGCGAACCGCGACGAGCTGCTGGCTCGCCTGCGCAACCGCCGGCAGTCGGCCTAGGGGGTGTCCCTAGTTTCCGGCCGTCGCGAGAGCCAAGAGACGCGAGCGAGAAGCGCGCCCGAGGAGCGAGCACCGGAGGAAGGCTGAAGCCTTTTGAGGA
>JBEQSW010000364.1:0-8560 GCA_040348565.1 Myxococcales bacterium | reverse complement strand
CGAGCCGCCCGCGTGCCGCTTCGGTGCCCACCACGGAGACGCAGCCATGAAACCGCGCATCGTCCTCGGAACGGCTCTCTTTCTGGCACTTTCGTGCCTGCGACCGAGCGAAGAGCGAGCTTCTGCCGATCTCGAGGTGGGCCAAGCGCAGCAAGGCGTGCTGAGCGTGAACGTGGACGACGGTTTGGCCGCGGTGCGCGCGCTGGAAGACGACCAGCTCGTGCTTTGGGGCAGCGCCCCCAGCTTCAGCTTCGAGCTCACGGCGTCGGTCGACCGGCAGCTGCGGGTGGACGTGCAGAATTGCTTGCCGGATGCCGAGCTCCAGGTGCTCAGCGGCGACGCCGACGTCACCCCGTTGGAAGACAGCGGCACCCCCACGCGCAAGAGCTGGCGGGTCGCCATGCTAGCCGGCACCCTCCGGCTCGGCCTCGCGGCCCCCGACACCGACGACGCGGAGCCGTTCCGCTTCGCCCTGCTCTCCGACATCCAAGAAGCCATCGATCGCGTCTCGGACATCTACGACCGCCTGAACGACGTGCACGACCTGCGCTTCGTGCTCGGCGCCGGCGACCTCACCTCGCGCGGCACGCGAGAGCAGCTTGAGCGCTTTCAAAGCGAGCTTTTGCGCCTAAAAGTTCCCTACTTTGCGACGCTGGGCAATCACGAGCTCGGCACCCACCCCGACCTCTTTCACGAATACTTCGGCCGCGGCAATTTTCACTTTCGCTTCCACGGTGTCGCCTTCACCCTGCTCGACGACGCCAGCGCCAGCATCGACGCGACCGTGTACGACTGGCTCGACGACTGGCTAGCGTCTTCGCGTCGCGACGTGCACATCGTAGCCATGCACATTCCGCCCGTCGATCCCATCGGCGTGCGCAACGGCTCCATGGCCAGCCGCAACGAAGCCGACAAGCTGCTGGCCCGCCTAGCCGAAGGCCGCGTCGACATGACGCTCTACGGTCACGTGCACTCGTACTACTCGTTCGACAACGCCGGCATCCCCGCCTTCATCTCCGGCGGCGGCGGCGCCATCCCCGAACGCTTCGATCGCATCGGCCGCCACTTCATGGTCTTCGACGTCGACGCCCAAAACGGTGTCACCGCCCGCAGCGTCATCAAAGTCGACTGACGAAAGCTCAGCGCGGGGGGCTGCCAAACCGCGGCCTGAATTGCAGAAGCTTACGTGGCGTCGCGGTGGCCACGTTGTGCGGCTCGAGATTTTTTCACAGGGAGGACGGGAGGACGGGAGGACGAGAAAGAGGCGAGACATTTGGGGGTTCGCGCTGCCGCCTGCGAGTCGGCAGCGCCGCCGCGGGCTTGACCTCTCCCGCTTCCTCTCGAGGGAAATATTTTTGGTTTTGGTCCTCCAAAAACAAAAATGCGTTCTCACCTCGCACCGGACCGGAGCGAAAGGAGCCTTGAGCCGAAAGGCGAGGGAGCGCCGGAGGCGCAGTGAAGCCGGAAGCCAGGCTCAGCGGGCTTGGCCTCCAGCTGAGATGGGACCTCTGATGAGCGTCCTCCCGTCCTAGGAAGAAACTAAGAGGCCCTCTAACGTTCCAAAAGTGAGTTCGGATCCGAACTCACTTTTGACTTTGGGAGACCCCTCCTTCGCCGGGTTTCATCCCATCAGGCCGACGGGCGCGCCCTTCATCAGCGGAGGGCGGCGTCGATGTCGTGCTCGATGCTGGCGTGGGCGCCGGTGGTGTAGCCCTCGCGTTGGGCCAGCACGCGGCCGTCGCGGCCGATCAAGACGCTGAACGGCGCCGAAGCGCGCGGATTGTACAGCGCGACGGCGCGGCTCTCTTGGTCGAGCAGGATCGGGAACGACACGCCCAAGCGCGCCACTTCTGCCTGCACGTCGGCGGTGGAGCCAGGGCCGTCGATCGAGACGCCCAGCACGACGAAGCCGCGCTCACGCCGCGAACGGTAGAGGGCGTCCAGGTCGGGCATGGCGCGCAGGCACGGCTTGCAAAACGTGGCCCAAAAGTCGATCAGCACCACGTCTTTGCCAAAGTGATCCGACAGCCGCTCGCTGCCGCCGTCCAGGCGCGGCAGCTCGAAGTCGGGCGGGCGCGCGGCGTTGCTCGTCGCAGGCGCGCCGCTAGGCGCCGCGTTCGGCCCCGCCGCGCTGCACCCTAGCAAGAGCGCACCCCCGAGCGCCGCCCACGCCTTCACTGCAGCTTGGCCAGAAGCCGGTCAACCCGCTGCCAGTAGTCGGACGAGTAGCCCATGGTGGCGTCGAGCACCTTCATCGTCTTGGCGTCGACCAACATGTTGAGCGGCGTGGCATCGGAGGTGAAGAACGCGCCCAGCTTGAAGCCCGGATCGAGCAGCAGCGGGAAATCGATGGAGTGCGCGGCGAGCGAGCCCCAATTGTGGAGATCCGAAGGCTTGGCGGGACCGGAGTTGTTGTCCTCGAACAGCGTTTCGATCAGCTGTACGCCGCGGGGGCCGAAGTCGGCATGCACACCGTTGCTCTTGATATCGGCCATTTCCGCCCGGCACACCGAGCACCACACCGCCGAAGCGTTGATCCAGATGAGCTTGATGTCGCTGCGGCCGTCGGGATTGTAGTACTCCGACAAGCGCACCTGCTCGAGCTTGCTCACGTCGTAGTTGGCCGCCACCGGATCACGCCAACCCAAGAACGCGAAGTCTTCGAGCGTGGCGCGCACGCCGGTACCGTAGGGACCGGGCGGGTAGTCCAGCTTCTGATAGTTGGGGCCGTCCGTCGCCGCGACCGCGCTGCTGCCGGCGCTGGCCGGGCTGCCCGGCTTGCCCGCGCTGGCTTCGCTCGTGCTGCCCGCGGCTCCCTCGGGGATGACGCCGCCGCTGCCGCCCGCCGGCGTCTCGGCATTGCTGGTGTTGGGGTCGTCGATGGGGGCGCTGGAGCAGGCTGCCAGAAAGACGGCGCCGACGGCGAGCCACGCGCTGCTCGCGTTGGGCCGAGCCGGAGCTACCTTGAAAGGAACGCGCATCATCGACCTCGAGGGCTAAAACCTTGTATGAAGGTACCCGCGTGACCCAGAACGTCAAGAAGAGCCGGGCGTCCATGGTTTCGGGCCGCAGCTTCGCGGCGCTTTTGCTGCTCGCCCTCGGCGGCTTGCCGGCGGCGGGCTGCGCCCAGCACAAGCCGCAAGCAGCCGGCAACGCGGGCGAAACGGGAGCAACGGGCGACGCGGGCAGCGCCGGCTGCACGGGCAGCAGCTGCGCGCCCAGCGGTCGCTTCACGCCTTGCACCGACACCAGCGAATGCGACGAAGCCCACGGCTTCAGCTGCGTCGAAGGCGAGTGCAGCTACGAATGCCAATCGCACGCCGACTGCGTCGAGGTCGGCCACTGCGAGGCGCGCACGGTAGACGGAGGGCGCAAGAATTTTTGCGTCAGAGACGCCGCGCCGCCGACGCCCGGCGGCCTCTACAGCAGCTGTCCGCTCGGCACCGAGTGCGCCGACCCGGCGTTGTGCATCGGCGCCGGCCCGGGCGATCTGGATGCGTACTGCAGCGTCGACTGCACGAGCGACGACGATTGCGCCACCGGCTACTACTGCGGCACCTTGACGCGCCAGCCCTGCGCCGACGCCTGCGACGTCAAAGGTCAAAAGACCGATCCGCGCTGCGTCGTCGCCAGCGACATCGGCGCCGGCAAGCCCTTTCACTGCGGTGATTCCGGCGTCGAGCGCAGCGTGTGCCGGCAGCGTGAGTTTTGCTCGCCGTGCAGCTCGGACGCCGACTGCTTGGGCGTTCCCAACCAGATTTGCGCCAAAGACGAGAGCGGCGAGAAGATCTGCACGCGCTTGTGCGATACCGACACGCACTCGTGCCCTTGGGGCAACGCCGCCACCTGCGGCTACTTCGACGAAGAGCTGGGCGAGGCCACCTGCTCCCACCGCTTTGGCTCGTGCCACGGCACCGGACAAACCTGCGAGCCCTGCCGCAGCAACGACGATTGCCCGGGTGGCGGCTGCGCTTCGTCCAGCTTCACCGGCGAGCGCTGGTGCGTGAACTTCTCGACCCGCTGCGAATGCGCGGCCGTCGACGCTACCGGCACCTGCAGCGACGGCGGCTGCCCGCCGTCGCCCAGCGGCTTGCCCATCCAATGCATCGGCACCGAGACGTCTTCGCTGTTCGACATCTGCTACGCGGCCAACAGCGGCAGCCAAACCCAGCTCGGTTCTTCACCGCAGACCGGTTGCTGGGGTCCCGAATAGCCCCGGACGCCTGGCCCGGACCCGCGGTCTTTTGGCGTTCGAAATCCTAAACCGCGAATATCCTGCGAATTTGTGTGGGTCAAAAGGGTACGCAGGTCCGATACCGCTCAGGGCCTAGCGGTTCGAGAGCCACCTGGACTAGGTTGTGCATCGCTCTGGGGGTTCGTCCGTCGAACCAACCGCGGAATCTATCCGCGGATATCCTTGGGAATAACTAGAAAGAGGAGTGTCGTATGCGAAAGTTGATTGATTACCGGATCGCCGGTCTCGTGCTCGCTGTGGCGGGGGCCTTTTCCACTCAGGCATGCGACAAAGCGAACGACGCGCTCGGCAACAACGAGTTGCTGAAGCAGTGCGGCCTCACGTGCCCCGACAAGGGCATCGCCGAGGGCAATGCGTCGATCTCGGGCATCCAAGGCATCGACGCCTTCTTCGGCTCCGTGGTGAACTTCAACGCCAAGGCGAGCCTGGTGAGCGAGAACATCACCTCCGAGATCGCGAAGATCAATGCTTCGCTCGGGCTGGCCGCCGACGCGCCGGCCGCCGACATCAAGGCCGCCATCATCGCGAAGTTCCACCTCGACGCCAAAGCAGGCCTGAAGATCGCCTACACGCCGGCCCAATGCGCGGTGTCGGCCAAGGCCACCATCGAAGCCACCGCCAAGTGCGACGCGACGGTCAACCCTGGCAAAGCCGAAGTCACGTGCTCCGGCACCTGCGAAGCCGAAGCCTCGGTCGACGCCAAGTGCGACGCCTCGGCTACTGCGAAGTGCACCGGAACGGCGCCCATGCTGGCTTGCGAAGGCGAGTGCAAAGGCAGCTGCGAGCTCGACGCGGCCGCTTCGTGCTCGGGCACCTGCAAGGGCACTTGCTCCGGTACCTGCTCGGCGACCGACGCGATGGGTCAATGTGCGGGTAGCTGCGACGGCATGTGCACCGGCACCTGTGAAATGGCTGCCAGCGCGGAGTGCAAAGGCAAGTGCAAGGGCGAGTGCACGTACACCCCGCCGGACGGCAAGTGCGAAGCCGGCGCGACGTTGAAGTGCGAGGCGGCCGCCAAGGGCTCCGTGATGTGCAACGGCAAGTGCGAAGGTACCGTCGAACCGCCCATGGCGAGCGCCGAGTGCCAAGCCAGCGCCAAGGCCGACGCTTCCGTCAACGTGGAGTGCACCCCTCCCTCGCTCGACTTGGCGTACCAGTTCGACGCCAAGCTCTCCGCTTCGGCCCAGGCGGACGCGCAAGCCAACTTCGAGGCCTTCCTGGTCGGCTTCAAGGGCAGCTTCAGCGCCATCGTGGCTGACCTTGCGCAGAGCAAGGTCGTCCTCCAGGCCGGCGCGGATATCGGCACCAGCGCGAAGGGCGCTGTGTCGGACGCCGTCAGCGCCATCGACGTCACGGCTTCGCTGAAGGTCGGCGTCGGCGTGGGTTGCGCTCTCACCGAGCTCGGCAACGTCGCGACGGCCCTCAAGGCTTCGTCCGACAAGCTCACGGCCAGCGGCAAGGCTGCCGCGGACCTGACCGCGTCGTTCGGTAGCTGAGAAGAAGCCGACCACGGTCGGTGAAACCACGGCGGCGTGCTTCCTTCGGGAGGCGCGCCGTCGTCGTTTTGTGGGTCCGGCTGTTGCCGACGCGACCACAGCGCGTCCGAATCATGCTCCCCAGCGTCTGCCCGCTCACACCACCCCTTGACCTGGCAGCGCCCGGTCGGAAATGTTTGCCGCCATGACTGACGCCGCTCAGCCCAAGCCCAGCCCGCTCGCTTCCCCCGAGCCGTGGAGCCTCGTGGCCGACGACTACACGCTCGAACTCTTGCCCATGTTCGAGCTGTTTTCGAAAGACGCGCTCGCTTTGGCGCCCACGCCGCCCGGCGCGCGTCTGCTCGACGTCGCGGCCGGACCCGGCACGTTGACGCTACTTGCGGCGGAGTCGGGGCGCTCGCTCTCGGCCATCGATTTTTCGCCGGAGATGGTGAAGAACCTGAAGCGCCGACTGAACGGCGCGCAGCTCGGCGCCGACGTGCGATTGGGCGACGGCCAAGCCTTGCCCTGGGCGGAGGGCGAGTTCGACGCCGCGTTCTCGATGTTCGGGCTGATGTTCTTTCCGGAGCGCGCGCGCGGCTTTTCGGAGCTGTACCGCGTGCTCAAGCCAGGCGGCGTCGCCGTCGTCTCCAGCTGGGCGCCCTTCGAAGGAATCTTTGCGACCATGATGGCGGCCATGCGCGAGGTGCTGCCGGACATTCCCTTCGGCTCCGGCAAAGGACCGCTCGGCGACCCAGCCGAGTTTGCGGCTGAGCTGGCCGCCGCCGGCTTCGCCAACGTGAAGGTCACGCCCCAAACGCACACGCTGCCGGGCGGCACACCAGCCGAGCTGTGGGCGCAAAGCCAACGCACGACGGCCCCCATCGTGCTTTTGAAGCGCCGCTTGGGAGAGGCCAAGTGGGCCGAGGTCACGTCCGGGGTCGTCGAACGCCTGGAAGCCCAATACGGCACCGCTCCCGTCGACCTCACGACCACCGCGTACCTGGGCTACGGAAAAAAGCCGTAGGTCGGCGCTTTTGGCTTACGCCAAGAGTGTACTGCCCTAAAGCCGCCGGCTCTCCGAGCCGTTCTGCAGGGTTGGCGATGTCCGCGGCTCAGCAACCCAATCCCGTTTCCGTCCTCGATGGAAAGTACGCGCTCCTGCGTGAGCTCGGCTCCGGCGGAACCGGTACCGTGTACGAAGCGGAAAATCTGATCGTCGGCAAACGCATCGCGATCAAGCTGATGAACCCGGAGGCCTTCGCCGAGCCGGACAGCCAAACGCGCTTCGTGGCCGAGGCCCGCGCCGCCGCTCGCATCTCGCACGCCAACGTGGTGGACATCCACGACCTGGGAGTTTCTCGCGACGGCGTGCCGTACATCGTGATGGAGCTCTTGCGCGGCGAGACGCTCGAGAGCGTCATCGACACGCGCGGACCACTGGCGCCCGCGTACGCCTGCGAGCTGTTCCTGCAAGTGTTGGCGGGGTTGTCCGCGGCGCACGCGCAAGGCATCGTGCACTGCGACTTGAAGCCGGCCAACGTGCTCGTCACCCATCCCCGGCCCGATCGTCCCCTGGTCAAAGTGCTCGATTTCGGCATCGCGCGCGGCGTGGAAGCCGCGCACAACGCCGACCAAGTCGTGATGGGCACGCCGATGTACATGGCGCCGGAGCAAGTGACGGGCGAAGCGGTCGACTTTCGCACCGACGTCTACCAAGCGTGCGCCATGTTGTTCGCCATGCTGGCCGGCAGCGATCCGTTCGAAGCGACCACGGCGCGCGAGGTGATGAAGCTCGTGGCCAAAGGTCGCAGCAAAGACTTGCAAGCGCTGGTGCCCGAGCTACCGACGGAGCTCGTGGCCGTCGTCAAAGACGGCATGGCCGTCAAGCCGCGCGACCGCATCCAAAGTGCGGAAGAGCTGGCCGAGCGCCTGCGCCCGTTCGTCAGCGCCCAGCACTTCGTGTCGCTCGTACCCCAAGATCGCCAGGCCTCCGGTCAACCGATTCCGTTGATCATCGCCCCCACGCCCGTGGCCATCACCGGGAGCCCATCGGCGCGCCCGGCCGCCACCGCGTCCGTCATTCCCGTTCACATGCCGCGCGTGGCGCGCATGACCGATTCGCTGCTGGTGTCGCCGCGCATCCCTCGCGCCCCCAGCACCCCCAAGCTGCAGCTGGGCCAAGACTTCATGCCCATGCCGGGCGACCCCGACTACCAGGCGATGCAAGACGCCCGCCGTTCCCAGACCCACATGCCCCGGCGCCGGTCGACTTTTCGACGGGATGTCATGCCGGCCCTGGTGGCGACCGGCATCGGTTTCGGCCTAGGCGTCGTCCTGGCCTGGTCCGCCGGCTTGCTCTAGAACGCCGCTCCGCTGCGTTCTAGAACTTTCCTGGTGGGGGCGGCACGCGCCGCCCCCCTCGGCCGAAATGAATTCGGCCGAGCCTCCCCCCACGCGGCGCCGTAGGAAGGTTTTGAGTCGTGAAGCCCGTTGCCCCAGCAAGTCGTTTCCCGCTCTAGGGCCTGTTTCGCAGCGGTTGCGGTCACCTGCGGCCGTGCAGCTTGCGAACAGCTGCGGCAGTAGTATGACGGCCGCGCCATGAGTCAGGAAACGTTTCAGGTCCCCCAGCGCGAGATCGGCGCGGATGATCCCGTGCCGGGTGTGAAGAACGTCATCCTGGTGATGAGCGGCAAGGGCGGTGTGGGCAAGAGCACCGTCGCGACCAACCTGGCGCTGGCCCTCAAGTCGTTCGGTTTGAAGGTGGGTCTGCTCGACGCCGACATCTACGGCCCCAGCATTCCGACCATGCTCGGCATCAGCGGGCAGC
>JBEQSW010000616.1:0-25911 GCA_040348565.1 Myxococcales bacterium | reverse complement strand
CGCTCGGCGGCTCGTAGTAGGCATAGTTCAGACCGACAAGAGCGTCTCTGAGCAGGGGCGACAATTTGCCACGCGCCGCCTCTAACTGCTGGCGCGTGGACGGCGTCTGGATCACCTTCGTCAAGTCGATCTTGGCCTGCAACTCGGCATGATGACCGGTGTTATCTTTAGGCGCCCAGTTGACCTTTTCGCTCCTGCTGAAGATTTGTCGGGGAAGCTCGAAGTCGCGGAGTTCCTCGGCGAGGGCAAGAAGGTGCTGAGCCTCAACCCGGTCGTGAATTTGCTGTCACCCCGCCAGGCCATGAACGCATCCTTCGAGCCGTTCAACCTGGTGAATACCTACGGCGCGTTCGGCAGCGTGAGCCGCGAGCGCTACGAGCTGGTCATCGAGGGCACCAGCGCTCGCAGTATCGACGAGCACACCCGTTGGCTCGAATACCAATTGCCCTGCAAGCCCGGGCGCGTCGATCGACATCCGTGCCTGGTGACGCCGTATCATTACCGGCTCGACTGGCAGCTGTGGTTCTTGCCCCTTTCACCCGACTACCAGCGCCGCTGGTTCTTGTCGCTGACGCACAAGCTGCTGCAGGGCGATCCTGGCGTGCTCGGCTTGTTCGCCGAAAATCCGTTTCCCGCGGCGCCTCCGCATTTCATTCGCGCTTCCTTCTACCGCTATCGGTTCGCGCCGCTCGGCAGTCGGGAAACGTGGCGCCGCTCGCCGGCGGGGCAATACTTGCCGCCCACGTCGCTCGACGAGCCGGAATTCTTGGAGACGTTGCGCGCCTACCGGTTGACGGATTGATCGCCCGATGGGCTGGGCGAGGCGTGACAGGTGCAGTCGCGGCAGTTGTCGTCGGCGCAGCTGCCGCAGCAGCGCTTGAGCTGCACCTTCAACGCTTCGCGCGCGCGAAACACGCGCACTCCGGCGTTGCTGGGGCTGATGCCGACCGTGGTCGCAAAGTCTTTTACGGCTTGGCCCTCGACCTCCACCGCCTGCAGCGCTTGCGCGTATTCGGGCTTCAACGTGGCAGCCAGGCCGGTCACGCACTGGCAAACGGCCTGGTGCGTCTCAGGCTCGGCTGACGCGGTCAGCTCTCGCGAAAGCTCTTCCAGCTTGCGATCGGCGACCCCGCTACGCCGGCGGTAGTCGGTGACGGCGTTGCGCAGCACCCGATAGAACCAAGCGACCGCCGACTCTTCGTGCTCGAGCTGCTCGACTTTGACCAGGCTGCGCGCAAACGCTTCTTGAAGGATATCTTCAGAAAGCTCGCGGCTGCCCAAACGCCTCTGCAGAAAGCCCAAAAATTCGTGGCGATGCTCGACCAGGCGTTGCAGGGTGCCGCTCGGCTCGGTCTCGCCCTCCGTTGTTGGCCGCATCCGCGAAGCTTTGTGCGTGGCCGGCCACGGGGCAAGCCGTTCAACCGCTTGCATCGCCACCGCTAGGCCTCGGCCCTCGGACCCGACAAGACAGCAAGCTCGACCCCTGTTTCGTCCTGATGTAGCGGTGGACCGACCATGCCCGTGGAGCTGGGGCGACGCCAGATCATCTACGTTACGTTGCTGCTCGTCGTGTTCGCGAGCTTCCTGTCGTTTTATCGCGTGGACGAGGCGCTGCACGAGGATTCGGTGCTGTGGTACGGCGCGGTTAAGCATTTTTGGGCGGCGATAGCGCGGGGCGACTTCGCCAACACCCGTCCGTATCCGCATCCGGGCGTCACTTTGATGTGGATCAGCGGGCTGTTCATGAAGCTGGACGGCACGCTGGCCGCCGATATCAGCCCGGTCGGAGTCTTCGCAGTCAAGCTGCCGGGCGCGCTGATTGGCGTGTTGTCGGCGGCGCTCACCTTTCCTCTCGCCATCGCCTGCCTGGGTCAATCGCAGTGGCGCCCCGCGCTCGTGCTTGCGTTGCTACTCGTCACCGACGCCGCTCTCGTCGAGCAAGCGCGCATTGGGCAGTTGGACATGGCCGCTCTGGGGCTCGCATGGTTGGGGGCTTGGACTGCGATCCTCGCGTACGAGCGGGGCTCCTGGCGCTGGGCGCTCGGAGCGGGGCCGCTGTTCGCCGCTTCGGCGTTGTGCAAGCTGTCCTATGGCGCGGTGCCGGCCACGTTGCTGCCGATTTTGGCGGCCACCACCGTCCTCGATCGGTTTCGCGACAAGCGCGGCCTCATGGTTGCGTTCCTCGTCTCCGTCTCGGCGGCTCTTGCCTTCTGGTTGATGTGGCCGGCACTGTGGGTCAGTCCTGTTCGAACGCTCCACCGCGTCATCCACGAAACGGTGGCGCTGGCCAACCATGGCCATCCGCACGTGGTGGATGGGCAGCGCGTGCGCGACCCGGGTCTCAGCTATTATCCGAGCGCCATCGCCTCGGTGGCGCCGCCCGAGACGCTGATTTTGGCGGCGTTCGGCCTGGTGGCCTTGGGTTTTCTTCCGCGTCTGCGCAAACACTACTGTTGGTTGCTGCTGAGCTTCATTCCGTATCTGTTGATGGTGGTCCTGGCGTCCAAGAAGCACGCTCGCTACGCTTCGCCCGCGTTGTCGATGCTGTGCTTGCTCGCGGGCGCCAGCATCGAGTGGCTGACGCCGCGGCTCCAGGCCTGGTCCAAGCGAATGCCGTTCGCACCGATGGCGCTCTTGGCGCTGTTGTTCGTGGGCCGCTACGTGCGCGACGTTCGGCTGTTACCGGAGGCCGAGCCTTGCACCCCTTGGCCGGGGGTCGAGTGCGGCCGTCCTCAAGACAAGAACTTCATGCGCGAGATGGCGCTGGGCATTGCCAGCGATTGGCAGGCTCGGGGCAGGACACAAAAGCCGCACGTCTTCGTGGGGCAGCCGCAGCTGATGTCGCCTTGGCTCCGGGCAAAAAAAGCCAGATCTCCGCAAGTAGCGGACTACGTCGTCGTTTGGGACAAGGAATTCGACGATCCCGAGTCCGGCTCCATGGGTCAGCGGTCGCGTGAACGGTTCGGCCGGCTAGGCAAAGAGCTTCTGGTCGTGCGTCGTTCCGGGCGCGTGGTGGCGCGCGTGTTTCGCAAAGCCAGGTGAGAACGACCGT
The DNA here is from genome assembly GCA_040348565.1 of Myxococcales bacterium. Classification (GTDB taxonomy): domain Bacteria; phylum Myxococcota_A; class Polyangia; order Polyangiales; family Polyangiaceae; genus PMG-095. Next base: position 22,859 of record JBEQSW010000616.1, on the reverse strand, counting down.
GGCTTGGCCCTGGGACGCCACGCTAGTTTCTGCAGGGAAAGCTGCGGCGTGGCAGCCACCCGCGTCTGAGGACGGGAACGGTGCGTGAGGGGGCGCCTTCAGCGCAGGCGTTCGCTCGGTTCGAGGATGCGGCCGACGAGGCCGTAGTCGAGCGCTTCTTGCGCCGTCAGCCAGTGGTTGCGTTCGGTGTCGCGGGCGATTTTCTCGAGGGGCTGGCCGGTGGCTTCGGCGAAGATGCGGTTGAGCCGTTCGCGCATGAGCAAGATCTGGCGCGCTTCGATCTCCACGTCGGAGGCGGGGCCGCCGACGCCGCCGAGCGGTTGGTGCAAGAGGAAGCGGGTGTTGGGCAAGGCCAGGCGATTTTCGCGCCGTGCGCCGGCGAAGATCAGCGCGCCTGCGCTGGCGCACCACCCCGTGGCGATCGCTCGCACCTCGGCGTCGACGAACCGCACGACGTCGTGAATGGTGTCGCCGGCTTCCACATGACCGCCCGGCGAGTTGATCAGCAAGCGAATGGGGTCGCGACTTTGCGCGGCCAACGCGAGCAGCTGCGCCGTGACCGATTCGGCCAAGCGCGCGTCGATTTCGCCGAAGACCAGCACCGTGCGGCTGGCAAATAAGTGCTCCCCTACCAGCGGAATCGGCCCGCGCTTCTCGCTACCCTCGGCGCCGTCCCGCTCTGACTTGTTCCATGCCATGCCCCTGGTGTGGGGCGACGGCCACCCATCTGACCATGCCAAAGCCTCTCGAAGTTTGATCTTGGGCTCTCACGCGCCGTCCGGCGGTGGACGGCGGCGGGACCGTCCGGCAAACTTGCACCATGCTCTCGCTCGCCGCCGACATGACGATTCGCATCGAGCGCGGGCGGTCGGCGTTGCGTGTCATCGCGTGCACGGACGAGGGCGGTGCCGCTTCGAGCATCGAGGTGACGTTTTCTGGAGGGGCCGACGGCGTCTGGTTCAGCTGGCGGGAGGGAGACGCGATGCGTGTCTGCTCGCGCGAGCAAGTGGCCAGCCACCGCCCGCTTTCTGCCATCTTGCGATTGATCGGCGACGAAGCCGAGCTGTCCAAGGCGCCGAGCCAGGCGCTCTTGCGGTCGTTGTTCCAAAGCCTGGCTGTATACGTGTCGCGCATGTCACAAGCGGTGCCGTTGCCGCGCTGGGGTCGCCCGCTGCGCGATCGGCGCATCGAGCGCGCGCTGGAGCTTTTAGATCGCGATTTGTCGAAGTATTGGACCGTCGAGCACCTGGCGCGCGCCGTCGGTTTGTCGCGGCCCGTTTTCGCGCGTCAGTTCGTGCGCATGCTTCGCTTGTCGCCGATGCGTTATCTGGCGCGGCGACGGATGGAGGTCGCGGCCGAGCTGCTGCGCGAGGGCGAAGCGTCGCTGGCCGAGATCGCCGGTTTGGTGGGCTACCGCTCCGAGTTCGCCTTCGGGCGCGCGTTCAAGCAGCACCACGGCGTGGCGCCGGGCACGTTCCGGCGCCAACCGGCGCTGGCTTGCGGCTCGGTCCTGCGTATGGCCGCGTAGCGCTCGCCTACTGACACTGCGCGACGGGAATATTCACCGGTACGCCGTCGGCGTCGAAACGTTCCGCCTCCACGCCCTGCATCGCATCGCCGAAGAAGGCGGCCAGGTGCGCGTCGACGATACAAGCATCTCCGCTCACGCGCAGGCTGAATGTGCCGATGGCGCCGAAGGCTTTCGGCCCGATCGCGCTCGAGCTGCAAGGGAGGCGGGTGATCTGCTCGATGCCCCAATTGCTGGGGGTTTCGACCGGAAATTTTGATCCTGCGGGCGGGCCGTCGACCAGCGTGAACGTGCTGCAGTCGACTGCGCCGTGTTTGAATAGACGGATGCGATCGTAGCCGCCGATGGACACGTTGGTTTCATAGCTGGCCCCGTCGTCGCTGGGGGGCGGAGCTTCGCAGCAAATGTAGTCTTGCCGGGTCATGCAGTCGGCGTTGGCGCACGCGACGGTGTCTTGCGCTTTCGCCTGGTCGGCCGAGATGATGGTGAAGATGTCCTGACCTAGCGCCGGGTAGACGCAACTGGTGGTGGCGGTTTGACCGGGGCAGCAACCACAGCCGCACGCGTGGTAAAGGCCTTCGCAGCTCGAAACGCCGCCCGCTCCGAGCGCGCCCGCTTCGCCGGCGGTTGCGGCTTCTCCAGCCGTTGCCGCTTCGCCGCCGAGCCCGATGGGGCTTCCGCCCATGGCCGCGTCCCCACCCTTGCTGGTGGGCGAGCCCCCGCCACCGTGGTTGGTGCTTCCGCCGGTAGCGGCGCCAGCGCTTGGCGAAGCCACGCCACCCATCGGCGCCCCGGCACCGTGGGGCTCGTCTTGCGGGGAGCGCTCGGATTTACCGCAAGCGAACGCCAACAGTGATGCCAACGCCGTGCAAGAAGCCGCTCCCCGGGCCCAACGCCTCATGTCGCGGATTCTAGCTCACGCGCGCCCTCGATGCGACCAGCGCATGCTGGTCCTCGCCCTTAGATTGCTAGGCCGGCGGAATCATTCCCCACGGCTGAAAGCGAACGTGCCGCGCGTCTCACCAGTGCTCCGCGCACGCAGCTCGACCACGCTCACGCCGTCGATCATCGCCGTGTCCGCCAGATCACCGGCCCGGGCCCGGCGCGCCGCGGCGCTCCAGGTCCCGAACGGCACCACGAAGACGTCGTAGTCGTCGAAGCGTGCCACGGGGGTAAGCCAGGGCTTGCCCTTTACTTGCAGTTGGGCGCGGCCCGCCTCCGCGCTGACCACGAACGCCACCAGCGCCGCCTGAGGGTTCCACTCTGCGCCGCCGGGTCCACCGCCTTGGTGCTCGAGCAAGCTTTCGCTGTTCGAGGTCAACGTGAGCCCGGTGAGCCACGAGCTCCACGCGGCCTTGCCTGGCGCGCAATCCGTCTCGCTGGCGTACTTGTCGTCGCAGGCATAGCGCAGCACCAGGTCGGGCCGCGGTGTGGCTGGCGACGTGGTCACGACCGGGGCCACCGGTTGCTCGGCAACGGGCGTAGGCCGAGCTGGCGCCGGGGGCGTGCGGCGAGCTTCGCTCGGCGGGGGCGTGCCGGTTCGGCTTCGTGCGACCGGTTGGCAACCGAGAAGGCACACTGACAAGGCGAACGAAAGCGCGGCGCAGGACCCGCCGCGAATCTGGCCGACCCGACGCCGCGTCGGCGTCGGCGTCGTCACAGCACCTGGGATATCGCCTCGGTGATGTAGTCGAGGTTGTTCTCGTTCATGGCCGCGATGCAGATGCGCCCGCTGTCCACGATGTACAGGCCGAATTCGGAACGCAGCCGCAGCACCTTGTCCAGCTCCAGCCCCGAGTACGAGAACATGCCGCGCTGCTGCTCGATGAAGGAAAAATCGCGCTTGATGCCGCGCGCCATCAAGCGCTGCACGAACAATTTGCGCATCTTCTGAATGCGCACGCGCATCTCCGTCAGCTCGGTCTCCCATTTGGCGCGCAGCTCGGGGTTGCCCAGCACCATGCCGACGATCTGACCGCCGTGGGAGCTCGGGCTCGAGTAGTTGGTGCGGATGGTGCGCTTGAGCTGGGACGTCACGCGCTTGGCCTCGTCCGCGCTTTCGGTGACGAAGGTGATGGCGCCGACGCGCTCGCGATACAGCGAAAAAGACTTGGAAAACGAGCTGGAGATGACGCACGACAGGCCCGCTTTGGTGAACGCACGGACTGCCACCGCGTCTTGCTCGATGCCTTCACCGAAGCCTTGGTAGGCAAAGTCGATGAACGGCACCAGCTCGCGCTCACGCACGATGCCCACGATTTCTTCCCACTGCGCGGCGCTCAAGTCGACGCCGGTCGGGTTGTGGCAGCAGGCGTGCAAGAGCACGATGCTCTTGGCCGGAAGCTGAGCGAACGCCGCTTTCATGCCCGCAAAGTCGAGGCCGTGGCTGCCGGCGGCGTAGTACGGGTAATCTTTGACGGTGAAGCCGGCGGTCTCGAACACCGCGCGGTGGTTCTCCCAGCTGGGCGAGCTGAGGTACAGCTCGGAGCCGGGCAAGAAACGGCGCAAGAAGTCCGCGCCCAGGCGGAGCGCCCCCGTACCGCCCACCGCTTGTGCGGTCACGACGCGCCCCGCGGCGATCAGCTCCGAGTCGCGACCCAGCAGCAGCTCCTGCACCTCTTTGCGGTAAGCCGGAACGCCGTCGATCGCGATATAGCTCTTCGAGTCTTCCTTCTCGAACCAGAGCTTCTCGGCCTCGCGCACGACCGACAGCACCGGCACTTTGCCCGCGCCGTCTTGGTACACGCCGACGCCCAGGTTCACCTTCTTGGGGTTCTTGTCGGCCACGAAAGCCTCGGTCAATCCGAGGATGGGATCAGCGGGAGCGAGCGTGACGGCGGAGAACGGTGACTGGCTCATGGGGGGCCCGCGAGTCTCCGCCAACTTCGGGCGGCGTCAATCCCTCAATGCAACGCCAGTAGATCGAAATAGATTCGGCCGTTCCAGGGCGTGGCCAGGCGCGGAATGACCGCGACGGTGATGGTCAGGTGGGTGGCGGCGACACTGACCTGCGCGGTCCCGCTCAGCCACGTACCCTCCGCGACGGTGAAGGGCGCGCTGCCGACGCTGCCGCCGGTTCCGTCCGGATTCTGCTGCTGTGAGCCAGCGGTGAGCTTGGCGTTGGCGGAGGTGAGGGGAGTGCCGGAGATGCGCTCGAAATAGGCGTGTACCTCGAACACGCGGTTCGACAAGTTCAAGCTGGAAGCGTCGGGGCAGAGCGGCGCCTCGAAGGTGATTTGCTGCTCGTAGTCGTACGTCGACGGGTTTTCGCCGCCGGGAATCGTCGTGGTGACGACCAGCGAACGGGAGCCGTCGACCTTCTGTGCGGTGCCGGTCGCGATGCTGGTCTTGCCGGTGATGGCGGCGTCGCTCGGGTCGCCCTTGATCCAACCTTCGGCAGTGTTGGTCTCGAAGCTCCAGGCCCCGCAGCGCGGCATGCCCGGCGCAATGTTCGGACAGGTCAAGGGCATGATGCCGGCCGCGCAGGCGTTCACGCAGGAGTTCGATTCGCAAGTGGCAACGGCGTTGGGTTGCGCGGTGCACGTGCCGCAGGTGTAAGTGCCGCTACACCCGTTCGAAACCGTGCCGCACGCCTTGTTCAGGCAAGCGGTGGCCATGCTGGTCGACATGCAACCACACACGTTCGGAGTGCCGCCACCGTTGCACGTTTGAGGTAACGTGCAGCCGCCGCAGTCGTGGGTGCCGCCACAGCCGTTCGACACCGACCCGCACTTGCCGGCGCAGGCCGTCGCCTTCGCCACCGGCACGCAGGTGCACGCCGAGGGCGCGCCCAGACACTCTTCGTTGTTGGCGCAGGCAGCGCATTCGCCGGCGGCGGCGCAGCCGTTGCTGCGATCCGTCGGCACGCATTTGTTCCCGCATTTCTTGGTGTCGGTGCCACAGGTGCCGAGCACGCACGAGCTGCCCTGGCACACCAGGGTGCCGCTGCCCGCCGATGGGCACGCGCTCGCGTCGCAGCTGGTTTTGCCGCACCCGTAGGTCGGATCCGAAAGCGCGACGCACTTGTCGTCGCACAGCTTGAAATCGGTTCCACACGAGCCAATCTTGCAGCTGGCGCCGCTGCACACGAGCGAGCCGCCTTGCCCGGGGTTCGGGCACGCGCTCGCATCGCAGCTGGTCTTGCCGCAGCCGTAGGCGGGGTCCGTGACGTCGACGCACTTGCCGCCGCACTCCTTCATGTCTGCGTTGCACGACAGGCCGGTGTCGCCCGCGCTGCCGCCGCTCGTAGCGCCGGCCGTGCTCGAGCTGCTGCTGCCAGCCGTTTGGCCGTTGGTCCCGCCGTCGCTGTTGGTCCCGCCATCGGCCGCAGAGCCACCGACGGCCGTGCCGGCCATGCTGGTAGCTACCGAAGAGCCGGCCACGCCGTCGCTCTTGGCCGCGCTGCCGGCGCCGCCACCTTGTCCCGAGTTTTTGGAGAACTCATGCTCGCTGATCGAGCAAGCAACCACCAAACCCAGCGTTACGCACGAAACCAAAAGACGCACCATGAATGACCTCAGCTCCCCGCCGCCCCAGCATTAGCAGAGGCTGCGGGCTGCGGCACGGCGCTTGCAGCCAACGAGCTTCCCGAAAAGGTTTTGGTATTTGCGCCCCTTTGGGCCGCGCCGCCGGCGTCAGGCGCCGTGGCGTCGTCACTCGGCGGTGAGGTTGACGAGATTGCCCGTGAGCATCAGCAGCGACAGCGCCGTCCACGATTTTTGATAGTAGATGGTGCCGGCGGTGAGCTGCTGAGTGGCGACCGCCGCGTAGGCTTGGTCGAGCAGGGTTCGAAAGCCGGCGTCGCTCATCGCGGCCACGCCCGCCGGGCCAACGAACGACGCGGCTTGCAAACCGCCGACGGCGCGGTCGGGGTGGGGCGAGCCGTCGAGGTTGTAGCCGTCGACGATGTTGGCCACGCCGACGCCGTTGTAAAAGGAGCTGATCTGGCCGAGGTACTGCTTGGCGCGCGGCTCGCCGAAGTAGCAGTAGTCTTGACCGACGCGAAACGGGACGCGCGTTGCGTCGTTTTGAAAATAGGTGGGCGCGCCAGCAAATGCTTCGACGGGTTGACCGCTCGAATTGCACCAAGCGGGAGCGAGCCCGTTGGTGGCATTGCCGTTCGTGGCGTTGAGGCTCTTGGCCAAGATGGCGTAGTTGGCGTCGATGACTTTGTTCCAGTCGTCGGCCTTGTTCGTGACCTGGCCAAAAACGCGAAAATACGCGGGCGCGAAGTAGGAGGGATTGGTGACGTCCACGTCGCCCCATTTGTCGCCCGCCATCAGCATCTCGCCGCGCTTGTGGTCGACCTCGAAGCTCCAGATCCGTCCGATCAGGTCTTTGGCGATGTCGAGATAAGGCTTTGCCAGCGTGCCCTGTCCGCCCCATTGCTTGTCCGCCATGACGAGCGCCCAAGCCATGTCGACGTCGCCGTCGGTTGCGCCGCCCATGCCGGCGCTGCTGACGACGCCGTCGGGCCCGACGTCCCAATTCATCAACCCGTTGTCGTCGAGGTGCAGTTGCTCGTAGCGCCACAGGCCGTCGAACAGCGGCTGGTCGCCGAAGTAGACGGCGAGGATCATGCCGTAGCCGATGCCTTCGGACGCCGTCGAGCCGACGATGGCCCCCGAGTCGGGCTTTCTCACGCGCAGAAAACCACCGGCGCCGTCGGCCGTGACGGTCGTGTCTTTCCAGGCTTTGTAGGCAACTTGCACCGCCGCGTCGTCGGCGGCGAGCGGGTAGCTGCAGAACTTGCCGTAGGCATGTTGGGGAAAGGGCCGGCGCGCGCCGGGTTGCTCCGGAGCGGTGCCGCCGGTGGCGACGTTTCCACTCCCGCCGCCGTTGGCAGAGCCACCGCCCGCCAAACCTACGGAGCTACCCGCAGCGCCGGGGGTCGTGCCGGCGTTGCCGCCGCTGGGCGGTGTCTGGCCCGTACCAGCCCCAGCCCCAGCCCCCGCGTCTGCGCCCGTGCCGGCGCCGGCGCTAGCGTTGCTGGCAGGGTTGGCCGAGCCTCCCGAGCACGCGCTGAGCGTGGCGAGGGCGCTCAGCGCAAGAAATCGCAGCAACCGCGGCCGGTCTGTTAGCAAAGTCGTCAGGGGGCCCGCTCCTTCGGCGGCAACAACACCGAGGGCTAGCATGTACGATTTGATGCCGACCACAAGGCGCGAGCCACTGTTGTCTCTCACCGCAACGAGCTAGGTCGGCTGTCGTCGCCGCGACGAATCCGGTGCGCGTGCAAATTGCGAGACTCGCCGGAAGTTCGTCGCGCTCGACGGGCGCGCACGCCGCGGGTTGGAACCTTTACGGGGCCAGACGGAAGCGTTCGTCGTTCAAGAAGTCCGAATCCGTCAACGCGTCCAGGAACTCCAGCAGGTCGTCGATTTCGTCGGACGACAGCTGCAAAGGCATGATTTGCGGATCGGTGCTGGGGTGACCGAGCCCTCCGGCCACATATTGCTCGACGACGTCGCGCAGCGTGGCCAGCGACCCGTCGTGCATGTACGGCGCGCTCACGGCCACGTTGCGCAGGCCCGGCACCTTGAATTTGCCAAGGTCGCTGGAGCGGCCGGTCACGGCTTTGCGGCCTTCGTCGGCACCGTCGCGATACGAGCCGTCGTTGAACAGCCCGTCGTTGGTGAGCGCCCCCTGGGGGTGACAGTGAAAACACGCCGCCTTTTCGCCGAAGAATAGCTGTTCTCCGCGGGCCGCGGCGGCGCTGAACTGGTCGTCGTCACCCGCAAGGTGTCGATCGTAAGGGCTGTTGCCGCTGACGAGCACGCGCACGAAGCTGGCGATGGCCTTCTGCAAGTTGTCGGTCGTCACGGGCTCGGCGAAGGCAGCCTGAAAGTCTTTGACGTAGCTTTTGTTCTCGCTGATGCGTGCGACGGCGTCGTCGAGCGCCAGATCCATCTCGATCGGGTTCTCGATCGGTTTGCCGGCTTGCTCTTCGAGCGATGCTGCGCGCCCGTCCCAAAAGAAGCGCTGGCTCCAAGCCAGATTCACCAACGCCGGCGCGTTGCGTGTTCCTTGCTGGTCTTCCACTCCCGACGATACCGGGTTCGGATCCGAAAAAGCGTGCTCTTGGACGTGGCAGCTGGAGCAGCTGATGGTGGCCGTACGCGACAACGCGGTTTCGTAGAAGAGGCGTCGGCCCAAGCGCGCGCGGGCTTCGGTGAGAGGGTTGTCCGGCGGCGCCGTCCTCGCCACCGAGCCGGCGGGAAAGCCGGAGGGAGCCGTTGCCTCGGTGAGAGCGCCCGCTGGCTCGGCAACCTCGGTGGTGGGCGTAGCGTCGTGATCGGCGCAGCCCAGCCCGGCCAGCAGCGCGACGACGCCGGTGAGCCAGCGAGCGCGAACAAGAGCCATGGACATCATGCGCGCGGCTGGCGAAGGCTCAAGGCGCGGCGAGCGTGAAGATGGTCAACGTGGGAACGGCGCGCCGCAAGCGCTCTCCCGCGATGACCTCGGGGGTTGGGATCGTTACGTTGGAAACGTCGTCCGAGCTGGAGGCGCCGCGAAAGATCTCGTCGAACGAAACTTGAATGGTCCGGGTCACGCTGCCGGTGGCTGGCACCGCCAGCGCACCGGTCAACGTCGCCTGCGGGGCGAACACACTGCCGACGACGCCGCCCATGTGAATCATGCTCGGTGGCGGTGCTGCCGTTGCCGCCGCGGTGGCGTCTGCCTGCCATTGCGCCTCGTAGCGGAGGAACAAGGAACCCGCGACGTGGGGCCAAACCATCTGCGAGTTGGCGGAAAGTGGCGCGTCGCGATTGGCGTCTCCGCTGTTGCAAGCGTCGTTGATGCCAAACGTGAAACGCGCCCCCGTGTAGTCGCCGGCAGGCGCCAACACGTGAATGCTCGTCGAAGCAGGTTCTTCGAAATTGACGAGGTGAACGCCGTACGGCTCCAGCTGGCCCGCCGCCGAGACCAAGTCGACCGGCAGTTGGCTGCCGTCGGCCGCCGTGAGCGACAGCTCCGAGACGTAGAAGCGCAAATTGAGCGGCGAGATTTGACCGCCCGCGACCGTGTTGGGCTCGCCGACGACGAAGGGCTTGCCGGCCAAGGTGGGCGCAAAGCCCAGCTCGACGACCGTGCCGGTAGTGCGCAGTGGCACGCGCGTTTCCGGACAAGCTTGGGCGGCGGTGCCGGCCGCGCTAGCTCCGCCGTTGGTGGTCGCGGAGCCCCCAACTCCAGCTCCGGCCAGCCCACCCGCGCCGGCCACGCCGTTGCCGCCCCCGATTGGGTCACCATTGTTCGACGCGCAACCCGTGAGCGCGATGGTGACGACGACGTACCCCAATGCCGCCTGGAACCTCATCAGTAACCTCGCCCGTTTTGCATACCCTCCTTGATTAGTGCCGCCACGACCAAAAAACTGTCAACCTCGTTGTCTCGCCCCGAGGGATCACGTCAATTGTCGAGGTTGCGGTCCGTGCGAGACCGGCCAACTGCGCTCGGAAAGCTGGGCTCGGGCAGGGTGTAGGCCGGGCTTGGCGGCCCAGCTGGGCCGCTCGCGCCAGCCGAAACCGGGCCTACCCCGAATGACCGCTTGGCGCCGTCAGCGCAGCTCGACTTGATAGCGCAGCTGCTCGGCGCCGTAGACCGTGACCACCAGCCGGCGCTCGTCCAAATCGCAGACGGCGTAAGCGGCGGCGGCGCGGCCGGGTGCGTCGTCGTCCAGGTTTTCGATCAGGCTTTGCAGCGTGATGTACGGAATGCCGGCGATGACGTCGAAGTGATTCCAATGCACATGGCCGTTGAACACGGCCACGACTTTGCCGCTTTTGGCGATGACGTCGCGCAGCGCGCGCCGCTCGACCACGCGGCACAGGTGGGGGCGCTTTTCGAACCAACGATTGCCTTCGAGGCGCATCTCGCTGGCGGGGTGGTGCATGAGCACGACGCTGGGCAGCTTGGTCTGGGCCAGGTCTTGCTCGAGCCAACGAATCTGCGCTTCGGGTAGCTCGATGCGCTCTCCACGATGCTCGATGGTGCGGAGGACGGCAAAGTGGATGCCCTCGTGGTCTTGCGCGTACGTGGGCTCCGAAGAGTTGCCCCACATGGCGCACAGCTCGGCCGGCAAAAGGTTGATGGTGTCGTGGTTGCCGGCCACGTGCAGCACCGGGCGCCCGACTTCGCGCAGCATGGCGACGAAGTGGCCGTAGCGTTCGGCGTCGCGCTCGGCCGACTCGTCTTCGATGACGTCGCCCAGGTTGATGACCAGATCCGGGTTCACGTCGTCGCGCATGCGGCGTACGAAGGCCTGGACGAGCTCTTCCGATAAATGGGTGAGCTTACGCAATTTGCCCTGATGGCTCGCAGGGGGGCCCAGGTGCACGTCGGAGATGAGAGCGAAGCGCATGGCGGGTGCGGGGGCTTGGGTTTACTCCCGGCGAGAGCGCGATACCAAGAAAACCAATGCCGGGGCGCCCAACGCGGCCGTGATCACGCCCACCGGCAACTCTCGCCCCGGCAAAAGAGCGCGCGCGATGGCGTCGCACAGCACCAAGAACGCCGCCCCGCCGATGAAAGAAAGTGGCAGCAACGAACGCAGGCTCGGCCCCACCAGCAGGCGCACCAAGTGGGGCACGATCAAGCCGACGAACGCGATGGGCCCGCACCAGGCCACGCACGCCGCGACCCCGAGCGAAGCCAGTAGCAGCACCAGAAAGCGCAGCCGCGTGACGTGCACGCCCTGCGCCTGCGCCAAGTCTTCACCCAGGGCTAGGTTCTGCAGCGGCCTCCCCAGCGCCAATAAGCCAAGCAGGGTCGTCAGTGCGAAGGGGCCAATCAACCAGACCCCGCGGTAGCCGACCTGCGGCAATTGGCCGAGCGACCACTGCGCGGCCGCCACCAGAGCGCGCGCGTCCGACGCGTACTGCACGCCGCTGGCCAGCGCGCTGGCCGCGAGCGTGACGGCGATGCCGGCGAGCAGCACGTCGTTTTTCGACAGGCGCGCCGAAGCGGCCAAGCCGGAGACGAGCAGCGTGGTGGTGAGGGCGCCGGCGAAGGCCGCGGCTGTGAGCAACGACACGCCCAGAACGCCACCGCCGACATCGAGCGACAGCGCCAATAGCGCGCCCAACGTGGCGCCGGCGGTCGTGCCCACGGTGCTGGGGGTGGCGAGCGGGTTGTTGAAGACGGCTTGAAAGGCTGCGCCCGAGATGGACAAAGTGGCGCCGACCAAAGCGCCGACCAGCAAGCGCGGTAGCCGCAGCTCGAAGAAGACGAAGTCGCGCGTTTCTCCGCTGAAGCTCGGGCCAATCCACAGCGACAGCGTGGTCAGCAGCAGCGCGACGAGCACGAATGCGGCCGCGCGCTTCAAGGTTGGCGCTCCGGCATCAGCACGCGCTGGCCGTCGAGCGACAGCGTGCGCATCTGCACCCCGAACAGCTCTCCCAGTTGCCGTGGTAGCTCTGGTGCCGCCAGCGCGGACTCGAAGCAAAGCTTGCCCCGAGCCATGCCGGCGACGCGCACTCGCTCGGCGTTGCCCAGGTGCCGCAGCAAATTCACGTCGTGAGTCACGAGCGCGATGCTCTTACCTTCGCGCCACAGCTCGCCCAGCAAGCGATACACGTCGATTTGCTGAGCCGGATCCAGATGATTGGCGGGTTCGTCGACGAGCAAGATGGGGGCGGCTTGCGCCAGCAACCCCGCCAGCGCGACCCGCTGCCGTTCACCGCCCGAAAGTGTGGCCAGCGCGCGCTCGGCGACCGCGCCCACGCCGACGCGCTCGAGCGCGTTTTGAGCCTCGCGCGCGCTGTGGGCGAAGCTTTCGTCGAAGCGAAAGCGCGCCGCCGTCACGACCTCGAGCGCCGACAGATCTTCGGCGCCGTTCGAGTGCTGCGGCAGCCAGGCAACGCGCGCGGCGCGCTCGCGCGGGCGAAGTGACGACACGCGGGCGTCGCCCAGCCAAACTTGGCCCTGATCGGCGGCGGTCAGGCCCAGCATGGCGCGCAAGAGCGTGGTCTTGCCGGCGCCGTTCGGGCCGACCAACGCCAACAGCTGACCGGGGTCGAGCGTGAGATCGACGGCGTCGAGCAGCCGCCGCTGTTGGCGCACGACGCTGACTTGCTGGAGCCTGAGCTGCACGGGACGGCTCTACCGGCTCAGTCGATGAAGCCGCCGACCGGGCGCGGTCCGGCCATTTGCTTGAGCATGCGCGCGAGCGAATCGACCAGCTCGAGGATGCTGGGGCCGACCGATTGCGTGCCGTTGACGACGGCGATGCGGCTGTCTTTCACGGCGCGCAGCGGGGCCAGCTTGGTGAAAGCGTCTAGCATGTTGCGCTTGCGCTCCGGGGTAGCGCCGGGCGGCGGGATGATGAACACCTGATCGGGGTCGAGCCGGATCAGCTCTTCGACGCCCAGGCGCGGCAAACCAGGCACGTCCTGGGCCACTGCGTTGCGCGCCCCGGCGGCGTTCAGCGCCGCGCCGTGCAGCGAGTTTTGCTTGATGAACCACAGCTCGGCGGGGCGATCAGGGTCGTAAGAGAGCAGCAAGAGCACGCGGGGCGCGTCCAAGGGCGGCTTGCGCGACAGGCGAATGTCGAGTTGTTGCGCCAGGGCGTCGGCGGCCAACGACTCGTTCAACAGCTTGCCGAGGGTGCGGGTGCTTTCGGTCACGTCGTTCAGCGTGAGCCAAGGCAAGATTTGGCACTTGGCGACGGCGCCCAGCTCTCGCTGTTTGGCGCCAGCGCTGTCGTCCGACAAAATCAACGACGGCCGGAGACTGGCGATGGCTTCGAAGTGAGGGGTGAGCGAGCTGCCGACGCGCGGCAGCTGTTTGCCGGCCGGCAGCACACAATAATCACTCACGCCGACGAGCTGCTCGAGCCCGCCCAGTGTCAACACGGTTTCGGTGATGGCCGGCGAGAGCGAGACCAGGCGGCGCCCGCTGCCGCCGGGCTTTTTGGCGGAGAGCCGGCTGATACCGACGGCCGCGCCGGCCGAAAATAGCAGGGCGCCGAAAGACCCGAGGATGGCGCGGCGATTCACTTGCTCGGCGCCTTACTATTGCGCTCGTACAGGATGCGCAAGCCTTCGAGCGTGAGGTTGGGGTCCAGCTCCTCGATACGCTTGGCGTGCTTGCCGATCAACGACGCCAGCCCGCCCGTTGCGATGATGCGGCACGGGAAGTCGAGCTCGGCGGTGAGGCGATCGACCAAGCCGTCGACCATGGCGGCGTAGCCGTGAATGGCGCCGGACTGGATGGCGTGGGTGGTGTTGCGACCGAGCACGTGCGGCGGCGCAGTGAGCTCGACCGGCCGCAGCTTCGCCGCGCTTTGCATCAAGCCTTCGAGGCTGACCTTCACGCCCGGCACGATCACGCCGCCCAGGTATTCGCCTTTGGGCGAGACGCAGTTGAAGGTGGTGGCGGTGCCGAAGTCGACGACGATCAGGCCCGACTGAAAGCGCGCGTAGGCCGCCACGGCGTCGACGATGCGATCGGCGCCGACGTCGTGCGGGTTGTCGTACAACACGGAAATGCCCGTCTTCAGCCCAGGCCCGACGATCAACGGCTCACGGCCCACGGCCTGACGAATGGCCGACACCATCACGTCGGTCAGCTGCGGCACCACGCTGGCGATGATGGCCGCGCTGACGCTCTTGTTGGACAGATGCCGTAGCGACAGCAGCTGCTGCAGCAGGACGGCGTATTCGTCCTCGGTGCGGGAGCGCACCGTCGCCACGCGGAAGGTCTGTACGAGCTTTTCGCCCTCGTACAGGCCCATCACTACGTTGGTATTGCCAAGATCCACGGCCAGCAGCATCGGCGCACTATAGCGCTAGCTCCCCGCCGGTTTCGAGGCCGAATCGCGACGCGCACTAGACTCGACTTTGGCGTTTTCCGCGCGGGTTTTCTGGCGTTTCAGTGAATTTCTACAGGGTCCCCTGCGCGAGCGGCCGACTGAAAAAGTCTCGCGACTCGCGCGTACCCACATGCAGCGGGTGGCGGTCTCGCCGCTTATTCTCGTGGCTCGTGGTCTCCCGGACGATCGTGATCTGGTCTTCCAAGACCGCCCAAGTCGAGACTAGAGCGATTTGAAGAAATTCCAAAACGTGGTCGGCGCGAAGGAGTCTTGGCGACCGTGGGCATTGCCGGACGTTTGGCACCATTCCACGGGGTAGCCGGCGGCGCAGCCTTGGTAGAGCGTGCACGGCGACGGGTCGACCGGCATGGCCATGGCCGCCTTGTCACAGCTGTTTTGAGTCAGCTGCCGATCTCGAGCCTTGATGCTCCCCGAGATTTGGTTGGTGGTGTCGGTGCTGTCGTGAATGAAGATGCGCGCCACCGGGCCACCGCACTTGCCGCTCGCCGATTCTCCGCCCGTGACGGACGCGGCGCCGCGCAAGACGTCGGCACGCAGACAGGTGAGCTGGTTGACCAGCCACGAACCGCTGCTGTAGCCGACGGCGAAGAAGCGGTGCTCGTCGGCGCAGAAGCGCGCTTTGACGTCGGTCACCATCGCGTCGAAGAACGCGACGTCAGGTCCGTTGGCGCTGGTGTCCCAACACGTGTCTGCGGCCGAGCCAGTGCCGCGCACCAGGATGGCGTCGCTGCCGGTCGCTTTTTCCATCGGCACGTTGTTGGTGCCGCTGCCACAGCCGTGCAACAGCACGATGACCGGATAGGCGCGCGACGAATCGTAGCCGGTGGGCAAGCGCACCGAGTACGGTCGGTTGGCGCCGCTGGTCATGATCATGCTCTCGACCCACTGGTTCAAGGTGTTGGTCGTCGGCTGCTTGCAACCCATGCTGGGCTTGGCATCGGTCGAGCCACCGCCGCCGCTGCCGCCGCCCGAGCTGTTGCCGGCGTTGCCGCCAGCGCCCGCGTGGCTCCCGCCGGTGCTGTTGCCCGCGCTGTTGCTACCACCGGCGCTGTTGCTACCGCCCGCGCTGTTGCCCCCGCTGGCTTGGCCAGCCGTGCCCGCACCGGGCGCGCCACCGCTGCCTGCGGTCGGCTGGGCCACGCTACCGCCGACGCTCGAGCCTGCCACGGCGGCTGCGCCGGCCATGGCTCCGGTCATGCCCGCTTGGCCGCCGTTGTCTTCCGGAGCGGGGTCACTCGAGCAAGCGAGCGCCCCGAGCAGCGCGAGTGCCGTGGCCGTACGCAGGACCGTCGTTCGTGGGCTCATGCCTTTGAGTGCCCCATCCCTTGCGAACTCGACAAGATATTTTCATGCCGCAAGCTCCTTTGTCAGCGGCGGGTAGCCCTGCGGCGAAAAGCCAGTACGGCTGCCATCAAGACCGCGCCCACCCACATTCGACCACGTCCGGTTTCGGCCACTCCCAGCGCGCAACCGCCGCCGTCGCTGCTCGCGGTGAGACCGGTGACGGCGCTGCCGCTGGTACCCGTCACGGGGCTGCCGCCGGCGCCCGTGCCGCCGCCGCCGCTAGTCGACCCGCCCGTGCCAGGATTGCTACCCGCGCAGTGGCCTTGCACGCACGGCACGTTGGCCGCCCCGCAGAGCTGCTCGTTGCTGCCATTGTCGACGACACCGTCACAGTCGTCGTCGTAACCGTTGCAAGACTCGGCGAACGGCGCGCCCGGCGTGCACGATGCGGTGCAGGCGGCGGCATAGCGCGCGCACAGCCCGACCCCGCACACCATGCGCACGCCCTCGTCGATCTTCCCGTCGCAGTTGTTGTCGCGGCCGTCGCACGACTCGGCGGCGCCGGGGTGCACGTTGGCGTCGCGATCGTCGCAGTCGCCGGTGCAGTCGCCGTACCCTGCGCTCGGCTTGCAGTCGACCTTCGTCTGCCCGCCCATCACGCCGTAGCCGTCTCCGTCGTGGTCCTCACAGTAGGGCTGGTCGACCACGTCTTCGTCGACGTTGCCGTCGCAGTCGTTGTCTTTGAGGTCACACTGCTCGACCGCCCCAGGGTGCACGGAGGCCCGAAAGTCGTCGCAGTCGCCGGTCATTGCGGCATATCCAGGCGGAACGCTGCAGTCTTTGCGCGGCGCATACGCAGGATCGGTGCTGCCGTAGCCGTCGCCGTCTTGATCGATGTAGTAGGTGCCGCCGGTACAGCCGATCAGCAGCGAAAGCTTGCTCGTGCCCGCGCCGTCGCCGCGGTTGGTGCGGTCGCCGTTGGCGGAAATGGCGTACACGTCGAACTCCACCCCCGTGGCCTGACTGGCGGTCCATTTGGCTTTGAACGTCGTGGTGCCGCCCGTGCCGGTGCGGGGCATGGTGTGCATGACCTGGGTGTCGGTGGCGTCGGTCCCCGATTCGATGGCCTTGAACGCGCCCGGCGCCGGGTTGGCCGTCGTCAAATAGAAGCCGGCGGTCGAACCGTTGGTTTGGGACACGCTGACGGTCAGCGTGATGTCTTGCCCGACGGCAGGATTGACCGGGTCGCTGGTCAACGTCACGGTCGGCATCCGCCCGCCTTGGTGGCACGTGTCACAGCCGGTAGCCGCAACGCCGCCCGAACGAGCGAAGGCGGGCGTAGCCAATAGCGACATCGCTACCCCCGCTGCGCCGCAGATCGACCAGCTCCGGCGGCGCGCCGCTCGTGCGGGCTTGGTCGAGAGAGAGGCGGGCACGGTCGAACCCATGCCGAGCGGGTAGCACGGCGCCGCCACTTGTTCAGCCGCCGCTGACGGTTTGCAGCGGGTTGATCGCGCTGAACCAGCGTCGTCGGCTCGCGCATGCCTACCGCTACCGGCTGCGCGCGCCTCCCACTCCGCGCCGGGCCGATTCACTGCCACGCTTGCCGTTATCAAGTATCGAGCGTGGGTGCGCGTTTTTTACAACTGCACCGTTAGCGCTGGAAATCTCGTGATTTTCCCTACGCCGCAGTGCGCTGTCTCAGATTCGTGATCGCAATCGTCATCGGGATGTGGTGTTGTCACCGCGAGTGCCACTGCGAAGACGGATGCGTGCGTCCGCCTTCCGCCATCAACCCTCACTCGCCAAATCCCCATGAATTCCTCCCGACTGTTCTCAGCCAGTTGTGTCGCGCTGATCGTCACGGCTATGAGCTTCGCCCTGCGCGGCGCGGCCACCAGCGACTGGGTTTCCCAGTTTCACCTCACGAACGAACAGGTTGGTTGGGTCAACGGCTCGGCCTTTTGGGGCTTCACGTTGGCCATGATGTTCGGCGGCCCCCTCGTCGACGCCCTCGGTTTGGGGCGCATCGTCGGCCTGGCCTTCGTGGGCCACGCGCTCGGCATCGTGCTCACCCTGTTCGCCTGGGACTTTTGGAGCCTGTTCGGCGGCACCTTGCTGTTCGGCATCGCCAACGGCTCGGTCGAGGCCGCTTGCAACCCGCTCGTGGCCTCCCTGTTCCCCGAGAACCAGACCACCAAGCTCAACCACTTTCACGTGTGGTTCCCGGGCGGCATCGTGATTGGTGGCCTGCTGTCCTTCGTATTTGCAAAGCTCGGCCTGGGCTGGAAGCCGCAATTTGCCACCATGCTGATCCCGCTGGCCGGCTACGGCGTGGCCTTCTTCGGTCAGAAGTTCCCCCAGACGGCGCGCGTTCAACGCGGTGAGTCGACGGGCTCGATGTTCGCGGCCTGCTTGTCGCCCGGCTTCCTGCTGATGGTCGGCTGCATGCTGCTCACCGCCTCCACGGAGCTGGGACCGGGGCAGTGGATCCCCTCCATTCTGCAGAACGCGGGCGTGTCCGGCATCTTGGTGCTGGTTTGGATCACCGGGCTCATGGCCGTGGGGCGCATGTTCGCGGGTCCGTTCGTGCACAAGCTTTCGCCCATCGGCATGCTGGTTGCCAGCGCGGTGATGAGCATGCTCGGCCTGTTCGCGATGTCGCACAGCACCGGCGGCATGTTGTTCGCATCGGCCACCTTGTTCGCGTTCGGCGTCTGCTTCTTCTGGCCGACCATGCTCGGCTTCGTCGCCGAAAACTTTCCGAAGACGGGCGCGCTCGGTCTCGCCATCATGGGCGGCGCCGGCATGCTGAGCGTGAGCTTCGTGCTGCCGGTCATCGGCGGCTGGTACGACGCCGGCATTGCCGCCAAGACCCCCGCTGGCGCCGCGCCGACGGGCGAAGCGTTGGCAGCCATCCAGTCGGCGGCCGGCCTCGAAGCGCTGGGCAAGGTTGCGCTGCTGCCGGCCATCCTCACGGTGGCCTTCATCGGCATCGCCGTCACTCGCCGAAAGAAGTCGGCAGTCGCAGTGCCCGCTCACTGAGCTGTCGCCGCTACGCGCAAAAGGCGGGCCCCGAAAGGTGTCCGCCTTTTTGCGTTTCTGGGCCGCTTTCCGCTCCGCTCGACGACTCGCGGTTCCTTTGGGAGCGGAACGTGAGGGACGGTCGAGGCGCCCCGCGCCGCATACGGTAGAAAAGTTAAGTGTCTTCACTTTTTCTGACGCGCGTAGGGCGCTCGCGGTCACCTGGACGAACATCTAGATCAGCGAAGGCAGTCGCGTTGCGAGCTGGAGTCTGACCGAGCGACGCGCTCGTGACTCGCGCTCGTGACTGCTTCGCGGTCGGCGTTCCATCAACGAGGTGTCTGGGTCATGGGCTTCGAAACCACGCGTGTGGGTCGGCAGAGGTGTGTCTTGCAGCCGCGGATCGCGCTGATCTTTGGTTGCGCGCTCAGCGGCGCCGCCGCGGTCGTCGGTTGCGGCGACGAAGCCGGCATGCCGATCGACGGCGGCAACGTCGCAGGCAGCGGCGGCAACGCCGGCAGTGTTGGCACCGCCGGAGCGCCGGGCGGCAGCGCCACGGCGGGCAGCGCCAGCGGCGGTAGCGGCACTTCCGGGAGCGCCACCAGCGCGGGCAGCGGCGGAACGGCGGTTGGCAGCGCCGGTACGCCTGCCGGCGGTGGAGCCGGCGGCAACGGTGGTAGCGGTGTCGGCGGTGGTAGCGCAGGCAGCGCGGGCCACGCCGGCAGCGCCGGCACGGCTGGTAGCGCGGGCAGCGCCGGAGATGCGGGTAGTGGTGGAGGAGGAGCTGTCGACGGTTGTCCTGACGACGAAGCCAAAACGGAGCCAGGAGCTTGCGGTTGCGGCGTTTCGGACGACGACAGCGATGGCGACACCACGCCGGACTGCAACGACCAGTGTCCGGACGACGCCACCAAGACGATGCCGGGCGTTTGCGGTTGCGGCCTGTCCGACACCGCCAATGCCGACAACGACGCTGCGGTCGACTGCAAAGATGCCTGCCCGCAGGATCCCGCCCTCACCGTGGCGGGGACTTGCGGTTGTTTGCCCGACGCGCTCGGCGCGCTGTGCTTGGCCCACCGCTACCAATTCGACGGCACCGGTGCGGTGGCCACGGACTCGATCGCTGCTAGCGGCAACGGCGCCATTGTCGGCGCCACGCTCTCCGGCACTGGCACGCTGGTGCTCGCAGGCGGCACGAGCGATCAATACGTCAAGCTGCCGGGAGGCTTGATCTCGGGGCTGGGCAACAGCGCCACCATCGAGGCCTGGGTGACTTGGGCGGGAACGGGCGGCGACTGGCAGCGCGTCTTCGACTTCGGCAACAGCACCGGCGGCCAGGACATGCAGGGCGACGGTCAAGGCTACTTGTTCCTGACGCCTCGCTCCGGCGACGGCGCTCTGCGCGTTGCCATCTCTGCGGGCGCTGGCGGCGCCGAAGAAGACTTGGTCAATTCTGCAACCGCGCTCCCGTCGGCCACGCTGACTCACGTGGCCGTCGTCGTCGACGGCGCCGCAAAAACGTTGAGCCTCTATCGCAACGGAGCCAGCGACGGCAGCGCCGCCACGTTGCGCTCGACCATCACCCTTTCGGGCTTGAAGGACGTGAACAACTGGCTGGGCCGGTCGCAGTACCAAAACGACGAAGAGCTCGCCGGCACCTACCACGAGCTTCGCATCTACAGCCGCGCGCTCAGCTCGGCGCAAATCAGCGCCAGCTACACCGCGGGTCCGGACGCGTTGCCGCCATGAGCTAGCGTGGTGTCCGCGCCGTGCTCGTGCGGATCAGCGATGTTGCGATCCAAAACCGATGCGCCTGCCGACCACGCCAATCGTGGTGCAGAACGTCGAGCCGGTGGCGGTTCCTCAACGCCTGACGCGGGCACGGCGTTCTGGTCGGCATTGTCCTGAGACGCAGCTTCGCCTACGTTGCGCGTTGTGCTGGGCGGCTCTTGGTTCTGGGCTTCGCGTAAGGGCTGCTGGTGGGCCGGCATGCTGCTGGCACTGTGCAGCATGACCGGGGTAGCGCGCGGCGCGGGCCCCCCGATGGCCGAGCCATTTCGGCTAGTTTGGAGCTCGTCGGCGGGCTGCGGAGACGCGCGCAACTTCTTGGCCGAGTTGGAAGGCCGAACCAGTTTGCTGCGCGAAGCTCAACAGGACGAGCATGCCATCACGCTGATCGTCGAGACGTTTCGCGTGGCCGGCGGCGTGCGCGGTCAGCTCACGGTGCGCCACCCCGACGGCAGCCTGACCATGCGCGAGGTGCCGGGCTTGGATTGTCGCGAGGTCGAGTCGGCCATGGCCCTGATCGCGGCCCTGATGGTGGATCCGCTGGCCGGTAGCGCCGTGCGTGCCACCGTGAAAGCGCCTCGCTTTTCGCCGCCTCCCCTTCCTGCTGCGGGGCCGCCACCACCGTTGGCCACCTGGAGCTGGCGGATGGAGCAACGTCTCACGGCTCACACGGCCATCGCCCCGCAGCTGACGTGGGGGCAAGCCGCGGGGGTGATGCTCACGGCCGACGGCTGGAGCATGCAGCCCAGCGTTGGCTTGTCCGCGCACATGGCGCACGCCACCACCCGTGCGTCGGCGGGCTCGGCCGAGCTCGAATGGTTGGCGGGGGAATTGGCAGTGTGCCCGCTGAGCCTGCAACCAGGCGAACGCTGGGACTGGCGAGCTTGTGGGGCGTTTCAGCTGGGTCGCCTGCGCGGGATCGGTTTTCACACGTTCGACCCCGCTGAGAAGTCGATCATGTGGTCGAGCGCGGGCGTGACGCTGCAAGGCCGCTACCAGGTGCTCGGACCGCTGTGGCTGGGTTGGGAAGGAGAGTTCATTTTTCCGTTCTCGCGCGAGCGCTTCTTTCTCGACCCCGAAGAAACGCTGCACCGAGTGCCCTGGTGGGGGCTCGGCTTCGGCGTCGGATTGGGCCTGCGTTTTTTCTGATCGATTCGAGGTCGGGTCCACATCTGGACTAAGGTGACCATCACCATGGGCGCGGGCTTACCGGCAACGGTCGACCCCCTGGCGTCGGACGGGGACACCCCGCCCGCACGCAGTGAGGTCACGGCCGCGCGACTTCGCGCGGTGGTGTCACCCAGTGACCAAGACGCAGCGCGGCTCACCGAGCTGTTGCGCGCGCACTACAGCTGCATCTGGCGAACCCTTCGCCGTTTGGGCGTCGACGAAGGTCGCGCCGACGATGCCGCCCAAGACGCCTTCATCGTGCTCTCGCGCCGGCTCGGCGACGTCCGAGAGGGCTCGGAGCGAACGTTCTTGCTCAGCTCCGCCGTGCGCATCGCTGCGAACTACCGGCGCACCTGGCACGTCAAGCACGAGGTCGCCGACGAGGGCGCGCTGGCCGCCGAGCGTGACCCACGTCCGACCGCAGAGCAATTGCTCGATCGCAAGCGGCTGCGGCAGGCGCTGGACGAGTTGCTCGAGGGCTGGCCGGAGGACATCCGCGTCGCGTTCGTGCTGTTCGAGCTCGAAGGTTTGAGCATGCCGGAGATCGCGCAGGTAACCGAGACCAAGCTCGGCACCGTGGCGTCGCGCTTGCGCCGCGCGCGCGAGTTGTTCCAGGCCGGCGCCAAGCGTTTGCGCGCGCGCGCGGCCGCGGGAGGCGAGCCGTGAGCGAGCTGCGACCCCTTTTGGAGAGCGGCGACGACGACTTCGAGCGCGCGCTGCTGCAGTCCGTGCACGCCGATTTGCCGGGTCCGGCTGGGCTGCACGACACCGCCTTGGCGCTAGGCCTGGCGGCTTCGACGGCCAACGCGTTGGCGGCGGCGCTGCCGGCGGCCGGCACGCTCGGCACCGCGGTGAGCCTCCACGGCGCGTCGGTGGTGGCGCCGACCGCGTCCGCGGCTTCGGGCGGCGCGTTGACCAGCGGCGCCTCGAGCGCCGTGGGCGTGGTCGGGCTCGCGTCGCTGGGCAAGAGCCTGCTCGGCGGCGTGCTGGTCAGCTTCGTGGCGTTGACGGCCATCGATCGGGTGCGCGCGCCGTCGCCCCCGAAGCCGTCACCGGTCGTGCACGCCGTGAACGCAGCCGCGCCAACGACGCTGCGTTCGGAGGCCGCCCGCCTGCCCACCGCAGATCCGCAAGCGCTCGACGCCGTTGCGCCGACGGCTTCCCCCGAACCAGAAGCGGTGGTCGCGCCTGCGTCCCCGCCTGGCGCTCGGCGCGCAATCCGGCCCGTCGTGGGGG
>JBEQSW010000309.1:0-27757 GCA_040348565.1 Myxococcales bacterium | reverse complement strand
CCAACCGGGTGAGAAGATGCTTGGCGGCCGTGCACAACGCACTCTCGTCGTCCACGAACAGCACGTGCTCGCCGTGGCCGAGCGGCACGTCGGCCAGTGCGTCGTCGACCAGCGCTTGCGCGGAGGTCAGCGCCGGCAAGTAGATGGCGAAAGTGGTGCCCTTGCCGACTTGGCTCTGCACGGTGATGGTCCCGTCGTGCTCTTTGATGATGCCGTGCGCGACCGACAACCCAAGCCCGCTGCCGGCGCCCTTGGTGGTGAAAAACGGCTCGAAGATGCGCGACAACAGCTGTGGGTCCATGCCCTCGCCGCTATCGGTGATCGACAGGCGCAGGTAGCTGCCAGGCCGCAGCTCGACATGCGGGCTCGCCGCTTCAGGCGCCAGTCGGTAGCGAGAAAGCTCGAGCCGGAGCTCTCCGCGCCCGTGCATGGCGTGGCTGGCGTTGGTGCACAGGTTCAGCAAAACCTGGTGAATCTGCACGGGGTCGGCCATCACCTCGGGCAGGTTGGGCGCCACGTCTTCGCGAATTTCTATCGTGGCCGGCAGCGTCGAGCGCAGCAACGTCACCGCTTCTCGAAAGACCGGTGAGAGCGAGCACGCTTTGCGTTCTTGGCGCTGCCGTCGACCGAACGACAGAATTTGTTGGACTAGGTTGGTCGCGCGCGAGCTCGAGCGCAAGATCTCTCCCAGCTGCTTCTGCAGCTCGGGGTGATCAGGATTGTCGAGCTGGGCGATCTGCGTGTAAGCGACGATGGCCCCCAAGATGTTGTTGAAGTCATGGGCGATGCCGCCCGCCAGAGTGCCGAGCGCCTCCAGCTTTTGCGCTTGGCGCAGCTGGGCTTGCAGCGCTTCGTTGCGCTCTTCGCTTTGCAGGCGCGCCGAGATGTCTACCAGCGTGCCCGCCAAGCGGAATGGCTTGCCCTCGGCGTCGCTGTCGAGGCGGCCCTTGCTTTCCATCCAGTGGAGGGAGCCGTCCGGGGCCACGATCCGGTGGCGGCTGGTATAGCTGCCGCTACCTTGCTTGAGCACGGTTTGGATGGCGTGCTCCACGTCGGCGCGGTCTTCGGGATACACCAAGCTCATGTAGGCCGCGAAGGTGCGTTCGAAGCTGCCGGGTGGGCGGCACAAGATGGCGTCGATGTTCGGCGAGAAGAAGGTCGCGTCCGAGACGATGTCCCACTCCCAGGTGCCCAGGTTGGCGGCGTCCAGCGCGGTAGCCAAGCGCTCCGCAGCCACACGCGAGCGCTCTTCCGCCTCCAGCGCGGCTTGCTTGGCGTGCTGCGCAGCCTGGTGGACGGCCTGCTCGGCGCGGTCGGCGCGCCCGCGCTCACCCAACCCTGCTAGCAGCAAAGCCGCGCCCCCCAGCACGACCCCGGCGTAACCCCGGAGGCTTGCCGGCCAAATCACGAGGGTCGACAGTCCGCCCCCCAACACCAGGGCGGCCAGCCACAGAGCGTATCTTCGCGGGCCCTGGCTCATCGACCGAGAATTGTCACCGAATCCGAGCGGGCCCACAAGGGGACGAAATGCCTCGATTGGTCGCTGCGGCTAGCTCGGGCCGCGACGAGCGCGCGTTCGTGGGCTCGCGCTCGTCGACTGGGCGAAGGTTACTTCACCACCGGCTCGAAGCACTTGATGTTCGTCTGGATGCGGAAGTTCGATTCGGTGGTTTGGCGCTCGGCGTGGAAGATGTCCATCGGGTAGCTGCTGCCGGCGGTGATGCCGAGGGTGCCTGCCTGCAGGTCGAAATCGATGGTGCCTTCCAAGGCTTGGTGTTGACCGCCCACATCCAGCGCAAGCTTGCCGTTGACGAAGATCCACAGATCGTCGTCGCCGCGGAAGGTGAACTTCTGTCCGGTGGCGTATTTGAACTTCACGTGAATTTCGGTCGTGAAATGATAGTTGTGCGCTTGCCCAGCGGTGTTGCCGAAGCCCTTGCTGTCGATGGGGAAGAATGCGTTCGTGTCGTAGATCGAGTCCCCGCTGACGGGGTCCAAGGTGAGCGGCAGCTCACCCGCGATCTCTTGATTGATGTTGGCGGTGGTGGTGTACCACTGGTCGAAGGTGGCGGCGCTCTTGATGGAGTAGCTGGCGGGAGTGATGTCCCACGTCTTGCAGGTGCCGATGCCGCACACCCCCATCGGGGTCGGGTTGGCGGCGGTCCAGCAACCCGTGCCGGAGACGACGCGCTGTTGCCGACCGACCAAGCCGGGCAGGGTGATGCCGTCTTTCACGTCGGCCATGCCCGTGAACGCGTGCGGCTTGCCATCCGCGCCGAGCGTCGGCTCGACCAGGCCGCAGCCGATGTCGTTCCAGCCTTTGAACACGCTGCCATCCGAGTTCTTGATGCCGCGCGCCGACGCTTCGAAGTCGTCGTGGCCGCCCGGTTGACCGAAGGCGTTGAAGTCGCGGTACACGACGGGCAGAACCTGGCCGCAGCTGGTGCCGGTCGTCTCGCCCCCGGTGGCGTTGCCGGACAGATTCAGGCTGGTGCTGCCACCGATGTTGAGGCCCGTGGTACCGCCCGTGCTGCTGGTGGAGCCGTTGCTGGTGCTGCCGGTGTTGTTCGTTTCCGAGGAGCCGCCGCCGCCCGATGCCGAACAGCCCGCGAGGGCGAGCGGCACTACCGTCAGAGTCAAGGCGAACGCGCAGAGGAAGCGATGGGACAACACGGGGTCTCCTAGTTTAAGAGCCGACAACGCAGCGACCTGGAAAGCATTCTGACACCAACCTGGAAGCGGTTCCAGTGTCATCGCGCTTTTGACGCGCGGCGGCGCGCCTTGTTCTTTGTTGAACCTTTTTGAGCGTTTCGCGCAACTAGAGCCAATCCTAAATTCTAGACCTCTCGCGCCGCTTCGGCGGACTCGGACCGGGTCTCAGGAAAGGCTCTAGCGCGAGCGCAGCACGTCGACCACGAAGGCGACCAGATCGACCAAGTCGTCGAGCATTCCTGGGGCCGGGGCCGGGGCCGGCGCGCTCGCGCCGCTGAAGCTGGTCGGCACTGCCGCGCTGTTGCGGAGCACCGCCTGAGCCTTGGCCAAGCCACCTTGGCGCACGAACGAAAGCACGCGCGGCAGCTCGCCCGCGTCGAAAAAGGTGCCGTGTCGACTGCACACGTCGACGATGATGCCGCTGGCGCCTCCAAAATTCTTGCGGTTCATCAGTTGCTGGCAACTCGGGCACGGCCGATAGCGCACGGGGTCGCGGAGCGGGTTGGCGCGGGGGGTCGTGGCGAGCGTCGGTACCGCCCTGCCCAACGCTTCTCGTTGTTCCAGCAAGGCTCGCAGCAGCTCGTGCGCCACCATCTGACCGCCGCAGCGCTCACAAGCCTGCAGACTACCGGTGGCGGCCCGGAACGCTTGTAAAGGCACTTTGCAGTCGGGGCAGGTCTGCTCGCTTTGCTCTGACGCCGGCGACAGCCCGAGCTCGTGACCGCAGCCGCGGCAATGCAGGTCTTCCGGAAAATTAAGCTCGAAGCATTGGCCGCAGCGCAAAGTGGCCAGCAGCGTGGCGCAGTGCACGCACGTCCGGTCGCGCTCTTTGGCAAACGCGCCACACACCGGGCATTGGTAGACGCGAGCCTCGGGCATGCTGTCGATACGATACTTTGCCATTGGCAGTGCTGGCCAGCGGTCCTACGAACCGTGCGATGCCAAGGCTCATGCTCGCTCCCTCGTTCGCGTGTGTTGCCCTCGGGGCGGTTTTGGCGTGCGGCTGCTCCCGCGGAAAACCGGGGGAGGGCCAGACCGCGACCGCCGTGTCGGCGGCCCCCGCACCCGCCGCGCCCCTGGCGGCCGGTGCGCTCGCGCCCAACGTCACGTTCAAGCTTCACACCGGGGAGACGCTCGAGCTTGCCAGCCTCCGCGGCAAACCGGTGGTCGTGTATTTTTACCCGAAGGACGACACACCCGGCTGCACCGTCGAAGCCCAGGAGATTCGCGACCTGTACGGCGCGCTCAAGCAAAGCGGCGCCGTGGTGATCGGCGTGTCGACGGACGCGCTCGATTCGCACCGCGCCTTTGCCGAGAAGCACCAGCTGCCATTTCTGCTTGCCTCCGACGAAGCCGGTGAGCTTGCCAAAGCGTTCGGGGTGCCGGTCAAAAACGGTCGCGTCACGCGCGTCAGCTTCGTGATCGGCGCCGACGGGCACATCAAGCGTTCGTTCCCCGCGGTCACCCCGAAGGGGCACGCGGCCGAGCTGTTGGCTGCCATCTCGAGCTGAGTTGGCCAGAGTTTTCCATGGGATAGGACCATGGCTGACGCTCGGTGGAGCCGTGCGTTCGCAACTGCCAATCGCCGCTGCGGTGCTTTTCGAGTCTGTCAAAGCGTGCTGTCATTGGGACATGAGGTTTTGGCGCGCTGCTGGGCCCGTCTCCGTTGCCGCGTTTTTGTCGCTCGCGGTAGCGTCCGCCTGCGGCTCGAGCTCGCGCTCCAACGTGAACGGTAACGGCTCCGGCCACGCCGGCAGCTCCGGAACGACCGGTCCCATCCTCGGCATGGGCGGCGACGGCTTTCCCACCTCCAGCAGTGGCGGGTCGACGGCCGTCGGCGGCGACTGCGCTGGCACCCTGGTCGAAGCGCAGCGCATCCCGCTCGACATGTACGTGATGCTCGACGTCTCGGGGTCGATGACGGAGGCCACGACGGGCAATGCCAACGTCACCAAGTGGCAAGCCGTCAGCTCGGCCCTCACCGACTTCGTCAGCGATCCGGCGTCGGACGGCATGGGTATGGGCCTGCAGGTCTTTCCGATCGTGCATCCGGATGCGCCCGGGGCCTGCAAGTCGGACAACGAATGCGGTCAGTTCGGGCCGTGCTTCCTCAAGACTTGCTGGAACTACCCAGATATTGCCCTGTGCAACAGCGACGCCGACTGCGGGCCGTACGCGCCGTGCCAGGCGTTTGCTTTCTGCGCCAGCAACGATCAATTCATCTGCGACGCGCGCGACGTCGGCAAGAGCTGCGGCACGGATCCGGATACCAAGCAGCCCTTGGGCGCCTGCACCAGCTCGTGTGTGGCGACGGCCGATTGCCGCCCGGCCACGTACGCGGCGCCGGCGGCGGCCATCGCTCAGCTTCCGGGAGCCAAAGCGGGGTTGATAGCGGCAATCAGCGCCGCGATGCCCGAAGGGCTCACGCCATCCGGGCCCGCGCTGCAAGGGGCCATCGATCAGTCGGGAGCCTGGGCCAAAGCGCATCCGGATCACCAGGTGGTGGCGGTGCTGGCGACGGACGGATTGCCGACCTTGTGCGAGCCGGTCGACATCGCCGGCGTGGCCGCGGTGGCGGCCAAGGGCCGTACGCTGGACCCGGCCGTATCCACGTTCGTGATCGGCGTTTTTGGCCCGGATGACACCGACGCACCGGCCAACCTCGATCAAATTGCCAAGTCGGGCGGTACGAACAAGGCGTTCATCGTCGACACCCAAGGCGACGTGCAGAAGCAATTCCGCGACGCGCTCAACACCATCCGCGCCAGTGGCTTGTCGTGCGAGTTGGCGGTGCCGAAACCACCAGACGGCCAGAAGCTCGACTACGGTCGCGTCAACGTCAGCTTCGACGACGGCAGCGGCCCGACCGATTTGCTCGGCTGGCCCGACGCTTCCGGCTGCGGCGCCGCTGGGGGTTGGTACTACGACGTCACGCCGCCCGCACAGACACCGACGCGCATCATTGCTTGCCCTACCACCTGCACGGCGTTCCAAAAGACCGACATGGGCTCAGTGCAGATCAAGCTCGGCTGCGAGACGCGCAAGGTCGTCAAGTAGGGGCCGGGTCAGGGCGGCACTTTGGTGAACGTGAACAAGTCGGCGTTCACCCAGTCGGCAGCGGAGGCGTCGATGTCCAACCCGATTTCGCACTTGCCACCGACGACCTCGATGTCCGTCAACGACACTTCGAAGAACGTGATGGCGCCCGGCAAGGTCGCCGGGGCGGGGTCCGTGCCACCGCAGTTCTTGGCGTACAGCTCGCCGCGCTTCAGGCCGGCCTTGTTCGAGACCTGAGCCGTGAGCTTGTAGGTGCCATCTTCCAGGCCCTCGATGACTTGGTAGATGCGGGCGGTGTAGGCGTTGGACATATCCCAGGTGCTGAGCACCCAGTTGCCGTCGACGGCTCTGACGTTGGCGGCGTCCTTGCCACCCCATTGCGCAAACACGGCGGGAGTGGCCGGATCGACGGTCCAGCCCACCAGGCCGTCTTCGAAGCTGGGGTTGATGAGCTCACCCTTGGGTTTGACCGGCGGCTCACCGCCAGCGCCACCGGAGTCCATTCCGCCTTCTCCGCCGGCACCAGCAATGCCTGGGGTGCCTGCGGTGCCAGCCATGCTCGAGTTGCTTCCCCCCGGGGAAACCGCGCCGCCTGCTCCTGCCTCGGTGTTGCTGGAGGCGCCGCTGCCGCCGCTACCGGCGGTGTTGGTCGTGCTCTTGCCCGCGGCGCTCGAGTCGGCGCCGCCCTTGCTACCACCGAACACTTCGTCTTCCGACGGCACGGTGAACGAGCAGGCGGAGACGACGCCGAGGCCAAGGGCTCCGAGCTTGAGGATGAGGCGACGCGAATTCATGGACTTCTCCTAGGCTAGCACCGCCGCTTATTGGAGCGAAAATACGGCGTTGTCGATGTTGGCCCAGCCATCGGCAGGGGCGTCGGTGTAGATGCCGACCGTGCACGACCCGCTCGACACTTCGATGTTGCTCAGCGTGATCTTGGTGTAGCCGCTGCTGCCGGCGGCGTCGGTGGCCTGCGTCACCTCGGTGTCGGGCTCGCCGGCTTTGCAGCCACGCGCAAACAAATGCTGGTCGTTCAAATTGGCGGCGCGCTCGACCTCCATGCTGAACGAATAGGTGCCGTTCGGGAGTGGGTCTAGCTTTTGGAGAGTGGAGACTTTGTAAGCGGTGGCGGCCCAATGGTTGAGGCCCGGCTCCTGATCGTGAATCCACTTGAAGTTCGACGCGTCCACGTCACCGTCCTCACTCCAACCCGTTCCGTAGGCGCTGAAGTTCGGGTCGTCCAAGACGTCCGGCACGATTGCCGGCGCGCCACCAGCGCCCGATGCGCCTGCTTGAGCATCGCCACCGGCTCCGCCGCTGACGTCGCCGCCCTGGCCGCCCAGGGGGCCGGCGCCGGAATCGCCGGACATACCCGTTTCGCCCGCCATGGTCGACGAGCCTGCCGTGCCGCCGTTGCTGGTGCCGCCGTTGTTGGTGCCACCGTTGTTGGTGCCACCGTTGTCGGTGCCGCCAGTGTTCTTCCCGGCGCTGTTGTTTCCGCCGGTGTTCTTTCCGGCGCTGTTGTTCCCGCCGTTCGAGCTGCCCGCGTTGCTCTTGCCCGCGCTGGTTCCGGCCGACCCTGCGTCGCCACGGGAACCGTTGGAGTCGTCGTCGTCGGAGCACGCCACGACGACGAAGCCGAGCGCTCCGAGCAGCAAAGCGAGCCGATGATACGCCGTGGAGTTGATGGTGTTGGTCATGTGCGATGTCTCCCTGCGAAGTGAAGTGTCAACGAGGCTGGAACTGAATCTAGGAATTGGCGCTAATGCAGCAACGGCGGGACGCCCAAGCGATGCTCGGACGCGGCCCACCACGCCGCCGAGAGGGTGGCGAGCAGGCCGAGCCCAACGAGCCAGAGCATTCGCGACTTGCGAGAGTGCGACGGCACCGACGACACGAGCGGTCGCACACTCGAACGAGGCGCGGGGGTAACGCGGGGCCGCCCGTTGGACGGCGGCACCGAGGGCTTTCGGGCCGTCGGCGCGTTTGAAACCGGATGATCGGATGTTCGGGTGAGCCCCGCTGCCGGACGATCGACGCGGGTGGGCTCGTCTTGCCACGACGACTTGCCGTCGACCTTGGGCGGCTTCGGGAGCTCGGGGACGGGCGGCGCGTCGGCCGCGGCCTGCGGGCGGACGGTATCCGGGTTCACTTTCTCCGGCAGGACGGGGCGAAACACGCGCGTCACGTCGTCCGACTCTTGCTTTGCCGCGCCCAGCTCGAGCAGGCCCAGCTTGTTTCGGCGCTGGGCCAGGTTTGCTCCGACGCGGCGCTGAATTTCCTCGCTCACGTCGCGCTCGTTGGCCTGCAGCTCTTTGGGGAGCTGGTCCAGCGCCTGCACCAGCTCTTCGATGCTGGCGAAGGGCGTGCTCTGATCGACGCCCAGCGCGCGCCCGAGCGTTTCCGCCAGCAGCTCCGGCACGTAGGCGCCGAGCTTGGTGGCGATGCTGGGAGAAAGCGGCTCCCCGCTGGCCAACTGAAACAGGTGAATGGCGGCCGCGAGCAAGTCTTTGGCGGCGGCTTTGCCGGGGTCCGCGTCCGCCGGCTTGCCGAGCAATGGAGCCACGAGCACGTCGGTCAACAGTACGTCACCGAACTCGGCAATCCACACCGTGTCGGCGAAGAGGCAACGGACGTAGCTGAGCGCCGCGGTGTCGTGGAGCAAGCGCTGCGCGACCGCGGCCGCGCGCAAGGCGTCTTTGACGATGCGCACGGCGACGCCGGGTCGCAACGGAAAGTGCGATTTGCGGACGTTGGCCTCCAGCTCGAGCAAAGAAAGACCGGGCACGTACTCGCTGGCCAGGTAGTGAGCGGTCGCGCCGTGCACCACCCCGAGCGACTTCAACAGCTGCGGATGCGCCAGGCTGCGCGCCAAATCGACCGCTGCCAGCACGGGAGCGTCGACGTTGGCAATTTCGCGCAGCATCACCAGGCGGCCGGTGTCGATGCCGCGCAGCATCCGGCCAAGGTGGACGGTGCCGTGCGGGCCATGCAAGAGCTCGAACAAGACCTCACACCCGGCCATGCTCGGGGGCGCCAGGCTCTCCGCGGTCATGCTGCACCCACCAGGTCGGGGGCCTTCACCGTTGCCACGACGACCGTGATGTTGTCTTTGCCGCCGGCGTCGTTCGCTTGCTCGATCAAGCCGTACACGGCCGCTTCGCCGTCTTCTTCCAGCAACAGCTGGCGGATCCGCTCGTGCGCCACCATTTTCGTGAGCCCGTCGGAGCAGAGCAGGTAGACATCGCCCAGCATCGGCTTGTCCACGATGACGTCGACAGCGACGTCGTCCTCGATGCCGATGGCTTTGAACAGGTCGTTCTCGTTCGGACCCACGAGGCCGATTTCTTTCAGGGCGTGGTCCGTCGTGAGCTGGCGAAGCTCGCCTCCGCGCAGGCGATAGCAGCGACTGTCGCCCACGTGGCCGACGTAGATGCGCTGCTTGTTGGGCAGGTAGCGCAAGGCCACGAGCGTGGTGCCCATGTCGCGCAGCTCGGGTTGGGCGCGTGCGGCGGTGAAAACGGCTTCGTTCGCCCGCTGCATCGCCGACACCACTTCCAGCGCGCGGCGTGGCCCCGTGCCGGCGGCGGGCGCCAGCGCGCCGTCCTTCAAAAAGGATTCGCGC
Source organism: Myxococcales bacterium (assembly GCA_040348565.1). Classification (GTDB taxonomy): domain Bacteria; phylum Myxococcota_A; class Polyangia; order Polyangiales; family Polyangiaceae; genus PMG-095. Next base: position 18,363 of record JBEQSW010000309.1, on the reverse strand, counting down.
AGCGCGTCGATGGCCAGCGCGCTCGCGACTTGTCCGCCGCTGTAGCCGCCCATGCCGTCGGCGACCGCAAGCAAGCCCCGCTCCGGCAACAACAGCAGCGCGTCTTCGTTCTGTCGGCGACGCAAGCCGCGATCGGTGTCGCCATGCACGGAGATGTCGAACAGTGGGATGGGGCCCGTTGGCTCGTCCGGCTCGGCTCCGCCCTGGTAAATGACGCGCGTCGACGGGGGCTCTTCGGTCGCCACCTCCGGGTCGCCCACGCTCGAAGCTTCTTGGGCTTCGGCCAGCGCTTCGGCAAGCAGCGACGAAATTTGCGGTTCCGGTGGCGCCAGCAGCGCGGTGATGTCCGACTTGGACGCCACGAGGGTGGTGTCCTCGTCGTCGAAGTAGGCGCGCGGCACGTCCGAAATCTGCGGCACGGAGGCTCGGGTCGCCGGTGCCAGCGCTAGCTTGTTGCGACGCGACGGCTTGCGTCCGAACACGGCAAACCCGAGCGCCAGCGCCAACAACACGACGCCCGTTAGTATCAACGGATCGCTCGTCATGGCGCTGCTCGTCGGTCTGGCGTCATGGCGCTCCCGAGGCTCAGAGGCACTCCGGCTTGTAGGTTTTCACGCCTTCGGTATCGAGGACGTAGGGCGGGGTGCAGTCCGGTTTTGGCGCCGCCGGTGCCGCGGCGGGACTAGCGGCAGGCGTGAACGACACTACGTGCCTGCCCTTCACGGGTTTGCTCGGGCGCCCGGTTGGAGTCGACGCGGCAATGGGCGGCTCGGCGGAGGCCGCAGCGGGTGGCACCGCTTCCAACCGCACCGACAGGTTGGCGTCGGTCTCGAGGCTGACGTCTTGGGCAAAGGAGCTATGACCTGGCGCCGTCACTTCGACGTGCAACTTGCGCGGGCTGACGGGGTAGCGTTGGCTCCAGGGGTTGCTGCCAACGGGCTGGCCATCCACGACCACGTTGGCTTCGACCGGCCAGGCCGCGACGGACAGGGTCACGAGCTTGGGCGCCTGAGCTTTGGGTTCGGAAGTGGCAGCTGGCGCGGTGAAGGCATCGAAGCGCGCCTTGAGCCCGACGCCGAGCGCGATGGCGCCGGCCAGGCCCAGCACGGCGACCCAGGGCCCGCGTTTTCGGCTGCGAGCTTCGCTTTCCAGCTCCTGCAAGCTGGTGCTGCGGCCCGACGGGGTCATCGACAGCGCACGAACCCCGCTGTTCTGCTGCAGCACGGCCGTGAGCGCGACCGGTGCCTTCCGAGCCTCGCTTTCGACCAAACGCCGGCGCTCGCTGCGCATGTCGGCGAACTCGGTCTTCATGAAAGTCGCCAGCTCGCGCTGTTGCACCACGCCCCCGAGCTCGGCGAGGTTGTTCTCCATATCGACCTGGAGATCCAGCGCCGTCGGGTAGCGGTCTTCTCGCTTGCCCGCGACCGCGCGCATGATGATCTGCTCCCAGGTGCTGGAGATCCACGGACACGCCTCACGAATGGAGGGGATCTTGCCGGACACCAGCGCGGTGACGGTCTCGTGCTGCGAGTAGCCCTGCCACATACGCTGGCGAGCAAAGCACTCCCAGAGCATGACGCCCGCGGCGAAGACGTCGGCACGGCGATCGATGTCTTGATCGCCCGACAGCTGCTCGGCGGGCATGTACGACAGCTTGCCCTTGATGACACCGGCTTTGGTCGTGTCTTCCGGCGCTACGCCTTGCACCTTGGCGATGCCGAAATCGAGCACCTTCACCGCGCCCTCGTGCATCACCATGATGTTTTGCGGTGACACGTCGCGATGCACGGGTGCTTCCGCTTCGCCCTCGTCGGTCTGGAGCTCGTGGAAGTAGTGCAGCCCGGCCAGCGCTTGGATGATGATGTGCACGTGCAGGCGAATGGGCAGCCGCCCATCGCAACGGGTCAAAAGCTGCGAGAGCGTGATGCCCTCCACGTACTCCATGACCATCATCGGGGCGGTCGCGTCGTCGTGCACCTCGAACACCTGCACGATGTTCGGGTGATTCAAGCGCGCGCACAGCACCGCTTCCCGATGAAACGAGCTGCGCATTTCGGGCGAAGCTACCAGCGCTGGGTCGAGCACCTTCAGCACCACCAGCTTGCGCAAGCCGTTGGCGACCCGCTCTGCCAAGTACACGCGCGCCATGCCGCCGCGACCGAGCTCGAAGAGCGGTCGATAGCCCTCGGCCGAAAATGGCAATTCTGGGCTTGCCGCCGCGGGTTCGAAAGAAGACCCCATTTGCACGTTCAGCGGAAGTCACCTGAGAGGGCGAAGCCGGCTCCTCGAGGGCCAGCCGCGAGGCCTGCATTCCAATGCAACCAACCGCGCGCCGCGCTCGGCTGGGCGTTCTCGCTCGAGCCATGCGACGCGAACAAGTAGATGGCCACCGCGCTCGACACCACCGCCGCGCCGAGACCGATGTCTGCGATCAAGTAGGACGTCTTGAGCTTGTCGCGCGTGTCCTCGAGCGAGCGAGGGCAAGCGGGGGCGCACTCGTCGAGGTCGGCTTTCTGCCGGCTGCCCAAGAAGGCGAACGTTCCGAATACGCCTGCGCCGGCGACGGCCACGCCCGTCGCGACCCAAGCGCCGACCGGCGGGGATGCAAGGGGCGGCGCGGGCGGCGGTGTGACCGGCGCCGGGGGCGGCGCCGCGGCGGGGGCAGCGGGCGCGTCTTTCGGCGCTTTCGGCTCGATTTTTACTTGAATGAGGCGGTTCTTTTCGCCTTCGCGGATCAGGACGTCACTGCTGAGGACGTCGCCCCACGGCAGCAGGAAGCGTAGGCGGTGCTTGCCGGGGTCGAGCGCCAACGCACGCCCGTCCAGCCCGTCGGCGATCAGCTCGTCGGTCGAGAACACCTTCACGGCGCTGACGTCGCCGCCCTTCTCGTCGAGCACGGACAGGATGACCGAGGGCGTCGCCGCGCGCGTCTTCTCCAAGAGCTCGGTACACTCTGCGCGCAGCTGCTCGGGACAAGCCGAGTCCGAGCCGCAGGCGGTGAAGAGCTCGCTGGCGAGCTTGAGCCGACCCGCTTTTGCTTCGCGCTGACCGGAAGCGTGCGACGTCACGCACGCTTGCGTGTCCGCGCTGGCCGGTCGACACGTGAGCCAGCTTGCGCAAGCGGCCGCGATCGCCAGCACGCGACTTGCGCGCCCGCCGAACCTTAAGGACTCGTTCGGCCGCGCGTATGCAGCACGTTCTCGAAGTGAAGGAGAGCGCATGGAGTTAATCAGGAAGAGTGGAGGACGTCGTCTACGCCGTCAAGAACTGCGGCTCCACCACTTTGGCGTCTAACTACAGATACAAATGAGTAGGTTCCAAGCACCAATCATTTCTGCTCGGCCGTCTCCGGACGTACGTAAGTTGATGTGCGAGACAATGGGCTTAGACGCTGCGCGCTCTGCCGACATCATCACCCTCGAGGGAGAGGGCGTGTGGTTGCGCACTTGCGTTTCTGGTCTGCAAGCGAGATGCTGAGTCAGCACACGTTGCAAACGCGTGTCGGCCAGTCGGGCTGCGTTGCTCCAATTAATCTGGATGATGTCTTGAGCCTGACGCTGGGGACTTACATATGAAGCGGCGCAACCGCTTCGCGGCGCTGGCATGCGGTACGGCGATCGGTGTGGCAACAAGCCTCGCTGCTTGCTCCGATGGCGACGGCGGTTCGCACCACGTTGCGTGGGCCGGTGGCAATTCGATCGGTGGTGCGGCGGCCGCCGGAGAGAGCGGTAGCCCGGCCGAGAGCGGGAACGGGGGCGTACTCGCGAGTGACGGCGGCGCGGGCGCGGGGGGCGCCGGAGGCGCGGGCGGCGTGTCGGAAAGCGGCCCTGGGGGTGCCGCCGGTAGCCCGAGCGGGCTTGCCGGCAGCGGCGGAGAAGCGGGCGCGTTTGGCGGCCCCTTCGCGCTCGGCGCCGACATCTCCAGCACGCAGGAGTTGGACCTGACGTATCGCGACGTCGACGGCACGGAAATGCCGCTGCTCGACGTGCTCAAGAACCACGGCTTCAACTACGCGCGGCTCAAGACCTTCGTCGACCCGAGCGCGCCGTACGGCTACGCCTCCTCGGCCAACGGCTGCCCCGGGCTGCCCGAGCCATACGGCGATCGCGACCACGTCGTCGCCTTCGGCAAGCAGATCAAGCAGGCCGGCATGGGCTTCTTGATCGACTTTCACTACAGCGACGTCTGGGCGGATCCGGGCAATCAGATCATTCCCCAGGCGTGGCGTGGCGCCACCTCCGTTGCCCAGCTTGCAGCCTTGATGAAGGCGTACACCAAGGACGTCATTCAGACCGCCGTCGACGCCGGCGCCCGACCGGACATGGTGCAAATCGGCAACGAGATCACGGGCGGAATTTTGAAGCATGTGCCAGGCCCCAACACGGATTGTTACGGGAACGACCCCGACGACGCGCCGTTCGGGGGCAGCGCTGCCAAGTGGGATGACTTTGCCACTCTGCTCAAGGCCGGTATCGCCGCCGTGCGCGAGGTCGATCCGACGATCGAAATCATGCTCCACATCGAAAACACCAATGACGTGAACGGTGTTCGTTGGTGGGTGGACAGCGCGCTCGCGCGCGGGGTGAGCTTCGACGTGCTGGGGTTGTCTTGTTACGTGGCCTACCAGGGCCAGCCCGCGGTGTGGCAGGCAACGTTGGGGGATTTGGCAACGCGCTATCCGTCGCTGAAGTTCGCGATCGCCGAGTACAACCCCGAGCGCACCCGCGCCAATCGCATGGTGCGCGCGCTGCCCGACGGGCGCGGCGTGGGCACGTTCTTTTGGGAGCCCACGCGCGGCGGCAGCTGGGGCAACCCGCTTTTCGACATCGAGGGCACCACCGCGACGGCCAACGCCAGTGATTTTGCGGAGTTCGACGCGCTGCGTTCGCAGCTCGGGATTTAAGTCGGCTTCGTCAACGCGAAGCGCCAGCGACCCGCGCCGAGGTGAGAGCCGATGTGAGTAATGTGGGAGAGCCTGCGAGCGCGACCGAGATCGTGCCATCACTCTGATGGGTGATGGAAAAGTGCGCGCGCGCGACATACAGTCGCGGGTTCGGCTCGCTCACCTTTCCCAGTCGGAGGACCAACCTGCATGCTCCAATCCACCCTGGTTCGTAGTGGCCTCTTGCTCGGGGTTGCGGCGTCTTTGCTCGCTTGCAGCGGCAGCAGCGCCGACGTCGTAGCGGACGAAGGCAACCTGAGCTCCACCAGCGAAGCGCTGACCATGAGCATGCTAGGCGCCGACGTCTCCACCGTCCAACGCGCCCTCGATCTCGGGGCGGCTTACTACGACGCCAGCAACGTGAAGAGAGACCCGGTCGACATCTTGAAGGGAGCGGGCGTCAACTACGTGCGTCTGCGCATCTGGAACAACCCCGCCAGCGGCTACAACAACAAGGCCAAGGTGCTGGCCTACGCCAAGATCGTCAAAGCCAAGGGCTTGAAGCTGCTCATCGATTTCCACTACTCCGACACCTGGGCCGACCCGAACGCGCAGAACAAGCCCGCCGCTTGGAATGGCCACACGTTGAGCCAGCTGCAAACGGACGTCTACAACTACACCTACGACGTGTGCAACAGCCTGAAGGCCCAGGGCACCACGCCGGACGCGGTGCAGATCGGCAACGAGATCAACACCGGACTCTTGTGGAACGAGGGCAAGGTCACGAACAACAGCTTTGCGAACCTCGCGTCGCTGCTCAAGTCTGGCTACAACGCCGCCAAGGCCGTGAACGCCGGCACGCAGGTGTTCATTCATACCGCCGACGCGAACAGCATGACCAACGCGCGCTGGTTCTACGACGGCATCAAGAATCAGGGCGTGAGCTGGGACGTAACCGCGTTCTCTTATTACTGCTTCTGGCACGGCTCGCTGTCGAACATGAGCTCGGTCGTCGCCGACGCGAAGTCGCGCTATGGCAAGCCCGTGGTCATCGTCGAGACCGCTTACCCGTTCACCGCGTCGAACGCTGACGGCACTGGTAATTCCGTGTCTGGCAACGAGCCGTGCGCGGGCTATCCGGCGACCTGGGCCGGCCAAGCCGCGGAGTTCAAAGCCGTTCAGGACGCTGCACGTTCGGGCGGTGCCTCCGGCGTCTTCTACTGGGAGCCCACTTGGTACGCCGTCTCCGGCAACGGCTGGGACCCGGCGAACATCAACGGCAGCGGCGACGGCTGGGACAGCCTGGCCGTCTTCGACTGGACCGGGCACGTAAATCCGAACGTGAAGTGGACGCCCTGAGCCGAGGCAGCCGGGCGCGCTGGCCGTAAGCCACGCGCGCCCGCAGGTACCCGGCCGCGCGCTAGCCGCCGGGCGTAGTGCCTCGCGGGCTCACGGCTTGAATTCACTCATCGCCGGTAGGGCTTTGGAATCGAAGTCGAATAGAGCCTGATTCTCCCAGGTGTCGCCGCTGGTCGGGTCGGTGGGATCCCAACCGTTGCCGGGCACCGCGGTCCAGGTGGCGTCCCAATAGAAGGCGCCGAGCCCGCGGCCGTTTGGCACGGCGCGCACGATCGACAGCACGTCCCTGAAGTTGCGAGCCTGACCCGCCGGCGTCGCCGGATAACCGGAGACCAGCTGGCTCTCCAGGCCAATGGCGTTGCTCTGCGAGTCCACGAAGCCAAGCGTGAACGGGTAAGCCGTCTCGGCCACCAGCACGTCCTTGCCGTAGCGCGCGGACACGTCGTTCAAGTTGTACTGCAGATCGCCCAACGAGCCGTGCCAGTAGCCGTAGTACGAGAGGCCGATCACGTCGAACGGAACTCCACGCGACGTGATGTTGTCGAACCACCAGCGATACAAGCCGTTGTCACCGCCGTTGGCGAGGTGGATGACGACTTTGGTCTTGGGGGAGCAAGCCTTGACCGCCTTGTATCCGGCGGTGAGGAAGCGCGCGAGGTTGTCCCAGTTCGGCGGATCCCAGGTGTGCCCGTCGGGCCAAAGCATGCCCGAGTTCAGCTCGTTGCCGACTTGCATCAAGTCCGGCCCCTTGCCGTGGACGGTCATGGCGCGACACGCCTCGAGGGTGTGATCGTACACGGCCATTTCCAGCTCGGGTACGGTGTAGCTGGCCCACGCCGCCGGCTTGGCTTGGTGACTCGGGTCGGCCCAGGTGTCGGAGTAGTGCAGATCACCGAACACCGACAGGCCCGCGGCGCGCGCGCGGCGCGCCATCTCGTGCGCTTCGTGCAGATCGTGATAGCCATCGGCGGGGTCGACCCAGACGCGGAGCCTCACGTGAGAAGCGCCGTGTCGCTCGAGAATTTCCAGCGCGGAGTCGTCCTTCGAGCAGCGGCGGCCGTTGCGCTCGTCGTCGTAGTATCGACCGCCGAAATCCTCGGATTTGGCCAAGCTGGACACGTCGGCGCCCAGCACCTGCAGCTCTACCTTGCCGGGTACCAGCTGAATGTCGTCGAAGTTGGTCCATTCGCCGCCGGGAGCGTCCGTATGCAGGGTGACGGTGCACGAACGATCGCTGGCGTTGACCGACACGGCCACCTCGAGCCATTGATCTGCCCAGGCCACCGGTAGATACACGCGCTCGCTGCGGCGGCCGCACGCGAGCTCCAGGTAGCTGTTGTTGGGACCAGGGCTGCGCTTGACGAAGCCGCGCAGGGTGTACCAACCCGGTCGCAGCTTGCTCAGCGTTTGCTGGGTGTCGACCGAGAACGCATCCGAGCTCCAGTGCGAGAGCTTGAACCCGCCGTTGTGCCCGCCCCATTCACTGAAATCTGCGTTGACGGAGCCCTTGCTCACCCAGCCGCTCGGAGCTGCGACCCCCGTTCCGTCTTGCTCGAAAGACGGGTTGACGAGGGCCGGCGGGGCGGGCGCGGCCTGTGCCTGTGCTTGGCCCAACAGGACCGCCGTGCACGCCAGAACCGATGAGCCAAGTGCTTTCGCTTTCGACATACCCTGCTCCTTTGTTTGCCCCCGACGCTCGACCGTGATCGCCGCGCGCGCTCACTGCCGAGAAAGAATCACCGTAACACGACATCTGACGCTGGCTCAAGGTCAGTCATCACTCCGTAGAGTGATGTCGGCGCGCGTGGAGCCTAGAGTGGTACTTGCGACCACGTGCGGGGAGGAGCTGCTACACGCGTTCTTTACAGTCCGAGTTGAGGACGTAGCTTGTCGAACTCTGCGAAATCGGCCGAGCTGGCCGAGGCGGTGTTGCCGTTGAATTCGAACAGCGCGGTGCCCCAGTCTCCGGTGCGCGTCGGCTCCCAAAAGAACGTGCCCAAGCCGCGCTGATCGGGCAGTTGCTTCACGATCAGGTTGGCCTGGCTGCGTTCGGGGTTGTACTCGGCGATCGCGAACTTCAACGTCGGATAGCGCACGACCAAGTCGTCGAGCGTGGCTTTCCACACCGTCGGCTGCCCCTGGTACGCGACGTAGCAAGACAGGCCGAGCACGTCGAAGCTCACTCCGCGCGACTGCGCGTTGTCCACCCACCAACGCACTCCCGCCAAGTCGTCGGTGTTCTCGATGTGCAGCATGACCTTGATCGTCGGGTCCACTTCGCGCACGGCCTGAATGCCGGCCTTCAGCAGCGTCGCTAGGTCGTCCCACTTGCTGGTGCTGCCGCCGAAGGGCGCCGGGTCGGGGTTGTTCCCCCAACAGTCGGTGCTCGCACCGGGGACGTCCTTCAGCAGCCCGGCCGTGATTTCGTTCCCGATCTGGATCATGTCGGGGCGCGCCCCCGCCGCGATGGCCTTGCTCACGATGTCGGTCGTGTACGCTTTCATGAGCGCCGCCAGATCGTTGATGGTGGGGGCGCTGCGCCAAATTTGCGGAATGATCTGATTGCCGGGGTCCGCCCACGTGTCGCTGTAGTGAAGGTCCAGCAGGAAGCCCATGCCGGCTTGTTTTGCCTTCTTGCCGGCCGCAATCACGTGATCGCGATCGCCGAACGATTCGGCCAAGCCTTGGCAACCGTTGGCCGACGACGAGTACCCATAAGGAGCGTTCGGATCGACGAAGGTCTTCAGCCGGATGTAGTTGAACCCGTGGTTCTTCAGCACGTCCAACAGCGGCTTGGTGCTGCCGTCGACGTCGCGATAAGTGAGCGAGCTCTCGGTGGCGCTCGAGATGTCGGCGCCGAGCATGAACGCCGACGGTGACGAGCCGCCCGAGGGCTGCCCCGACGTGCCGGCGCTGCCTGCCTGCGCGCTCACCCCGCCGCTGCCCGCGCCACCCGCCGTCGTCGCGGTTCCCGCGCTGCCCGCCGTCGCCGCGGCGCCGCCGCTCATTGCGGCATCACCGGCTTTGCTCGCGGAGCCTGCCGACGATGCGCCCGCGTTCGCCGACGCCCCTCCGGTCACGGTGCTGCCCGCGGCACCGACCGGCGACATCGTCTGCGTCTTTCCACCACTACCGCAGCCGACCAAGCTTGCCGCCACCAGCAGTTGCGACACCACCAGCAGCCGACGCTCGTTGATACGCATGCCCCCGCGAGTCTAGCGCAGCAGCTGGCGTGCAGACGGAATCCGGTGTGCCAGGCGAGGCAAGGGTGAGAAGCAAGCGACCTAACGAACCCGACGATCGCCGCGAATGAGGGTTATCCGCGCGGGTGGGCGCAAGCGCGGCCGGCTACTCCCAGCGGCAGCCCGATTCGAGCGCGCACGTAAACTCGGTGAGACTCGAGCAAAGCGGGGCAACCCCCGTGCAGTCGGAGCGCCAGCTGCAGCCGGGCTGGTCGGTGCAGCTGAACGAACCCGAAAACGACGAGCACGACCACGCCGAGCCGATGCAGCTCTGGCTGGACGAAGCCCAGAGACAGCCTTGGATGGCGGTGCAGGTGTAGACGCCGATTTGCCCGTAACAGGACTCCGAAAAGCCCGAGCAGCCTTCGTCGAGCGTGCAGCCGTTGCCCAGCTCGCAAGTCACGCTGTCGCGCAGCGTACAGGGGGTGGTCACGCCGACGCAGTGCTTTTCGACGACCCCGCTGCCGCCGACGTTGCCGCTGCCGCCGGGCGTGGCCCCGGCGTGCCCGGTGCCACCGGCGCCGCTGGGCTTGCCCCCGGTGCCGCTGCTGGTGCTGCCACCGCCGCCGGGCGCCGCCAACGTCTCGAACGGACACGAAAAATCGAAGGTGACGCTGGCCGAGCCCGACCCGCTGCCGCTGTCGCCGCCTTGGGCGGTGGCGTCGAGCGACGACGAGGTGGCGCCCAGCCGCCGGCAAGCGGCGATGCCGACGATGCCGTTGCGATCGAAGGTGGTGAACCCGACGCTACACAGACTGATCGGGTCTTCGCTGCCGTCGAGCTGGTACTCGTAGTAGTTGGCGCCCTTGCCCTCGCCGAGCCGGACCCGCACCGCGTTTTCGTCGGCGTCGTCGGGCGTGATTTCGAACGTTGCCGGACCCAAGCTCGGCACCGCCAGGTGCGCCGCGAGCTGCAGCGTGGACGAGCTACCTTGGGCGGCTTCGATGCTGACGACATAGCCCTCCGAGCTCGACGACACCTCGCAGCGCACCAGATCGGCATCGGACTGGCCGGGGTGGGCCAAGCCTCGATATTCGCGCTCGAAATTCTCGACCTTGCCGCTTTCGCCGACCACCAGCACGCGCCCGACGCCTTGCTCCAGGACTGCGACGCTGGTTGCGCCCCCGCCGGCGCTGGGTCGTGAGGTTTCGGGACTGCTGCTGTCGTCCCCGTTGTTGCAGCCCGCGAGCCACGACAACAGAAGGAACCCGACACACCCCGCGCGACGCCCGAACCTAGCCATGAGGGGCCAGCGTTATCAGCTCGTGCGCTTTCGGACAAGGCTATTGAGCCTTCAGGGCTCGTCAGGACTCACCCGTGTGGTGTACAAGCTGTCACCAGTTTGGTCATTGGCTTGGGGTTACGAATGCGACGAATTTTAGCGGTGGTGGTCGGGCTTACGCTGGCGGTGCTGGCGGCGTGCAGCAGCAACGGTCCTTCTCCCAGCAACGGCACGTCCGTTTGCCGGGCGGACAAAGATTGCAAAAGCGGCGTGTGTGACCCGTTTCGGGGTTGCGTCGACTGTCGTGCTTCGTCGCAATGCGACGAAGGGCAAGAGTGCCTAGGTGGCAGCTGCCGCGTTACCCAACCGTGCACCAGTGACCAAGCCTGCGCGGACGGCCAGCACTGCGACCTGGGCGCGCAGGTCTGCGTCGATTGCCTGAAACAGACTGACTGCGCGGCGGGCACGACCTGCGTGAGCGGCGCCTGTCAGCCTGCCAGCAGCTGTAGCGACGCCAAAGGCTGTCGGCCCGGCACCGTCTGTGACCTCGCCCACGCCACCTGCGTGGAGTGCCTGGGGCAGGGCGACTGCGCCGCCGGCGAAACCTGTGTGGACCAAAGCTGTCGGCAGACGTGCTCCAACGACGCCGACTGCGGCGCCGGTCTGCGCTGCGATCCGTCGCTCGACCTGTGCCTGGAGTGCGTGACTTCCAGCGATTGCGCCGAAAGCCGGCATTGCGCCGGGGGCCGCTGTGCGCTCGACGTTTGCGTGGCCGGCGCCGGGACGTGTGAGCCCGCCGGGCAGGCCATTCAGGTGTGCAACGCCAGCGGAGAGCGCGTCGTGCCGTTGTATTGCGGCAAAGGGGCGGCCTGCGAGGGCGAGCCGGGCCATGCCGCTTGTAGCGACTGGATTTGCACTCCGGGCATGAGCCGCTGCAACGCCGAAGGCGCGCTCGAAACCTGCGCGAAAGACGGCCTGTCCGTCACCACCGAAGACTGCGCCGCCGCCGACCAAGCTTGCGTCGGCACGCAGTGCGTCGACATCGTCTGCGAGCCGGGGACGGCCCGCTGCGACGACAAGACCAATATTCTTCACACCTGCTCGGCCAACGGCACGAGCGAGAGCCTGACCGCGTGCTCGTTCGGCCAGTTCTGCGATGCCGACGCCAAGTCCTGCAAATTGCAGGTTTGCGTGCCCAAGGCTCCGGCCTGCGTCGACAACGTCCCCAGCGTCTGCAACGAGCTTGGTTCCGGCTACGACCCAGGCAAGGCCTGCAAAGTCAACGAGGTCTGCGATTCGGGCGGTTGCCTGCCGCTGGTGTGCGATCCGTCCGACCAGTATTGCGGTGACGACGGCAACGTCTACAACTGCAACGACAACGGCACCGCGACGACCTTGGCCGCGCTGTGCGAGCACCCCGACGAGAGCGGCGCGGGCGGGCAGGGCGGCTACGACTATTTAAAGCACTGCGAGAAGCACGGCAGTAGCGCCGGTTGCTTTAGCGACCCTTGCGCCAAGGGCAAAACCTACTGCGAGCTGAACCAGCTGAAGACCTGCAACGCGCAGGGCACGGGTCCCGTCGACGCTGGGCAAGACTGTGGAGCCAACGCGGTGTGCCAAGGCTACGCAGGGGCAATCTGCGCCCCCAAAGTTTGCGAGCCGTTCACCCGCTTCTGCGACGCCTCCGGCAACTCCGTGTATTGCAACTCGGACGGCACCGCGTCCACCGTCTACCAGTATTGCGGTGACGGTCTGTATTGCGACGCCCTCGACGGCTATTGCAAGTACCAGGCGTGCACGCCCGGCGCGCCCGGCTGCAACGGCACCGTCGCCACCACCTGCAAAGCCGACGGCTCGACCTGGGAAACCGGCGGCACCGACTGCTCGCTCACCAGCAAGATCTGCGACGCCGGCAGCTGCAAGGCCAAGCTCTGCGAGCCCTCCCAGTACTTCTGCAAGTCCGGCAACCCCAACGTCTGCAACGAGCTCGGCACCGCCAGCAGCGCTACCGACACCTGCGCCGCCGACACCTACTGCAGCCCCGGCTACTGGTATTGCCTGGCCGACGTATGTACCGCGGGCCAACCGGTGTGCGCGGACGTCGCGCACGTGGCGACCTGCAAGGCCGACGGCTCTGGTCCCAACGGCGCCGGCACCGCGTGCGCCGCCAACAAGGTGTGCGACGCCGGCCAGTGCAAAGCCCAGGTCTGCACCCCCTACAGTACCTTCTGCCAGGGTGGGCACGTGCAGGCCTGCGACGGCCTCGGCCTGAGCTTCAGCCAGCTCACCTACTGCTTTGCCGACCAGTTTTGTCGGGCCGACAGCGCGACGGAGGCCAGCTGCCAGCCCAAGGTCTGCACCACCGGCAGCAAGGGCTGCGACGGCGAGAGCTACGGCACCTGTGACGCCCTCGGCTCCGGCTACATCGATTCGCCCATCAGCTGCGCCGCCTCGAACAAGCTCTGCTCACTCAGCGGCTGCGCCGCCTCGGCCGTCGACACCCTGGGCGATCAGTCGGACCAGGCTTACGCCTCCGGCGACTCCTTGCATGGGGACGTCGTTTACGTACGAACCACGCGCAAGCTCACCAAGATCGAGCTCGACTCATCGACGGATGCGACCGGCGTGTCGCTGCACTGGGCCGTTTACGCGAGCGCGGTCGAGGGAGGCCCCTACGCGCCGGTGTTCGACATGATCACCACCGGCACCGGGACCGGCTTCCAAAGCAGCGGCCCCATCAGCACGACGCTAACTGCCGGAAAGTACTACGTTATCGCCTTTCAGGCCGGTTCCTCCTTCTTCGCGTACCGGAACGATGGGTTGACCGCGCCCCTCAGCTTCGCGGATCCGCTCGGCACCATGTACCAGTACGCGACCCCCGGGGTGCTGCCGCTCACTATTAGTGGGGCCAGCCAACCCGGCACCTGGAATATGCGCCTCACGACCATCCTTCCATGACCGTGGCACTGTTCTCCTGACCAGCCCATGGAAAGAATCGTGCCGAAAGCGACGCCAAACCCTTGCCTAGCGAGGGGGGCTTTGCTACGAAGCGCGTCCCCTTAGCTGGCCCACCTCGATGGTGGGCTTCGCCAGCCCCCTCGGGGCGGCGCGCGGCGGGTCGCTCCTCACGGAGTGACCTTAGAGTCGCGGCCCCCGGTGGAGGTTGTCGGAGCGCCGATGATCGACGCTCCGGGGGTCGACAAGTCTCACGGAGAAACTGTCGCCATGATTAGCAACGCCAAAGCCAATTATCAGAGGATCAGTCCGCGCAAGGCGCGCATGATCGTTGACCTGATCCGGGGACGGGACGCAAGCGAGGCTCTGCAAATCCTCGACTTCACCTACAAGGCCGGTGCGCCTTTCGTGAAGAAGCTGCTGGCGAGCGCGCTCGCCAACGCGCAGCAGAAGAATCCCAGCATCGACGTCGACACGCTCTACGTGAGCCGTGCCTCGGCCGACAAGGGTCCGAACTCGCACCTCCGCCGCTGGCGGCCGCGCGCTCAAGGTCGCGCGACCCAAATCCAGAAGGGCGTGACGCACATCAACATCGAGCTGGACCAGCGCTAGGCGCGCTGACAGCTGCAGCCGAGAACCAACCATGGGACAAAAGACTCATCCGTATGGCTTTCGTCTAGGTGTCATCAAGACCTGGACCAGCAAGTGGTACGAGGACAAGCAGTACCAAACCTGGCTGCACCAAGACATCCGCATCAAGCGGGCCGTCAAGGAGTACCTCTACAACGCCAACGTCGCCTCCGTAGAGGTCGAGCGCGCCGCCAACAAAGCCAAGATCATCGTGTACACGGCTCGTCCGGGTATGGTGATCGGCAAGGGCGGCAAGGGCATCGAGATCCTCAAGGTGGGCAACCTGGCCACCGCCGCCAAGGGTGAGACCAAGTTCGCCGGCGTGCAGTCGTTCACCGACAACGAGGTGTTCATCGACGTCCAAGAGGTGCGCAAGGCCGAGACCAACGCGCAGCTCGTGGCCGAGAACATCGCGACCCAGCTCGAGCGTCGCATTGCCTTCCGCCGCGCCATGAAGAAGGCGCTGCAGACGGCGATGAAGTTCGGCGCCAAGGGCATGCGCGTTCGCTGCGCCGGTCGCTTGGGCGGCTCCGAAATCGCCCGCGTCGAGACGTACCGCGAAGGTCGCGTCCCGCTGCACACGTTGCGCGCCGACGTCGACTTCGGCCAGGCCGAAGCCCGTACGACCTACGGCACCATCGGTATCAAGGTCTGGATTTTCAAAGGCGAAGTCTTGCAGCGCAAGGCCCGCCGGATCCCCGAGTGATGCGTCATGCTTCAACCTAAGCGCACCAAGTTTCGTAAGCAGCAGAAGGGCAAGAACCGCGGCGTAGCCTGGAAGGGCTCCGACGTGTCGTTCGGCGACTTCGCGCTGCAAGCGGTCGATCACTGCCTGGTCACCTCGCGTCAAATCGAGGCTGGTCGTATGGCCATTCAGCGTCACGTGAAGCGCGCCGGCAAGCTCTGGATCCGCGTGTTCCCGGACAAGCCCATCACCAAGAAGCCGCTCGAAGTCCGCATGGGCTCCGGCAAAGGCGGCGTCGAAGGCTGGGTCGCGGTCGTCAAGCCCGGCAAGGTTCTGTTCGAGATCGCCGGCGTTCCGGAAGCGGATGCGCGTCAGGCGTTCAAGCTCGCGGCCAGCAAGTTGCCGCTCGACACCAAGTTCCTGGTTCGGAGTGCACTGTGATGAAAGCCAAGGACCTGCGTGAGCGGACCACCGAAGATCTCGCCGAGCTCAAGGCGACGATGTCCAAGGACCTGTTCTCTCACAAGATGAAGAACTTCACGGGTCAGCTCGACGACACGAGCTTGATCAACAAGACCCGCAAGGACATCGCGCGCATCGAGCTCCTGCTCAGCGAGCGTGCCGCCAAAGGAGCCAAGTCGTGAGCGAGACGGAAGCCAACAAGGGTTCGCCCGTCTATCGCCGCAAGCTCATCGGTCGCGTCTCCAGCGACAAGATGAACAAGACGGTGGTGGTCGAGGTCGTGCGCTTCAAGCGCGACACCATGTACAAAAAGTACGTGCGCGTGAAGAAGAAGTACAAGGCTCACGACGAGACCAACCAGTACAAGACTGGCGATCGCGTCGAAATTCAGGAGCACCGTCCGTTGTCCGCTGAGAAGCGCTTCATCGTGACTCGTCTGATCAACCGCCCTGCCTCGGAGCTCGGCCTCAAATGATCCAGACCCTATCCTTCCTCGACGTCGCCGATAACTCGGGCGCCAAGCGCGTCCAGTGCATCAAGGTGCTGGGCGGCTCGCGCCGTCGCTACGCGCACCTCGGTGACATCATCGTCGTCGCCATCAAAGAGGCTCTGCCGGGCAGCAAGGTGAAGAAGGGCGATACGGCCAAGGCCGTCGTCGTTCGCACCGCCCGTGAGTGTCGCCGCGCCGACGGCAGCTACATCAAGTTCGACGACAACAGCGCCGTCTTGATCAACGCCCAGTCGGAGCCGGTCGGCACGCGCATCTTTGGACCGGTCGCTCGCGAGCTCCGCTCCAAGAAGTTCATGAAGATCATCTCGCTGGCGCCGGAGGTGCTGTGATGAACCGCCTCGTAGTCGGCACGGAAGTCATCGTCGTCCGCGGCAACGACAAGGGCAAGCGCGGCAAGGTCGCGAAATTGCTCTTGGACAAGGGTCGCGTCGTCGTCGAAGGCGTCAACACCGTGAAGCGTCACCTCAAGGCCACCCCGCAACGCGGCGGCGGCATCTTGCAGGTCGAAGCTCCTCTGCCCATCTCGCACGTCATGCCGGTCGATCCCGAATCCGGCAAGCCGACCCGCGTTCGCGCCAAGGTCGAAGGCGACAAGAAGCAGCGCATCGCCAAGAGCGGCGCGGTGCTGGCCGTCGCGAAGGAGAGCTGAGCCATGTCCGAAACCGACGTCAATCCGCGGCTCCGCGAGAAGTACACGAAGGAAGTCGTCCCGGCGCTGATGAAGCGCTTTGGCTACACCAACGTGATGCAGGTCCCGCGCCTGAAGAGCATCGTCCTCAACATGGGTCTCGGCGAAGCCGTCGGGAACCCCAAGCTGGTCGACGCTGCCGTCGGCGAGCTGACGCAGATCACCGGTCAGAAGCCGGTCGTCACGAAAGCCAAGAAGTCGATCGCGACTTTCAAGCTGCGTGAAGGGATGCCGATCGGCGCCAAGGTCACGCTGCGCCGCGAGCGCATGTGGGAGTTCATGGACCGCCTGGTCACCCTGAGCTTGCCGCGTGTTCGCGACTTCCGCGGAACCAGCCCCAAGGCATTCGACGGCGCGGGCAACTACACGCTCGGCCTCAAAGAACAAATCGTTTTCCCCGAGATCGACTTCGACAAGGTCGAGAAGATCAAGGGCATGAACATCACCTTCGTCACAACCGCCGACACCGACGAGGAAGCCAAAGAGCTCCTCGCCAACCTCGGCATGCCGTTCAGGAGCTAACGATGGCACGCGCTTCCCAGTGGGCCAAAGTCAACCGTCCCGCGAAGTTTTCGACTCGCATCGTGAATCGCTGCAAGGTTTGCGGCCGTTCACGCGCGGTCTACCGCGACTTCGGGCTGTGCCGTATGTGCTTCCGCCTCCTCTCCCTCAAGGGCGAGATTCCGGGCGTTACCAAGTCGAGCTGGTGATCTCATGATGACCGATCCGATTGCCGATCTGCTGGGGCGTATTCGTAACGCCGCCATGGCACGCCACGAGCTGACCCGGCTTCCCGCCAGCAAGCTCAAGAAGAGCGTGGCCGAGCTCCTCAAGGCCGAAGGCTACGTTGCCGACGTCCGTCAAGAGGAGTGGGGCCCGAAGAAGCATCAAACGCTGACCATCGTGCTCAAGTACTCGACCACGGGTAGCAACGAGCGCACGAGCGCCTTCCAAGGCATTCGTCGCGTGTCGCGCCCCGGCCGTCGCGTGTACGTGGGTCACGACCAGATTCCGCGCGTGCTGTCCGGTCTCGGGATCTCGATCCTGAGCACGTCGCACGGGCTGATGACCGACAAAGAAGCGCGTCGCCAAAAGGTGGGCGGCGAGCTCCTGTGTGAGGTTTGGTGATGGCTAACGCAGCAGCAGCTACCGCTACCCCCGAAGTTCGTCTGTCGCGCGTCGGCAAGCGTGCGGTCGTCATCCCCAAGGGTGTGACCGTGCACGTGTCCGACGTGAAGCTCGACGTTCAGGGCCCCAAGGGCAAGATGTCCGTGCCGATCCCGGGCCAAGTGACCGCGAAGAAGGATGGCGACGCCATCAGCTTCGTGAGCTCGGCTCCCGGTCGTGACGGCGCTCGCCTGCAAGGCTTGGCGCGCGCGCTGTTCGCCAGCGCCGTCAAGGGCTCGGCCGAAGGCTACGAAAAGGTGCTCGAGCTCGTCGGCACCGGTTATCGCGCCGAGGTCAAGGGCAAGGTCATCACGCTCGCGCTCGGCTTCTCGCACCCCACCAACGTGGAAGTGCCGGCGTCCGTCACGGCCGTGGTTCCGGCCGACTCCAAGGGCACGCAGCTCGTGCTCACCTCCGCTGACAAGGCGCTGCTCGGGCAGCTCGCCGCCAGCATCCGCGATCTTCGTCCGCCAGAACCGTACGGCGGCAAAGGCATCCGCTACCGCGGCGAGAACATCCGTCGCAAGGCCGGCAAGGCCGCCAAGGGCAAGGGTAAGTAA